>NZ_JBHULX010000048.1:0-394277 GCF_042684685.1 Aquimarina hainanensis | reverse complement strand
ACTACTACTGTGGGAGAGTAGGTCGCCGCCTTTTTTGATGCCCTTCATTGTTTAATGGAGGGCATTTTTTTTGTTGTATAGTTCTCAGCAGGTGTACTTACTACCTATAACCTAAATACCCCATCCTATAGAAGAGAACTGTTTTCTTCCTTATGTTGCCTGTGATGATTATTTGATAATAATCTCTTTTCCTAAATATTACATTTTATTTTCTTCTCTGCTTTATTTTTGAGTAAATAACATATAACAATGAAGAAGGTTTTTTTCTCTAATTTTGTCCCGTATTTATTCTTTTTAATTATATGTTTCCCTCTTATTTTTTTGCGAAAAGGTTTAATTGTCGTTTTTCTTAATAATTTACAAACTCCCATTCTGAATATTTTTTTTATTAATATAAGCAAGATAGGAAATGGGGTTACTATAGGTATTGTAGGGCTATTTATAGGGTTACTTTGTCGATTTAAATGGTTTTATATGTTTGTTTTGGCCTTTTGTTTCCAATTAATGTTCGTTTTGTTATTCAAACAGTTATTATTCCATAATCTTCATAGACCCTTTCTGTTATTAAAAGAAACAGACTCAATACATCTGGTAAAGCTGATAGAGGGAGTAAAAATACGATATGTTAATTCTTTTCCTTCAGGACATACAACCTGTATCTTTTTTATTGTTTCATTTCTTTCTGTTTTAATTAAAAAGAGAATGATTAGTTGGGGCTTGTTTGTCATTGGTCTGTTAGTCGGTATTTCTAGAATATATTTAGTTCAACATTTTTTTGTGGATGTCTATTTTGGAATATGTTTCGGAACGGTTTCTTCTTTATTAGCTTATTGGGTCGTAAAGGTGTATCCCAAAATCTGGTTTGAAGATAAGCTGAGAATACGTATTTCGTTAGAGAGAAAAAGAGCATGGGATTAACTTAATCAATTTTTATGATGAGTTTATTGCTAATTAAGCTGAATACTATTATTAACTATCGTTACCTGGCGGGGCTTATTTTTCTGGTTTCTGTTTTTGTATGCGCTTTTAATATTGGGGGGTATGCTATTTATATATTAGATGAGGCTAAAAATAGTGAGGCAGCGAGAGAGATGTTGTTACATGGGATGTTATATAAGCCAACATTTAATAATATATTAAGGACAGATAAGCCTCCTCTGCATTATTTTTTTATGATATTAGGGTATAAAATTTTTGGTGTAGGGGCGTTTGGAGCTCGTTTTTTTTCGAGCATATTTGGCGGATTGACATTGCTGATTACCTATTTATTTTTATCTAAAGTTAAACATCGTCATTTTGCCTTGGTAGCAGTTTTTGTATTATTATCCTCTCTTTTTTTTATTCAAGAGTTTCACCTCTCTGTTCCAGATCCATATTTAATTTTTTTTCTAAGTGCTGCTTTGTTTAGTTTTTACCTTTTTTATGGAGAAAAAAAGAAAAAATGGTTGTGGTTATTTTATCTCAGCTTAGGCTTAGGAATTCTCACAAAGGGACCAGTGAGTATACTACTTCCCGGAGGGATTGTATTTCTTTTTTTACTTTTTAGAAAAGAGCTTACTTTTTCTAATATAAAAGAAATAGAACCTATTGTTGGTTTAGGTGGAGTATTACTTATAAGTGCTCCCTGGTTTTATATGGCGCATATAACGACAGAAGGAGAATGGACAAAAGGTTTTTTTATAGGGCATAATCTGAATAGGTTCGGAACAGAAATGGAAGGACATGGTGGTGGTTATGGAATGATATTTTTATTCGTGATTTTGGGGTTATTGCCTTTTTCCGTTTTTCTGCCTCAAAGCCTTGTACATGCCTGGAAGCATCGAAAGAAGGATCCATTGATTTTATTTTCTTTGGTGGTTACAAGTGTATTTATCCTTTTTTTTAGTATGTCCAGTACAAAATTACCGAATTATCCAATGCCGTGTTATCCTTTTATTTCAATAATGATTACCGCCTTTTTCCTGGAAGTATATAAAAAAAGAGATAAGAAGGTTTTGTCTGTGGGGTTATGGGGGCTGCTGATCTTGTGTATATTATTACCTGTTGCCGGATATATTGTATTGAGAATAGAAAAACAATTAGTGGGAGTGCAGGGGCATGCGTTATTTTTATTGATAGTAACTTTTGGTGCGATTATAGGCTTTTGGTTTTATAAAAAAGATAAGATTATCAAAAGCTTCTTATTTTTTGGTGGTAGCTGGATTGTACAAGGAATGGTTTTATTTGGGGTTGTGTTTCCTAAATTGATTGCTCAAAGTCCTGTCGTGTTGGCAAAAAAAGTGATTGATAAAAATACAGATGTACTTGTTTATAAACGTTTTGATGCGTCATTTCCAATTAATTTTCATAAAACATATGCTGTAGTTAACACCGTAGAGGAAGTAGTTGCTTTTCTCAATAACAATCCGAATGGAGTTGTGATGACGAATAAACGCGGGGCAAAAGAGACCCTGGGTATCCTTGAATCGGCAGAAATTATGATGGAGCAGAAAGCATTATTTGAAAATCATACGACTTTGATTTTGAGAAAGAAAAGAGATTAGGTATACCTGGGATCCTGGATATAGTCTTGTTTGACGACTTTACTAATTTCGATACTAAGGAAATCAAACTCTTCAACTACTTTTCCATAGATACGGTAAATACCTTTTCCCTTTAGTTTGTATTTTTTTAGTGTATTAGGAAAAATGACAGTATCGAATATACCCCCTGTTTGGTCTAGAAATGTTCCGAATATCATTCTATGTCCATGGCTAGTAGTTGTCCGTTTGGTAGTTATTAAAAAACCATAGATGTCGATATTCTTATTGATGTAAAAAGGAAGGTGTTTTGTAGTGGTTTTGTTTACAGGGGTGTTTTTTAATAGAGGAAAATACCCTTGAAGCGGATAGCCTAGGGCTTCAATTTGCTCAAAGGCTATTTCCAGTAATGATCTATTGATTTTAGGAGGAGTATATTCTATTGGTTTGTCGGTAAATAGAGAGTTTTGTGTTTTAGGATGAGGATTTGTGAGTGTATTCAAATTAAGGTGAGCTACCCATAATAATTCAGACATTGTTTTATTGGTATAGTTAAAGGCGCCTATTTTTATCAAAATACTAAGTTGTTCAATACTGATGGAAACTCTATTTATAAAGTCTTCCAACGATAGAAACTCTCCATTAATACTGCGTTCAGAGAGAAATAATTCACTTGTTTTTGTTTCCAGGTTTCGTAGCATCATAAAGCCTAGATAAACATCTTTCCCTTTTATTACAGCCAGATAGTTGCTATTATTGATACAAGGAGTATGGATAATGCCTCCCAGGAGTTTTATTTCATGGATATACACTTCGGGCATATAAAATCCCCCTCCGTTATTTATCGTGGCTACGAGATATTCTAGAGGGTAATATGTTTTTAGGAATAAACTTTGATAACTTTCTACAGCATAAGAAGCTGAATGTCCTTTGGGAAATGCATAGCCTGCAAAACTGGATATTTGCTCCCATACTTCGTAGATGACTTTTTCTGAATATCCTTCATTTCTACAATTCGAGATGAATCGCTGTTTGACAATCTTAAATTCTTCTCTAGATCTGAATTTTCCACTCATTCCTCTTCGCAGGACATCTGCTTCATCCAGGCTAAGTTTTCCGAAATAGTGCGCTACTTTTATAACGTCTTCCTGATATACCATAATACCGTATGTTTCAGGCATTAATTTTAGCAATATAGGGTGTGCTTTATTGGTTCTGCTGGTATCGTGTTTTCTGAGGATGTATTCCCGCATCATACCGCTTTTGGCTACTCCAGGTCGAATGATGGAACTGGCAGCAACTAATCCTAGATACGAATCGGTTTTTAGTTTATGAAGAAGCATCCGCATGGCAGGAGATTCTACATAGAAACATCCGAGGCATTTGGCATTGCGAATTAAGGCATTGATATGTTTATCTTTTTTGAAAACATTGACATCGTGAATATCGAATGGGGGATGGTCAGGCTGGTTATATCGGATAATTTCTAAGGTATCTTTTATTTTAGCTAATCCTCTTTGTCCTAAAATATCAAATTTATATAAACCGATATCTTCTGCTATAATCATATCAAACTGAACTGTAGAAAATCCTTTTGGAGGCAGGTTTGTAGCACTGTAATTGTGTATCGGTGCTTCTGAGATTAAGATACCACTGGCATGGATGCTGATATAATTGGGTTTTCCCTGAATGAGCTCCCCGTATAAGAGCACAAGTTTACTAATATGATCCAACGTTTCGTATTCATAGTCCTGATTACTTAATTTATCTATTTCGAACTTAGGTAAACCAAATACTTTTCCGAGTTCCCGGACGACTCCTTTATATTGAAATGTGATATAGGTTCCTAATAGAGCTACGTGATTATGTCCGAAAGTATCAAAGATGTATCGGGTTATGTCTTGTCGGTCTTTCCAGGAAAAATCAATATCAAAATCAGGAGGGCTGGTTCGGTGAGAATTAATAAATCGCTCGAAGTATAAGTCGAGTTCTACAGGGTCAACATCTGTTATACGTAGCAAATATGCTACGATGCTATTGGCTCCGCTACCTCTTCCTACGTAATAATATTTTTTCTCTCTGGCATATTTGATGATTTTCCAGTTGATAAGGAAATAAGAAACGAAATTCATTCTATTGATCAGTTCGAGCTCTTTTGTTAATCGGTCTATGATTTTTTGAGAAGGAGATAAGGTTTTATATCGATAGATTAATCCTTCTCCGCATAATTGCTCTAATAAGATATAATCTTTTTTTCGGTCATTAGTATAGCTTTTTTTGTTGAGGGATGGTTTGTTTTTAGAAAAATCAAACTTTATGTTACACTGTTGTTGTAGAGATCGTGTATTTTCTATAATGGATGTGTATTGAGAAAATAACTGTTTTATTTCTTCAGAGGGAACCATTTTTTCAGAAAAGCAAGCTTGCTCTTTTTCCGGTAACTGACTTAATAATACATTCATGTCAATTGCTCTTAATAGGCGATGGGTATTATAGTCTTTTTTGGTTCTAAAAGTGACAGGTTGTAGTATAACACATTTATAAAGCATGTTTTTAAGGGAAGAAAAGGGGAGTTTGTTAAGGTCCTTACGGGAAACTCCAATATATTCATTCGTGCTTAGCTGAGATAATCTCATAGTTATCGCTTGTTCATAAGGGTATATGATAAAACAGTCTGTAAGTGGAGGAGCCCGGTGAGGCAATTTTTCTTTTTGGTGTAATGCAGATGATAAAAATGTATTTAATTCCCGAAATCCATTATTGTTTTTGGCTAAACCTATATATAATGAATGTGTATCATTTCTGAAGTCGATACCTACTATTGGTTTTATATTGTAATCAGGGGCTTTTCTGATAAAATTAAGGCAGGCAGAGGTATTATTAATATCCGTAAGTGCAACAGTATCTACGTTATTTTTTTGTGCTAATTCTAGAAGTTCTATTTCTGAGAAAGTACCAAACCGCATACTGTAATATGAGTGACAATTGAGATACATGGAAGAAAGGGATTATTTTTTTAGAGAAAAAGAGTTGCCGACTACATTATGATTTTTATTGTGATGTTTCGTGTCTATGGTAGTTGCTCTAATAACACTTCGTTCTCCATACAGATTTTTTATGTGGTCTAAAGCTTTGTATAACCTTAGTTGCTTTTCATTATCATCAAACAAACTGATTTGATAATTTCCTCCTACAATATGACTATAGCGTATTCCTATAAGACGTACTAAGAGTCTTTTTTGATGTAGTTTATGAAAAAGCTCAAGAATTTTGGGAATAAGAATATGGTCAGCACTGGTATAAGGAATTTTTATTTGTTTGGTGTGAGTGTTAAAATCAGAATACCGGATCTTAACAGCAATACATGCTGTTAATTTATTATCTTTTCTTAATTGGTATGCTAAATTCTCAGTCATAGCAATGAGGATACTTCTGAGTTTATAGATATCAATAGTGTCTTTGTCAAATGTTCTTTCTGTTGATATAGATTTCCGATCAGAAAAAGCAACGACAGGTGTATTGTCAATTCCGTTGGCTCTTTTCCAGATAATGATTCCGTTTTTTCCTAATACACCTTTAAGCATTTCTACCGGCATTTCCTGAAGTGTTTTGATATATCGTATTCCAAAATTTCTTAGGGTATGGTAGGTTTGATCTCCTACCATTGGGATTTTTTTGACAGATAAAGGGGCAAGAAATAGTTTCTCCTGACCAATATCAATTTTTGATTTACTATTTGGTTTTCCTTCGTTTGCAGCAATTTTAGAGACTACTTTATTGCCAGAGAGTCCGAATGATATAGGAAGTCCGGTTTCTTTTATCACTTTTTTACGTAATTCCATGGCATATTTATATACGCCAAAGAAGCGATCCATTCCGGAAAGATCAGCGTAGAATTCATCAATACTTGATTTTTCTAATACAGGGACCTGTTCTTTGATAATTTGAGTAACAACCTCTGAATATTTAGTATAGGTTGTTGTATCTCCTTTGATAATAATCGCCTCGGGGCATAATTCTCTAGCTATCTTCATAGGCATTCCTGCATGAACGCCATAAGCTCTTGTTTCATAGCTGCATGCAGCAATAACACTTCTGTCACTGGTTCCTCCTATGAGGATTGGTTTTTTAGTTAGGGATGTATTAATCAATCTTTCTACAGATACATAAAATGTATCAAGGTCAAGGTGTAAAATAGCTCTGTTCATTATAAAATAGGAAAAAATCCAAATTTATGGAATTATTCCTATTTTATTATCGAAATTACCTTAAAAAAAGACAAGAAAAAAGCGACATCAAAAGAATCGATGTCGCTTCTTAAAAATTTTATTTTGGGGCTACAAAATAAAATAATGTGCTCTTTAGTTCTCTACAGAAGAAGCAAATTGTTGCATAGCTGTTTTGGTTAGTTCTTTGGCTCTGTCAATATAGAACGTTTTAGTATCTCCTAAAGATTCATTTTTTAATGCATTTTCAGGTCTGATATAATTTCCTTTATTGGATTCGAAAGTAGAGTTTTCATTTAGTACTACACTGAGTTCCTGTAATGCATTTTCTAATTTCTGTAGCGCCAATTCGGCTTTGTTTTTTATAATCGTTTGCTCTTTAAGTTCAGCTAAACGTTTTGCTTCAAATTCGGCTTTTTTCTTGTTTTGTTCAGCAATTTGTTGTTGAAGCTTTTGTTGTTCGATTTCTAATTGACGTCTTTTTTCTTCTAATTCTTTTTGCTTTCTGGCTACTTCCATAGAAGCTTCTGCAATAGAATCATCTTCGGGGGAATCAAGAGATGCAACGTCGTCAGCATCAGAATATGAACCGCTATTAGCCTGACAATTCGTTAATACCTCTAAGATTTTTGATCCTTGTTCTTTTACTCGCTTTACATAGAATCTACTACGTTCATATGTGTCTTGCTCCAGAGAGCTTTCTAAGTCTACTCTGGCCTCATAAGCCATTTTATTGGCTTCGGTACATCCACATTTTTCACTTAATTCTTCTACTTTTAAATAAGATTCTATTGCTTTATCTGCATATTCTTGTGTGTGAAATACATTATTAGCTCCGTGCGCTTTTTTTGTATGTGAGTAGGCATAACTTGCAGCGGTTAATGCATCATCATAGTTGTTTTGCGCATTTGCTTTTGGAATAAAACATAATAGAAATAGAGTGAGTGCTATCTTTTTCATTAAATTGGGGCTTTAAATGATAAAACAATATTACAATATTTTTTTTTGAATTTCAACAAAAATTGTATTTAATCGACGAAATACGCATTTTGTCTTAATTTTTACGGTTTTACCTTATATGGGGTGATATTTGTCCTACCGTTATGAAATCGTAAAAATTTTGTTAATCATTACTTAATAGTAAGTAAGAAGTCGTTTTTAAAAGTAAAAAATAACATATATGTGAAAAAACTTATGTAATTTACTAGTATCTAAAACGTCTAACCCTCGCATGAAACGACAAATTATTTCTTCGATCAACCACAACCTTAATAGCGCAGTAACATTATTACAAACTATAAAATCGGATGTTTATTGTGATACTTCTATAGGTCCTTATTATTCTAGTATTGGATCTCATATCAGGCATACATTGGATTTTTTCTATTGCGTTATTAATGGCTTAGATTCTAACAATATAGATTTAACGGCAAGAAAGAGAGATGAGCGTATCGCTACAGATAGACAAGTAGCAGTAAATTGTATTTATGAGTTGCAACAAACACTGTGTTCGTATGTAGATGTGAATACTGATTATTTATTGCACGTGACTGATAATATGGGAAAAGGAAAAATTACAGTAGATTATACCTTGGAAAGTATTTTAGCCCATGCCAATAGTCATGCTACTCATCATTATGCTATTATAGGATATATACTACATCAATTAAACGTAGGGATAGCAATCGAAGGTTTCGGATATAATCCAACATCTCCTGTTAATAAACGAGAAGGAATATAACACCTTGGTAAAATAGGAATTATTTTTTCTTTTTCTTTCCGAACATGGACTCCATAACTGTTTGTAACCCCCGAAATCCCATAAAGACAGCAAAGATAGCACCTGCTATTCCAAGAATAAGTATTGGAATATATAGGGGATGGTCCTGATTTTTAAAAGCTGAATGAATAATAACCGGACTGATGAACATACATAGGATAGCTAAAGCTATTCGTTGTACTCCTTTTGCCAGTAGTGGTTTATCTGTTCTTTTTTGTTCCATAGTTCTCGATTGCGTCACGGACACTACCGTACTGTTTTAATAAATCATTTGCTATTTCATAACTGACATTGATTTCTTTCATGATCATTCGTGTACCTCTGTCAATTAATTTGTTATTACTAAGCTGCATATCGACCATTTTGTTTCCTTTTACTCTACCTAATTGAATCATCGTAGAGGTAGAAATCATATTAAGGATTAATTTTTGGGCGGTACCGGCTTTCATTCTCGAACTTCCTGTAAGAAACTCAGGTCCTACAATGACAGTAACAGGGAATTGAGCGGTTTTTTCTAAAGGGCTACCAGCATTACAGGTAATACATCCTGTGAGGATTCCATTTTTATTACAGGTTTCTAATGCTCCAATTACATAGGGAGTTGTTCCGGAAGCAGCAATTCCTATAACGGTGTCTTTTTTAGAAATATCATATCTCTGCAGGTCTTTCCATCCTTGTTCGGTACTATCTTCAGCAAATTCAATTCCTTTTCGGATTGCTTCTTCTCCTCCGGCAATGATACCTACGACCCACTCATGAGGAACCCCAAATGTTGGAGGACATTCACTGGCATCAACAATTCCCAATCGACCACTTGTTCCTGCACCAATATAGAATAATCGTCCCCCTTCTTTCATTCGTTTTGCTATTTGACTGACCAATGCTTCTATTTGAGGGATTACTTTTTCTATAGCATCCGGAACTGTTTTATCCTCTTTATTGATGTTTGTTAATACCTCATTAATAGTCATTTTTTCCAAATCATTATAATGAGAATCTTTTTCTGTGGTTTTGGTAAAAGTCATACCCCAAAAATAGACATTTTTGGGGTATGACTCTGATAGATTATTTCTTTTTTAGACCTAAAGAATAATTACTTTTTTATAGTAAAGGGAACACGGTCTGTCTCTGAAATACTAAAGTACCCCAAAGGATAATTATCAGCAGTAGTATTGTTTATTATATTTCCCCTTAGTAATACGGGAGGAGTTCCAAAAGGACCTCCATCAGCATCACTCTGATCAATTACTAAGTTCATATAGTTGTAATATTGTTTGTTAACTCCCAGAATTTTAATGGTAACGTCTTTATCTTCTTCCATATCTTCATAGAAATAAGAAAAAGAAAAAGTTTCTCCTTGATAAAAACGATCTTCACTAGCCAAGAATAAATTCATATCAAAATCAAATAGGTAGAAGTCGTCCTGGTCAGGAATATCAGTAAATGTGATGATAACTTCTGTTTCATCTCCATCTAATAAGATTTTATCTCCCTGAACAATCGTATCTATTTTCGGAGCTGGGATTCGTTTGGCTATAGCAGTATATGTTTCTTCTTTATAGATCACTGTGAGTTCGTATTCAGTATCGATTACAGGAGTAAAAGAAGTTGTCGGGAGGAAGATTCCTGCTTCTGTTGATTCGGCAAAAGGGTATGTTATGTTATTGTTTATATCAGTAACAAAGACCGTTGCGTCACTTACAGCCGGGATTGTACTATCAAAGAAAGGGGCTGATAGTGTCAATTTTACAGTAGGATCAACCGTTACAGGAGTTTCGTGTTTGTATATTTCAAAGGAAGCATCAATCACCAATCTTGGTTTTCCTTCGGGTATATCTACATGAACAACTTCTTCACAGCTGATGCAGAGTAATAAAGAAAGTAGTATATAGCTTATTTTTTTCATTTTCTTAAAATTTGAAATTATAGGTAACCGCAGGAACGATTCCAAAAATAGAGGTTTTTATCGCTTCGTTTACGAGGGTTTCGTCATTCTGACCAAAAGAGATCGATGCGGCATTTTTTCTGTCATACACGTTATAAATGCTAAAAACCCATTCCCCTTTCCATTTTCTGTTGTTATTTTTTCGTGGGGTTAAAGTGGCAGAGATGTCTACTCTGTGATATGATGGTAATCGCTGATTGTTTCTAGCCCCATCATATATAGGAACAATGAGTCCTTTATAATCAAATTGTCCGGAAGGGTAGTTGGTAGGTTGTCCGGTTTGGAAAATAAAGTTAGCTCCAAATTTCCATTTTTTATTTATTTCATAACTCCCGTTAATAGATATATCATGTGTTTTGTCATAGGGAGTATTGTACCAATTTCCATTATTGACTCCTGTTTCCACAGCTGTTCTTCCTGGAGTTCGTTGTTCTGATTTAGAAAGTGTATAAGCAATCCATCCTTTTAGGTTTCCTTCATTTTTTCTGATTAATACTTCCCATCCATATGCTCTGGCTTCACCATTGAGAATATCCTGCTCTATCGCATTATTAGCAATTAATTCGGCCCCATCTATATAGTCAATTCGGTTTTTAATTTCTTTATAAAACACTTCTGTTTCCAGAGAATAATCATTATCCTTGATACTTTTGAAATATCCCAAAGCATATTGATCCAGTAATTGCGGTTTTACATATTTTCCACTGGGAGTCCATACATCTAATGGAGTAGGGGAGTTTGTGTTTGATAACAGGTGCAGGTATTGAGCCATTCGGTTATAACTGGCCTTAATAGAAGATGTATTATTAAAAGCATAAGACAGCGCAAGACGAGGCTCTATATTGGTGAAGGTTTTGATTCGATCACTTCGCTTATAACTTTCAGTTCGGATAGGACTAGCTTCTTCATAAATTTGCAAGGTTTCGTTAAAAAGTAAAGGATTGTCATTTTCATAGATATTTAACTCATCTTGCCCTAATCGGGTAAAGTTACTAACCCGTACCCCATATTGAAGTGTCAGATTATTGGATATTTTGTGTTTGGCGTCAAGGTATACCCCCAGTTCATTAGCATATTTATTGATTAATTGTTCATTTTTGATTCCTGAGGTTTCACTATTAGGCTTAATTTCTCCGGGGTTGAATCGGTAGTAGATGTTGTTAACTCCGTAGTTAAGCTGATAGTTGTCACTTAAGTAGTGTTTTAAGTCGTATTTCAGGTTGAAATTTCTTATACCGGAATCCCATTTAAATCCTACAAAATTTAATTCCAGTCCATAATAATAATCAGAGTAAATCAATGATAGATTAGAAAAGAGTTTATCGGAGAATAAGTGATTCCAACGAAGGTTGAGAACACTATTTCCATAGGTGTTTTCAAAAACGTCGTCAATAGCAAAAATATCCCTCCCAAAATATCCGGATAAGAATATATTGTTATTGTCATTCAGCTTGTAGTTTAGCTTGGTGTTTAAGTCATAGAAATAAGCAATATTGTCATTATTGAATAAAGGAAGAAATAAATGAGCATAAGAGGCACGACCTCCAGCTAGGAATGCTCCTTTTTCCTTAGCGATGGGACCTTCTACCAGTAATCGGCTAGATACAGCACCAATTCCTCCATTGGCATGAAATGATTTACTGTTTCCTTCTTTTTGATAGATATCCAGTACTGAAGAAACTCTTCCTCCATATCTGGCAGGGATTCCTCCTTTATATAATTTCAAATCTTTAATAGCATCGGGATTAAAGACAGAGAAAAAACCAAAAAGGTGAGAGGAATTAAAGATTGTAGCTTCATCTAGGAGAATTAAATTCTGATCTGCAGCTCCTCCACGAACATTAAACCCCGAAGCTCCTTCGCCTCCACTGGTAACTCCAGGAAGCAATACGATTGATTTTATAACATCAGCTTCTCCGAGTACGACAGGGATTTGCTTGATAGTTCCGGCAGATAGTTTGTTAATACTCATCTGTGGATTTTTAATACTTACCCGTTCTACATTTTCTGTAATGACTACTTCATCTAATGACTCAGAAGCTTCTAGTAACTGAAAATTTAGTTTTTTGTCTTTATCGAGGACGATTTCCTGAATAATGTCCTGGAACCCCATATAACTTACTACTAGTTGATAGTTTCCTTTGGGTAATGTAATGGAATAAAAACCGTATTCATTGGTAGTTGCTCCTTTGGCAATATCGGGAAAGAGGACATTGACCCCTATTAATGTTTCATTGCTGGACTGTTCTGATATAACGCCGCTTAATGTGAATTTTTCCTGACTAAAACTGGAAAATCCAATAGTGAGAAAGAGCAATGTTATCAGCTTTCTTATTGATTGATGTTTTTTCAAAATTGGTGATGTTTTTTGATTGTTTGGTATTTAAAAATGTGTATAGTAATCAAAGGTAGGATATTTCTATTCGCAAAATATTAGAGAAATGTGAAATTAATAAGAGGTGTTATTTTTTAACACATTCCATATTTTCCGAATAGATATCACTACTTCTGGATTAAAGTCGTCACTCATATTTGTCATAAAATAGTACCCTCTGTTTTTTATAGGATCAATTAAGCAAATAGTCATAATTCCGGGATCTCCTCCATCGTGGTAGATTTTAGTATTTGGTAATTCCCAAAAAAGTCCTCCTTTGGTTTCTTTTATTGGAGCCAGTGTTGCCTGATGTGTGAAGATTTCCCGATACGATTGTTCGGATAAAAGCGTTCCTTTTCCATGATAAGCGTTTATGATTTCTATCATGTATTTTGTAAAGTCGGTGGTATTAGTAAGCACTCCTCCATCTGCTTTTGTGATGAGAGAATACATGGGGGTTTTTAACTCTTTTTCATAATAGAGTGTCGCATGAAGATTCATATCGATTTGATTGAAACTCCATCCGGTATCATTCATTTGTAAAGGAGAAAAAATATGTTTTTTTGTATAGTCTTCATAAGACATTCCAGTAGCTTGTTCTATAACATAGGCAGCTAATGCTGCTCCAATATTGCTGTATTCATATTTTGATCCCGGAGCATTAGAGAGAAAAGTCTCCTTGGTGTACCAGTTTCCAGAAGAAGATAATGCATTTTGAAAGAAAATAGCATCATCTATTTTTTTATTTCCTTTTATAGTTGAAATCAGCGGATGATACTCTTGCGGGTAATAAGAAGGATCTACTTGTTCCGGATGTTCAAAGACATAACTTTTATAGTATGTAATATCATCAGAAATCCCCGATGTATGTGTAGCCAGGTGTCTTATTGTGATTGGTTTTTCGGGATGATAGGGATGTGTAATATCAAAAGGGAGATAGGTATTGATATCTGCGTCTAATTGCAACTTTTGTTGTTCTACTGCTTTCATAATGGCAATAGCGATATAAGTTTTGGAAATAGAACCAATATTATGAATGGTACGATCGTCATATTTTTTTTGCTGTTCTATATCGGCATAACCAAATGCATTTTTATACAATACACTCGAGTCATCTGTAATGGCTACAGAGAAGCCGGCAAGCAAAGACTCTTTGTATAACTTTTCTAATTTGTCATCTAATAATTTCGTTGAGTTTGGGGATGCGTCGTCCTTCTCACAGGATATTAAGAATAATAAAACTGGGAGTAACCTCAAAAATAATTTCATAATTGTTTTCTTTTAGGTGCTAACCAAAGGGTTTATTTGTTTTTGATTCAGCGTTTTCTTACTGAATGGTTGATGTGTATGGCTCAGATATATTTTGGAATTCTGAACATATACATAGATGGTTTGTATGGGGAGATTGTCTTTTGTATTACGATTCATTAGAGAGCTTTTTTTTATAACGGTTTCTACCTAGATTAAAGACTCCAATTTTTATTCCAAGATCGATGGAATACCCGTTGATACGGGTAATAGCATCAGGATGAATAGTAAACTTACTGGAGAAACGGTATTTAGCTCCAGCTTCTATTTGTACATATCTCGAAAAATTGAATAGTATATTAACTCCCGGTTCCACAACAAAAACCTGATCTGACGTTGTCGCTTCATGCTCTCCTTTATTCGAAGAAGATTCTTCTATATATGCTACTACTCCAGGACCGATTAGAATAGGGAATGATACATTGATTTTTGATTTAGAAAAGAGTATGGGTTCTAAATGAACTCCTCCATATGTTCCTACTACGTCTCCTGTAGTACTGCTTATATCATTAGAAGAAATATTATCTGCGGAAGTTTGATCAGAGTAAAAAAACTTTGCAGCAATTCCGTATTCAAACTTTCTATTTGCTACATATGCTAGTTTTATTCCTGCGTTTATAGTGTTTCTACGATCGATTTTTCCGTATCCGGTATTGATCCCAAGATAGATTCCATGTACAATGTTTTTTCGATCGTTAAATTCTATATAATCGTTGTTTTTTTCCTGGGCTATGATACCTGATAGTTGTATTATAAGGAAGAAGATAATTGGTATTGGATTGGTTTTCATGGAGTTGTTTTTATTGATTGATGAATTTTTTGTTGTAAAAGTGTTTTTTATTCTGATAATATAATGATGCCTTTTTTTCCTGTAATAGTGGTTTGCCCTTTTCGGATATCTCCATAGGAAGCTTTGATGGTTCGTATTCGTTTTCCCTTATCAATTACATGGGTATTTATATCACTGAATGATGTAGGAACTCTTAGTAAACCTTGCTCCAGGGTGGCTTCAAAATTAAAAGAGGTTCCATTGACATTTATATTGATTTCTGAAGATTCCTGATTAATATCAATGTTGGGACTTGGGGTATCTATTTTTGCAATCCGAAAATCAGCTACCTTCATCGTTGTGTTGATATGACTGGCTAATAATGATATATGTGTTTCTGAGTATTTTAAATCTCCTGTGATATGTGTGGCTTTTTGGATATCGATAATATCTTTGCTCGAAACTATTTCCAGTGTGGTAACAGATGCAATATTAATTTTAGATCCGGCACTTTTTAGTCGTAGATTTTTGGACTCTTGAAGCGTGAGCGCTCCGTTTTTTAGCATAATATTACCATATGTGATATTTTTCGTTTTTAGTTTTCCAAAGTTGACCTCAATATTGGCATTGGTCAAATGTTCATTGATCCACATATCTCCATGTTTGACATTGGCTTTTAATTTTCCGGTCCAGTCACTTATAATAATATCTCCATATTTATTAGAAATTTCAACTTCAGTATTTACAGGGAGATTAATGGTGTAATTAATCTCAATATTAGTTTTATCTCTGTCGAAAGGGGCTGCTTTTTTGAAATATTGAGAGAATAAACTACTGCTTTTGTCTCGTATTTCTGAGGTTATACTCATAAAATCATTCGCGGTTTTGAAAATGGGCTCAATCCGGTCAATGAGCTCCTGAGCATTTTCTTTTTTCTTATGTGTAACCTGAATGTCTATAGTGATCTTTACAGAGTTTTTATCCCATCCGTTAATGATGATGTCTCCGTACTTATTATTGATGCTTATTTCTCCTGCATTTGTCATGAACTGCTCTTTTTCTACTTTTTTGCTTATTTTTTCTTGAGCAAAGGCAGTAGTAGGCATCCAAATACAAATCAGGATAAAAATGTATTTATAGAATATATCCTTCCTCATCATTCTTTAATTTTTTAGCAGTATTTATTTGATTTAATAAATTTTCTATTAATTCAATTCTTTTTTTATAGTTCTTGACAATAGCTTCTAGAATACGTTCATTATTCAGATTTTTTCTCATCTCTATTTTTAAGAGGTCATACTCTTTATCGAGTTCATCCATAAAGATTAAAAACTCTTCCTTATCTGAAGGGAGTAATTTGGGGTTGTTTTGGATGCGTGCTACTTGATTAGAAACCAATCTCTGGTAGTATTGATCAATATCTAATAACTCTTGATTAGCCATGGATTGATCAGAAGTGCCCGTGGGGTTATTTATCATTAAACTAATGATTGAAAACACTCCTGCTATTATAATGATACTGGCAGCTATTTTCAAAACAGGATATTGATACCATGATCGTTTTTTAGAAGCGGAAGCATCCAATTCAGATGAAATAGCATTCCACATGGTATCATGATTAGTATGATAAGTGTCGAATTTATCTCTGTTTTGAGAGATGTATTTTTCAAAATCGTCCATCATAATGTTTTAATTATCGCAACTAATTTTTTCTTGGCTCTGTGATATTGTGATTTAGATGTTGAGGTGGAAATAGTCAGTATTTCACCAATTTCGACATGATCATATCCTTCTATTAGGTATAGGTTGATTATTTGCCTATATCCATCAGGAAGCATAGAGATCCCTTTTTTTATTTTTTCAACATCCAGCATATCAATATCATATTCGGTCATTTCTGATGTCAAATGAAATTCATTTGGCGCTATGGAAACAATAGGTACTCGTTTTAACTTTAGATGATTTATACTTTTGTTAATGACAATTCGTTTTAGCCAGGAACCAAAAGTGCTTTCATATCTGAATTTTTCGAGATTCTTAAAAGCTTCTATAAAACTTTCTTGGGTAACATCTTCTGCATCTTCTTTTATATTCAACATACGCATACTGATATTATACATCGCATCTACATATAGCTTGTATAATTGATATTGCGAATTCCTGTCACCGGACTTGCTTTTCTCAACCAGTTCTTTATGGGTATATAGAATGTTAGTTTCCAATTATTCTTTTTGAAACTTTTAATGTTTATTTCTATTGACAACCAAAAAAGAAAAGGGTTGCACATAAGAAGAAAAAAAATAAAAAAAGGTAAAAAAAAACCTGCTCTATACAGAACAGGTTTGATATTGAGTGCTTTATAAATACTTATGCATTTATAATAGCATTTAGTGTTTCGCTAGGTCTCATTGCTTCAGAAACTTTTTTAGGATTAGGCCAGTAATATCCATCGATATCTACAGGTTTGCCTTGAGAATTGTTTAATTCTTCTATAATTGTAGTTTCGTTTGTGCTTAATTGCTCTGCAACAGCAATGAATTCTTTTTGTAATTCTGCATTTTTATTTTGTTGTGCTAAGGCTTCAGCCCAGTATAATGCTAAGTAGAAATGACTTCCTCTATTGTCTAGCTCATTTACTTTTCTTGATGGGGACTTTTTGTTATCCAGGAATTTTACTGTTGCTTCATCAAGTGTTTCAGCTAATACAAGCGCTTTGTCGTTATTGTTCTTTTCTCCAAGATGTTCTAATGATACAGCAAGTGCCAGAAATTCTCCAAGGGAATCCCAACGTAAGTGTCCTTCTTTATTAAATTGCTGTACGTGCTTAGGGGCAGATCCTCCTGCTCCTGTTTCAAACAAGCCTCCTCCATTCATCAAAGGAACAATAGATAGCATTTTAGCGCTGGTTCCCAGTTCTAAAATTGGGAATAAATCGGTATTGTAATCCCGTAGTACATTCCCTGTTACAGAGATAGTATCTTTTCCTTCTTTAATACGTTCTAAAGAAAAACGAGTTGCTAGTCTTGGGGATAGAATTCTGATATCAAGTCCTGTTGTATCGTGATCTTTTAGATATGCATTTACTTTTTTGATTAGTTGAGCATCATGAGCTCTGGCTTCATCCAACCAAAATACAGCAGGGGTATTGGTAGCTTTTGATCGGGTAACAGCGAGTTTAACCCAGTCTCTGATAGGTGCATCTTTTACCTGACACATACGCCAGATATCACCTTCTGCTACAGGGTGCTCGATAAGTACTTTTCCTGCATCGTCTACTACGCGAACTACTCCTTCTTCTTTGATCTCAAATGTCTTATCATGAGATCCGTATTCTTCTGCTTTTTGAGCCATTAATCCTACATTGGGAACAGTTCCCATAGTAGTAGGGTCAAAAGCCCCGTGTTTTTTACAAAAATCTATAGTCTCCTGATACACTCCTGCATATGAACTATCAGGAATTACTGCTTTAGTATCTTGTGTTTTTCCTTCAGCATCCCACATCTGTCCAGAGTTACGTATCATCGCAGGCATAGAAGCGTCAATGATTACATCACTTGGTACGTGTAGATTGGTAATTCCCTTATCGGAATCAACCATTGCCAATTTAGGTCCGTTTTTATATGCAGCTGCAATATCAGCTTCTATTTCCTGTCTTTTTTCGGTAGGTAAATGTTGAATTTTGTTAACTAAGTCACCAAAACCATTATTAACTTCTACCCCAAGTTCATCTAATATGTCTGCGTGTTTTTCGAAAACATCATGAAAGAACGTAGTTACTGCATGTCCAAAAATAATAGGATCAGATACTTTCATCATTGTTGCTTTCATGTGTAATGAGAAAAGCACGTTGTTTGCTTTTGCATCAGCGATTTGTTCCTGCAGAAAAGCGGTTAAGGCTTTTTTGTTCATCACAGAAGCATCAATGATTTCTCCTTCTAATACAGGAGTTTTTTCTTTTAAAACAGTTACGTTTCCTGAATTGTTAACCAGTTCGATTCTTACATCTCCTGCTTGCTCGATGGTTAAGGATTTCTCGTTTGATCTAAAATCCCCACTTCCCATAGTCGCTACATGGGTTTTGGATTCTGGAGTCCATGCGCCCATACTATGTGGGTTGTTTTTAGCATATGCCTTAACAGGTTTAGGAGCTCTACGATCAGAATTTCCTTCTCTAAGAACCGGATTTACAGCACTTCCTTTTACTTTGTCATATTTTGCTTTGATTGCTCTTTCTTCATCATTAGCAGGTTCTTCAGGATAATTAGGAATCGCATATCCCTGACTTTGTAATTCTGTGATTGTGGCTTTTAATTGAGGAATAGAAGCACTGATATTAGGTAATTTTATAATATTTGCTTCAGGTCTTTTAGCTAATTCTCCTAATTCAGATAATGCATCCGCTTGCTTTTGTTCTTCGCTAAGATGCTCTGGGAATACAGCTAAAACTCTAGCAGCTAATGATATGTCTTTAGTTTCTATGGTAATATCTGCAGCTTTTGTAAATTTTTCTACAATAGGTAAGAAAGAATGTGTAGCTAAAAAAGGAGCTTCGTCCGTTTTGGTGTAAATGATCTTAGAAGTTTCGATCGACATATTTTTGAGTTTTTGATAGGGAACGATTACCTGCTTTTGATAAGAAGAATATGACGTCCCTGTATTTTATATTTTATAATCCTTAGAAAATTCAGTTTTCGGCAGTAAAGGGTGTACCTGATGTAATACTGCTTTTGTAAGCAGCAGATATATTGCTCAACATTAAAATTTTCCGAAGGCGAATATACAAATCTAGACAGGCAATTCCAACCCAAAGAAACGGTAGTTTTATGTTAAGTTTTGATTACTGATTGTAGATGAAAAGTAAAAAAAGTATTGTTTTGTGATATTGAAAATAGGATAGGGGCTAGATTTTCGTTACTTCAAAAAATGTAAGAAATCTGGCTTCTTTTTTGAGAATAATGAAAATGTGTTTTTTTAGTAAAACAAGATAGGAATGAGTCTCTTTTGTTAGTATTAAAAAGCCATATCAAAATATATAAATTTCGATATGGCTTTTGTTTGGAAATTAACACTCCTATTTGTGCACCTTTTATCTAAAAGGAGTATATAAGGAATCCAATTTCCTCGTTTTTTGAGCACGTTTATGTCATTCAAATAAGGATTTGACTATATAAAACTACGACATTGATCGTGATAAAGTATTGTATATGAGATTACTTTTTTAGCTAGTGGTCTATATATTGAAGTTGCCTCATCAAATGAGGCTTTAATACGCCGAAATTTCTTCAGAATACAATTTCCTTCTCATAAGTACCCTGTAAGTTTCCTTAAAGGTGTTTACTTAATAAAATAGCGCCAGCTTCTTGTTGCCAATCATGTACTATTGCTGAATTTTTTCCTTTGAATTTCATTTCGAAATGATTTTTTAAATACACTTTAATCTGATATTTCCCATACAACAAACCTTCTTTTGTCCCGATATAAAGATTTACAGAATGCTAAATATTAGATCTGGGTTTGTAGAAAGGTTTACTCAAATCAAAATAAATGTAAATACAAAATTATTTCAAGGATGTACTCAGAGAAATAACTTTATGCGAATTATGTACTGATTGTCCAAATTGTAGTTTTTCACGTTCTCAAAGAGCGATAAATTATCTACAGAAAATCCTTGTGTCATTTCTTGTAGTTATAATTATATACTAAAAGTAGAAAAAGGGAAGTAATTAGACAATGGAAGGTAACTTTTTATTTATCAACCTGTTATGAACTTCGGTTATTAACTTTTGTTCATAAAAAAAGAGACTGTATTACAGTCTCTTTGGGTGTAAAAGAAATATCTTTTATTAGTTTCTTTTCTCTTTGATACGAGCTTTCTTTCCTGTAAGTTCTCTGAAGTAGAAAATACGAGCTCTACGAACTTTACCTCTTTTGTTAACTTCAATTTTTTGCAATGCAGGTAAGTTAACTGGGAAAATACGTTCAACTCCCACAGTTCCAGACATTTTTCTGATGGTGAAAGTTTCAGTAGCACCAGATCCTCTTCTTTGGATTACAACTCCTCTAAAGAACTGTGTACGTGTTTTGTTTCCTTCTTTAATTTCATAGTATACAGTAATTGTATCTCCTGCTGAAAATTCTGGAAAATCTTTTTTTGTAACAAATTCGTCTTGTACAAATTTTACTAAATCTGTCATTTTGATGTAGTTTACGATGATTTTATTAAAGCAACATTCACGATTTTCGCCAGAGGTTACCCTAAATCGGTTGCAAAAATAAGTATTATTTAAATATATGCAACTATTTTATGGGTTTAATTGTCAGTGTCTAATAAGTCTGGACGTCTTTCTTTAGTTCTCAGAAAAGCTTGCTCCTCTCTCCATGCTTCTATTTTGGGAAAATTTCCTGAAGTCAAAACTTCTGGAACTTTCCATCCTTTATATTCTGCTGGTCTGGTATAGATAGGCGGGGCTAAAAGGTTGTCCTGGAATGAATCAGTTAGGGCAGATGTTTCGTTTCCTAATACCCCTGGTATAAGCCGTATGATTGCATCACATAGGATCAGGGCTCCTAATTCTCCTCCAGAAAGGACATAATCACCTACAGAAATTTCTTTGGTGATAAAATGATCTCTTACTCTTTGATCTACTCCTTTATAGTGCCCGCAGAGAATAATTAGATTTTTCTTTAATGACAAGTAATTAGCAGTACCCTGCTGCAGGGTTTCCCCATCCGGAGTCATATAGATAATTTCGTCATAGGAACGTTCTGACCGAAGTTTGGAGATACACTTATCAATAGGCTCAATCATCATTACCATACCTGCTCCTCCGCCATATTGGTAGTCATCTACCTGTCTGTAATTATCGGTAACGTAATCCCTGAGATTATGCAAGTGTACTTCTACTAATCCTTTTTCTATGGATCGCTTCATGATAGAAGCTTCAAAAGGACTTTTTAAAATTTCAGGAACTACAGTAATAATATCTATACGCATTCTTATGTATTGATTCAGTCAATGCTGCAAAGATGCGAAGAATAACACTTAAATTCTAAAGAATATTTATTTTGTACCGGCTTTTCTTTGTTTGTTGATCTCGTCCTGTAATTTTCTCATTACTTTTTGTTCTCTTTCCAAAGCTCTTCTGCGGTGATCTTCAAATTCAACCTCTATTTCAGCCAATGCTTTTTTAGCCTGTACTGTTACAGTGTTACTGTTTTTAAATTTAAAAATAAAGAAAGCCAATAAAGCAATAAGAAGACCAACAATAGCCCACATTGTTGTTTTGTAGCTGGATTTGGTCATATCCATCCCCATGAAACTCATATTGTCTTTTTCCTGAGTAACGGAAGTTAGGTTTTCATTGGTGGTGGTTAAGGATTCCTGAAGCTCTTTTATTGTGTTTTTTTGCTTTTCTATGTTCTGATTACTCGCAGTTAATTTTGATTCTAATGTGTTGATGGAATCAATAGTATTTGCCTTTAATTTATCAAGCCAAAAACGCTTTACTACCTTATAATCCTGAAATTTTCCAGATTTTAAAATGACATAATCAAATTGTTTTTCAATATTTTCTTGTTTTAAGGCTTGCGCTGCAGTCATTTTGTCCTCTTGAGCCTGGATAAAACCAAAAGATAAGATAGAGATGAAAACTATTAGATAGTTAGGGAAATTCATATTGTATGTCTATTATTAATTTGTACAGTAACGATAATAAATACTAAGATATTGTTGCTTTTTTTAAAAGAAATGGTCTTCTTTTTTAATGGGCGAAATATAGTGAGTTATAATTACTTTTAGGAATTTATTTTTTTACAGCTATTTTATACAATGCTAATTTGTTGTTTTAATAGAAAAAGTAAAGTCGCTATAAGGGTTCTTATAGCGACTTTTGTATTGTAATAAGCAGCTGTTAGTAATACGTAAAACGTCTTACTTTGGCAATGTACTTCGAAAGTCTGATTACCTGATGGCTATACCCATATTCATTATCATACCATACGTATAATACAGCATTATTTCCTTTTGCATCTACAATAGTTGCATTGCTGTCGAATATAGAAGGGGCAGATGAGCCTATAATATCACTAGATACTAATTCATTATCCAGAGAATATTTGATTTGCTCTACCAGATTTCCTTCCAGGGCGTATTTTTTTAGAACAGTATTAAGCTCTTCTTTTGTAGTTTCTTTTTCCAGATTAAGGTTAAGGATCGCTAATGAACCATTAGGTACCGGAACTCGAATGGCATTAGATGTTAGCTTTCCTTCGAAACTTGGTAATGCTTTGGATACAGCTTTACCTGCTCCGGTTTCTGTAATTACCATGTTTAATGCTGCAGCGCGTCCTCTTCTGTATTTCTTATGCATATTATCTACTAAGTTCTGGTCATTAGTATATGCGTGGATTGTTTCCAGGTGACCGTTTACAACACCAAAGCTTTCTTCGATAGCTTGGAGTACCGGAGTAATCGCATTGGTTGTACAGGATGCAGCAGAAAAAATATGCACATTATCAGGATCGTGATCCTTGTGGTTTACTCCGTGTACAATATTTGGGATTCCTTTTCCGGGAGCTGTAAGCAATACTTTTTCGATACCATTAGCTTGTAAATGTCTGTTTAATGCTTCCTTATCTCTAAAAGCACCGGTATTGTCTATTAAAAGTGCTTCGCTAATACCGAATTCAGTATAGTTGATATCTTCCGGGTTGTTAGCGCTTATTATATGTACCGTAGTTCCGTTGATGATAAGGGCTTTGTTGTCGATATCTGTTTCAACAGTACCGGCAAAATCTCCGTGTACGGAATCACTTTTTAGTAGAGAAGCTCTTTTTTCCAGGACTTCTTCGGTAATTGCTCCTCTAGTAACAATTGCTCTAAGTCTAAGCTGATTTCCTTTTCCCGTATTAGTCATTAATTCACGGGCTACTAATCTTCCGATTCTACCAAAACCATAAAGGACGACATCTTTAGGCGATATGTTCTTTGATTTTTTTGCGTTTTGCAATTTAGCCATTACAAAACTTGTAGGAGAATCATATTCGTTTTCAGCTAAATGATATTCGTAGGTTAATTTACCGATATCTAATTTAGCAGGAGGTAAGTCCATTAATTTAATTGCCTGAGCAATTTCTACAGAATCAAAAATTGAAATAGGCTTTTCTACAAACTCACCAGCGTATTTGTGGAGATTAAGGATCTCACTAACATTTTTGTTGATTAATTGATTACGGAAAAGGACTAATTCGATAGAATTGTCATACCATAAATCACTGACAGTCTTAATAAAAGTAACGGTTGCACGTCGTCTGTCAGCTTGAAAAGCAAGTTCTTTCTCATAAACTTCGTTAGAGCTCATAATATGTTGTGTTTTTACAATCTTGAAATTTGGTGCTAAAGTATGTATTTCAAACGTTTTCGAGAAACCTTTTTTGAATAAAAAAAATCCCGGTGTATTTTATCAGACACCAGGATTTATTATTTCTTACTAAATTTTAGTTTTTACTGGAAGACAAATTCTCTTTTTTCTCCGTTACCATCAATTAAAGTAACACTAATGTCTTCATCAGGGTGTTTACTTTCAATAATTTTTTTCACATCAGCAACACTTTTTACTTTGACCCGATCTATTTCGGTAATTATAATTCCTTCGAGGTTGTATCTCGTCATTCTTTTTGTTAATGCGCGATTGATTTTTACTCCGTGGTCAAGATTCTGACGTTTTAATTCATCTTTTGACGGGTTTACAACTTCAACTCCTATATCTTTAATTTGATAGCTTTCGTACTTTTTTAATTTTACAGGAATAATAGATTCATTTCCATGTCGGGAAATGGTAATATTGATAATATCATTAGGACTTTTACTATTGACATAACCTGATAGGTCAGCAAATTTTTTGATAGGAAGTCCATCTATCCCTTTGATTAAATCTCCTTCTTTTAGCCCAGCTTCCTCTGCACCGCTACCACTTTCTACTTGGGCAATAACAACTCCCTGAGATTCGGTAATGTCGTAGTTTTCTTTTGCTCTTGGGTTTACAGCATGTCCGCTGATTCCGATAATAGCTTTTTGGACATCCCCATACTCTATAATGTCATTTACAATTTTTCTTACGTTATTAGAGGGAACGGCAAAGGCGTATCCAACATAACTTCCTGTTTGCGATGTGATAGCAGTATTGATACCAATTAACTCTCCTTTGGTATTGATAAGCGCTCCTCCGCTGTTTCCAGGGTTTATGGCGGCATCCGTTTGGATAAAAGATTGTGTATTTGCATCAAATTCATCCAGGTCTCTTGATTTTGCACTGATGATTCCGGCAGTTACTGTAGAGGTAAGGTTGAAAGGGTTTCCTATTGCTAAGACCCATTCTCCGATTTTTGCAGAGTTAGAGTCTCCAAAAGGAATATAAGAAAGCTTAGCGTCTGCTTCTATTTTTAATACGGCAATGTCTGCCTGGCGTGAAGTTCCGATAACTTCGGCTTTATACGATTTGTTGTTATTAAGGGTAACTTCCAGTTCTGTTGCCCCATCAATTACATGATTGTTAGTGACAATATACCCATCTTCTGTAAAAATAACTCCTGATCCTGCTCCTCTGATTCTTTTTTGTTGTACCCCATCATTTCTGAGGAAATCCATCAGATTTCGGGGGGTTCTTTGGATCCCGTATTGCTTTACGTGGACTACAGCGTTAACTGTTTTCTCTGCAGCAGTTGTAAAATCTGCACTAAGATTAGCAGTGGATTTAGAAGAGTTAGAAACAGTATATGTGGCAGGTGTAGTGCTTACATATTGAGGGATTGGTTTTTCTTCTGCTATTTTTACAGGTTCAGGTTCTAAGAATAATTTATAAGCTCCTAAGGTCAAAGAGCCTGATAAGATGGCGATGCCTAATAAGTTCAAAAATCGTTTCATGTGCTTTTAAATTTTGTTGATGTTTATTCAATAGATCGAGATATGACTGCTTCGAAGTGTATCTCGAAATTAAAATTCACGTTCTATAAAATACCTCTAATACTTATATCGAGGAGATTTATAGGTTTGGTGTGCTGTACTTTTTTGTGTTTATATATAATAGACTTATTCTAATGTCAAATATTACAATAAATTATATTTTTTTATGTAATTAACCTTCTCTTAACAGTGATTACTTGCTTTGTTTCTTTGTACCTTTGTTGTTGTATTAAATAAAAATAATGGTTTTAACTTTTTATAAATATCAAGGTACCGGGAATGATTTTGTAATCATTGATAATAGAGAGTCTATAGTGTCCAAAAATGATACCAAACTAATAGCCAGACTTTGTGACAGGAAATTTGGAGTTGGAGCAGACGGTTTGATGCTTTTGGAGAAACCCCAGAATGATGAGGATGATTTTACAATGGTGTATTATAATGCAGATGGGAAAGAGAGTACAATGTGTGGAAATGGAGGTCGGTGTTTGGTTGCTTTCGCTTCCTTTATGGGTGTTGTAAAAGAAAAAGCTGTATTTACTGCTATTGATGGGAAACATCATGCAGAAATTAAAGACGGATTGGTTTATTTGCAGATGCAGGATGTGTCAACTGTGGAGGAGCATGAGTCGCATTTGTTTTTGGATACAGGTTCGCCTCACCATGTAGAGTTGGTAGAAGGGCTAAAAGAGTATAATGTAGATAGTGTAGGAAGAAAGATAAGAGAGGGAGCTCCTTATTATACGGAAGGAACCAATGTTAATTTTGTAGAGCAACTTACTGATAAAAGCTTTTTAGTGCGCACTTATGAAAGAGGAGTGGAGGGGGAAACATTATCTTGTGGAACAGGAGTGACCGCAGTGGCATTAGCGATGCATACTTCTAATAAAACCCAAGCACAGGAAGTCGATATTCAAACTTTGGGAGGGGATCTGAAGATTACTTTTGAGAAAGAGGAAGCAGGATACAGAAATGTATATTTAATAGGGCCAGCAAAACAAGTTTTTAAAGGAGAAATCGAGTGTTAAGCCTGAAAGGAACACATATTTTTTTAAGGGCATTAGAGCCTGAAGACCTGGATTTTTTATATCGGGTAGAGAATAATGTCGAAGTTTGGGAAATGAGCTCCACTCAGACACCGTATTCTCGTTTTTTGATTAAGCAATACCTGGAGAATGCTCATTTGGATATTTATGAAGCAAAACAATTGCGTTTGGTAATATGTTCGAATGAAGAAAAAGTTTTAGGGTTGATTGATTTATTTGATTTTGATCCGATACATCAACGGGCTGGAATCGGAATTTTAATTTCAGAAGAAGAAGATAGAGGTAAGGGGTATGGGGCAGAAGCATTAAAGATGGTGGTAACATATGCTTTTACCATTCTGAATTTACATCAGTTATACGCAAATATTTCAGAGGGGAATATAGGAAGTATGAAACTTTTTGAAAAAGAAGGTTTTGTGCAAGTAGGGGTGAAGAAAGAATGGAATTTGGTGAAAGGGGTTTATAAAGATGAATTTTTATATCAATTAATAAATATATGTACATAAAAAAAATAATCTTAGCGATAGTGTTAATAGGTTTGGTAGCAGGAGGAGTATTTGCTTATTACGTTTATGATTCGTTATTTTCTCCTAATACAAGTTTTGAAGAAGATTCAAAAGTAGTGTATCTGCCAACCGGCGCCACATATACAGAACTTATTGAAATTATGAGTCCTGTAGTGAAGGATATTTATTCTTTTGATGCAGTAGCAAGAAGAAAAGGGTATATAAAAAACATAAAGGCAGGAAGGTATATTGTTAAGAAAGGATTGAATAATAATCAAATCGTAAATACCTTAAGAGTTAATAACGCGCCGATTCAATTGAGTTTTAATAACCAGGAGCGATTAGAGAATTTAGCAGGAAGAGTAGCGCAGCAAATAGAAGCAGATAGCACATCCTTGCTTAAAGCTTTTAAAGATGAAGCTTTCTTAAAACAGCAAGGGTTTTCTCTGGAAAGTGCATTGTCTATGTATGTTCCTAATAAATATGAATTTTTTTGGAATACATCTGCAGCGCAGTTTAGAGAAAGAATGCTTAAGGAATATAAACGTTTTTGGAATGAGAAAAGACTCTCAAAGGCAAAAGCAATTGGATTAAAGCCTGCAGAGGTGGTTACGATAGCTTCAATAGTACAGAAGGAAACAGCAAAGGTTGATGAGCGACCAAGGGTAGCTGGGGTTTATATGAACAGGTATCTTAATGGGTGGAAGTTGGATGCAGATCCAACAGTGATATATGCATTGAAGAAGCATAAAAATGATTGGAATACGGTGATTAAAAGAGTTTTGTTTAAGGATCTGGAAATTGATAGCCCATATAATACATATAAATATAAGGAGCTCCCTCCAGGACCTATTGCAATGCCTGACATTTCTTCAATCGATGCTGTTCTTAATTATGAGAAACATGAATATTACTTTTTTGTAGCGAATGTAGAGAAGTTTGGATATCATAAATTTGCTAAGACATTGGCACAGCATAATCGCAATAAAGAGCAGTATGTACAATGGATAAATAAGAAGGGGATTAAACGATAATTTTTGTAGGAAAAAAAGCGTTTTTTCTTCAGGAATAGGGCTGAAATTCTATTTGTTATTAACAAAAAAATAAACTTTTATGTGGAAAACTAATCAGAGAATTCTGGTTAGTTTTTCTTTTTTTAGAAGAGTGTTTGTTGTTTTTACTACTGTTTTAAGGTGTTTTGAAGGTTTTTTATAAAGATAAAAATGCGATTATATCTTTGTTTTTCAGGTAAATGAAAAAATATATGGGTTTTGTTTTTTTATTCAAAAAAAGTCGTACATTTGCCGGGCAAAAATTTAAGTAGTGGGGGACATTATTTTTAATGGCTACTTAGAAAATTTTTATATGGTAAGAAAGATAGTAGGGGCTTCGATAATACTTACAGTGGGAGGTATAACTTCTTTAAGTTTTACATCAAAAAGCTCAAGTGATTTTAGTTCTTATAGTACTGCAGGGTTGGATTTGGAATATGTGGTGCCTAATTTTGACGAAATCGAAGATGGAGAAGGAATAGAGATGATGCCTAAGTTAGGGATGTCTTATATCGGTTTTAAAGAAGCTTTGGCTTTTAAAGAATCCAGAGGAAATTATGCGGTAATTAATCAATTTGGATATTTAGGAAAATACCAGTTTGGTTTAAGTACCTTAGAATTGCTGGGAATTAGAAGTAAGAGTGATTTCTTAGATTCTTCAGAACTTCAGGAAAAAGCATTTTATGCAAATGTGGCTCGAAATAAGTGGATTTTGAGAAGAGATATCAAAAGATTTGTTGGTAGAAGGATTAATGGAGTAGAGGTAACAGAATCAGGAATGCTAGCTGCAGCTCATTTAGCAGGAGCAGGAGCGGTTAAAAAATACCTGAGAAGTGGAGGTGTAGAAGGGTTTGAAGATGCTTTTGGAACCACAGTTCGATATTATATGAAACGATTTGCTGGTTATGATCTGTCTTTTGTAGTGATGCAGCGAAATGCAAAGGTGGTTTTGTAATATACTTTAGAAAAAAAAATAGAGAGCGTTTAATAGTCTCTTTGTATAATAAAGATGGTAGGTTTTTTATGAAGATCTACCTTTTCTTTTTGCCAATCTTTGATCGTTTTAGTAAGAATCAGTTCAGAGGTAAGTGTTATGTCACAGGCGACACATAATCTGGTGGTTGGATGTAGTATGCTTTTTAAATCTTCGAGCATTTTGTCATTTCTGTATGGGGTTTCTATAAAGATTTGTGCTTGTTGTTTTTCTAAAGAAGTTTTTTCCAGTTGCTTGATGGTGGTTTTTCTTTCATTTTTATCAATGGGTAAATAGCCGTTAAAAGTGAAATTTTGTCCATTCATTCCGCTACTCATCATAGCTAGTAATATAGAGGAAGGACCAACAAGTGGAGTAACTTTTATTCCTTTTTCATGTGCTAATCGTACAATCTCAGCCCCAGGGTCGGCAATTCCGGGGCAGCCGGCATCGGATAATAGTCCAATTGACTGTCCGTTTAGACAGGGGTTTAGGTAACTGGGGATTTCTGAACTATCTGTGTATTTGTTTACAGATTGTATAATTAAGTTTTTTTGAGATTTGCTGGGGCTTATTTTTTTTATAAAACGCCTAGCGGGTTTTTCGTTTTCAACAATATAGTGGTTTACTTGTTCAAGAACCTTTTTAATAGAGATAGGTAGTACTTCTAAAGGGACGTCATCTCCAAGTCTTGTTGGGATTAGGTATAAGGTTCCTTTGGTGTTTATAGGGGTGAACTCCATATGAAATAGTTGTTGAGGGCTATGATTGGTTAATGTGATATGTTTTGTAGTTGATTTAGGGGTAGTGGATCTAAAATGTTTTTGAGAAAATTAATGTTTCTTTAGTTGAAATAATTCTAAATATACAAAAACTTTTACTTTTTCAAACGATGTGCAATGATGTCGCAAGCGTCATTAAGCATATTAAAAACATCTTCGAACCCCTGAGTTCCTCCGTAATATGGATCAGGAACACCTAAGTTTTTATTAGGATGGGATTCGTTAAGAATTAATTTAACCTTGTCTTTATTGTCAGGAGAGGACAGTTTGAGAATGTTGTCATAATTGCTTTGATCCATAGCGTATATGATATCATAAGTATCGAGATGCATTTTTGTTAGTTGTGCAGCTCTTTGATTTGAGATATCGATATGATTTACGGAGGCAATTTCTATGGATCTGAGGTCGGGCTTTTCTCCTATATGATGGCTACTGGTTCCGCAGGAATCTATAATAAATTCTTCAGGTGGTAGTTTAGATTGTAGGATACCTTCTGCCAGAGGAGATCTGCAGATGTTCCCTAAGCATACCATTAGAATTTTAGTAGCCATAGCTTGAAATAAGATTATAGGGTTAGTTTTTTACCTAGATCTTCAACATATTTTCTGAACTGTTTATCGGTGGAAGATAGGTTGTCGACTGTTTTACAGGCGTGTAAAACAGTTGCGTGATCTCTTTTTCCGATTTGAGTGCCAATACTAGCTAAAGAAGCTTTTGTGAGTTTTTTAGCAAAAAACATAGCCAATTGCCTCGCTTGCACAATATGTCTTTTTCGGGTCTTTGATTGTAGTGTTTCTACGTCCATCTGGAAATAGTCACTTACTACTTTTTGGATGTAATCAATAGATACTTCCTTCTTGGTGTTTTTTACGTAATTGTCTACAATAGCTTTGGCTAGGTCTATTGTGATATCTTTCTTGTTGAAAGAGGAGTGAGCGATTAATGAAATAATTGCTCCTTCTAATTCACGTATGTTGGTCTTGATGTTATTCGCTAGAAATTCTACGATATCTTCAGGCATCTCTACACCGTCTCTATATAATTTATTTTTGATAATAGAGACTCTTGTTTCGAAATCTGGTTGGTGTAATTCTGCGGATAATCCCCATTTGAATCGGGATAATAATCTCTGTTCAATATCCTGCATATCTACCGGTGCTTTGTCACTGGTAAGAATAACCTGTTTCCCATTTTGGTGTAAGTGGTTAAAGATATGGAAGAATACATCTTGGGTACCTGCTTTACCAGATAGTAATTGAATATCATCAACAATCAGAACATCGATAATCTGGTAAAAGTGAATAAAATCATTTCGATTGTTCTTTTTTACAGATTCGATATATTGTTGGGTGAATTTCTCTGCAGATATATATAGTACTGTTTTTTCTGGGTAGTTATCTTTTATGTTGACACCAATAGCGTGTGCTAAGTGTGTTTTTCCAAGACCAACACCTCCGAAAATTAAAAGAGGGTTGAAAGAGGTTCCTCCGGGTTTGTTAGCAACCGCCATACTCGCAGAACGTGCGAGTCTGTTAGAGTCTCCTTCCAGGAAATTTTCGAAATTATAACTGGGGTTTAGTTGAGATTCTATTTTTACATTTCTAATTCCCGGAATGATAAAAGGATTTTTTAATTCCGGATTTTTGCTTTTAATAGGAACATCAACTTCCTGAGGGCTAACTGCTGTTCGGTTAGCACTTGGAATTTTTTCGGTAAATGGTTTTTTGTTGCCATAAGTGTTTTCCATTTTTATGACATATACCAATTTAGCGTTTTCTCCTAGTTCTCTGGTAAGAGAAACCTTTAATAAGTTTACATAGTGTTCTTCGAGCCATTCGTAAAAGAATTTACTAGGGACCTGGACACTTAATGCACTATCGGTTAATTTGACCGCTTTGATGGGTTCAAACCAAGTTTTAAAAGCTTGCGGTGTTATGTTATCTTCTATAAAAGATAGACAATTATCCCAAACTGATTGCGCAGTGATATTCATTCTAAAGGTCTGGTTTTCTGTTTTTTTACTAGGTCGTTAAATGAGAAAATATTTAATAAACCCCTTCTTCTTTTGTTTGACAAATATGTGAACAAAAAATGTAAAAAAAAAACGAATCGAGTGTTGAATTTTAAATATTTTTTTCGCATAATTCGCAAATTTCAACATTATCGTTGTTTACATTTTAACTATTTTTTTATGTCACTTATCACAGAAACTTTACTAAAGGTACGATACGCAGAAACAGATCAAATGGGTGTTGTTCACCATTCTAATTATATTAAATATATTGAAGTAGCCAGAGTTGATTGGTTATCAGCTACAGGAACTTCATATAGGGCTATGGAAGAAAGTGGCATCATGATGCCAGTTATTTCCTTAGATATTAAATATAAGAAATCTGCATACTTTGACGATCAGTTAGTTATCAAAACAAAGTTAAGGAAAATTCCTACGGTTAAAATTATTTTTGATTATGAAATCTATAATGAAAATCAAGAATTGTTAACAATTGCATCAACAACATTGGCTTTTATGGATAGTGAAACACGAAAACCCATCGCCTGTCCCCCTTACTTATTAGAGAAGATGAAATGTTCTTAATCGTCTAATAGTTTAATTTCTATACCGTATAACGAGGAGAATAGCTCATTTATTTTATGAGCTATTTTTTTTCTTACACTAATAAAAACCCGGCAATTGAGTTCTAGTTTTTGGGATGTGATAGTTAATTGATGCTCTTTAATGATGCGCATGACTTTATTCATGTCTTTGTATTCGAATATAATCTCAAAAGCGATATTAATTGTCTTTTCTTCAATCACAGCATTTTCGAGAGCGAGTTGAGCAGCAGTTCTATAAGCATTGATCAATCCACCGACTCCCAGTTTAACACCTCCAAAATATCGAACGACTACAATAAGTACATTCGTGAGGTCAAAAGATTGTATCTGACCATAAATAGGCTGCCCGGCAGAGTTGGATGGTTCGCCATCATCATTAGCGCGATAGCGTTTGTTTTCTGTACCTAATTGCCATGCATAACACCAGTGTCTGGCAGCGTGATGTTGTTTTTTTAGTTTTTCGAGCAGGAGTTTTATGTCATTTTCATTTGAAAGAGGAAACGCATATCCATAAAATTTACTGTTTTTGTCTTTGAAAAGAACCTCTTCAGTAGGAGAGCAAATTGTTTTGTATGTATCGTTGTTTTCCAAAATAAGTAAGATTAAAAAGAAAAGCTAACTAAAAATATACTGAGTATGGCTAGTAAAATGCCAATCCAGTTTTTTAGGAGTAGTTGTTCTCTAAATATAAGGATGCCAGCAAGTGTTGAAGTTATTAATATAGAAACATTGTTAATCGTAAATACGGTAGAGCTGTCCATAAGCTCATGCCTAAGTGCCAAAATTAGAAAATAAACAGAAAAATAATTAGGAATGCCTAAAGAAATTCCTGCGATAATATTTTTGAATGAAATGCTTTCTTTTTTGATAATGCTATTGTATAATAAAAGGAAGATTCCAAGAATTCCTGCGGCAGCAAAAATAGTAGCAGGAAAGATGGAGGCATCTTCAGGTTTTACAAAATGAAAATCGATAAACTTAATAGAGGTATCAATAAGTCCACTACCAATAAAAACTAATAATGGATAGATAAAGCTGCTTGTATTTGTTGTGGTTTGCGATGTCTTTTTGGAAGAAGCGAGGAAAACAGCAATCAGGGCAATGAGTATTCCGGTTATTTTTAAGGTGTTTGTGTGTTCTTTGTAGTAGAGAATACCAAATAAGATTGGAATAATCATACTCATTTTGCTGGCGACAGCAACAACTGAAATTCCATTTCGCTGTGCAGTAATGGCTATCAGGCTAAAGATGCTGATGAAAACTGCCCCTAGGATAAGGGACCATATAAACCAGGGTTGAGAAATGAGTGTTGGGATACTGATGTTACCGGTATGAAAAAAAAATCCGAATAAAGCAGCTACAATATAGTTAGTGACAATAGCCTGAGATGTATTGACTTTATACAAAGAAAAAGTTTTGAAAAGTATAAAGATAATTGTAGTGGCTAAAATGCTGAGTAATAAATAGGTCAAAACAAATCAGATTTTGTAGCAAATAAAGTAGTGATATCTTCTTTTTTGGGGTCGATATTCCAGGTATGGATTCCCAGGGAAGCAGCAGTGTTAATATGCTCCTTAGTGTCATCAATAAAAATAGTTTCGTCAGGGAGTATCTGATTTTTGCTGAGAACAAAATTAAAGATATCAGCTGTTGGTTTTCTCAGATTGATTTCATGTGATAGGTAAAATTGATCAAAACAAGACTTGAATGCTTGATAGTGTGAAATGTTCTTTTTTATCCAGTCAATGTGTAATTCATTTGTGTTGCTCAGGAGGATGAGTTTGTATTGTTTGGAAATGGCAAGTTGCTGGAGGAAATTGAGCCTGTGGGTAGGGAAATCAAGTAAGATAGCATTCCATGCGTCTTTAATTAGAAATGAGGTAAGTTCAGGGTATATAGTAGAATAATGAGTAAAGAATTCCTCTGTGGTAATCATTCCGGTTTCATAAAGCTCGTTGATCTGTGTAATAAATGCCTGAGAAGAGGAAGTTTTTAGTTTAGAAAAAGCATCTGCTGTAGCAGTTTTATCCAGGTTGATGAATACGTCACCAAAATCAAATATAATTGTTTTAATCATTTTTGTGAATGTGTAAAAAGTCGTTTTTAATATTGGTTATCGTTACAGGGGAAGTCGAAAGCTTAGGGGCTTTGACTCCTTCTCTGAAAAAAGCATTGCCTTTAAAAACCCGGGCTTCATCCCATATATCAGTGTCGATAAATTGTTGTAGCGTATAACTACCTCCTTCTATAATTAGTGATTGAATGTCTTTTTCGTATAGGAAATCACAGATGCCTTGTATTAATTGATCTGTTTGGGTAGTACAATAAATGAGATTGGCTTGGTTTTTTTTCTGGAATTTTTTGTTTGATATAATAATTGTTTCGGTGGTTTGATCCAGTACAGCAGAATTACTGAGTTCTTTATCAGTAGAAGCAATAATGATGCGTAATGGGTTTGTTCCGTACCAGTCTCTGGCGGTAAGTTTAGGATTGTCTTTTATGACGGTTTTACTGCCAATAAGAATAGCCTGTTCTTCAGTTCGCCATTTATGAACAAGTTGACGAGAATTTTTATCGGTAATCCACACAGGTTTTCTTTCAGAAGAATTCATGGGGGCAATATATCCATCCTGGGTTTCTGCCCATTTTAATATAATATATGGGCGCTTTTTTGTGTGAAAAGTAAAAAAGCGTTTGTTGAGTTCATGGCAAGCCTCTTCCAATACGCCAACAGTTACGTGGCAACCAGCATTTTTGAGCTTTTTAATCCCTCTTCCGGCAACTTTAGAAAAAGGGTCTATAGTGCCGATAACAACATTCTTGATTCCTTTTTCGATGATAAGGTCACTACATGGAGGTGTTTTTCCATGATGGCTGCAGGGCTCTAAGCTTACATATATAGTAGCTTCAGGAAGTATGGAATGATCCTTTACTGAACGAATAGCGTTTACTTCTGCATGGGGTTGTCCGGCTTTGTGATGCCAGCCTTCGCCAATAATTTTTTGGTTGTGAACAATAACAGCACCAACCATAGGATTGGGATAAGTGGTTCCTAGTCCGTTTTTAGCTAATTGGATGCAGCGGCGAATATAGAGTTGGTGTATAGGGTTCACTATTTTATTTTTATTTTTTGAGAAGTGTTGATGTGATATGGGTATGAAAAATCATGCAAATGATATCTGATTTTACCATCGTATTCTATCGTTAGGGAGTCCGTTGTGGCAATTGATAAAATACTGTTTAGGATTCCTTTTTTGTTGTTTTTGTAGATTTTTGAGAGTGGAAATGTTCCGGTTAATGGAATAGTGAAAGACTCTTTTTTAGGAACGTTAAACTCTTTAGAAGAAATAACACCTATATCCACGTTGTCTACTAAGATATGAAGGTCTTCAATTGATAGCTTTCCAGATAGGTTATTAGGGTTATCAAAAATAGCATCAGCATGAATGGTTACTTCGGTTAGGCTTGCTTTTTTTATGTCGATGTTATTCAGGCTTTTGAAGATTGGTTTCTCCGGGGAGGAACATCTGATGGAAATGAAAAATATTGTTAATAATAATAGTATCTTGTTCATTGGTTTCTGGATGGAATTACTGTATATTTCGTTGATTATTTTATGATATAATGCTACTGTTTCTTTTTAGTTTGCTAAAAAGAGGTTAAGGAGTTTTGTCGATTAAGAAGGTTAACGCAAAAGTAATTAATATTAGCAATGAGTACAATTAAAATTCGCCCTATAGAGTTAAATGACAATAAAGCATTGGCAGCTATAATACGAGAGGTGCTTGTAGAGATGGGAGTGCCTAAGGTGGGGACAGCTTATGAAGATAAAGCATTGGATATGATGTATGAAACATATAATGAAAGCCGGGGAGCGTATTTTGTAGTAGAATGTGATGGAAGTGTATTAGGAGGAGCAGGAATCGCTCCATTAGAAAATGGAGAAGAGGACGTTTGTGAACTTCAGAAAATGTATGTTTCTTCAAAAATGAGAGGGAAAGGAGTTGGAAGACAATTAATGGAGATATGCCTGTCCAAAGCAAAAGAAGAGGGGTTTGAATCTTGTTATTTAGAAACAATGCCTTATATGGAATCTGCTAAAAAATTATATGGAAAAGTTGGTTTTGAACCCTTGGAAAAACCAATGGGAGACACCGGACATTATAATTGCCAGGAGTGGATGATTAAAAAGTTATAGAAAATAAGAGTTGTACACATTAAAAAGGAAACGGTTGATTTTAAAAGAAGCTAAAGCGTATTTTTTAACAAGCTTATCAGAGCAATATGGAAGGGAAGAAACCTTGTCTTTTTTTTATTTGATAACAGATCATCTCCTTGGGATGAGTAGGGTTCAAGTGGCATTGGAATTACAAAAAAAGCTTACAATTCCTCAAAAGACAATGTTTACAGCAGCGGTATCACAGTTAGAAAAAGAAGTTCCTGTACAATATATTATTGGGAGTACTAATTTTTATGGATTGGATTTTCAGGTGAGTGAACAAGTGTTAATTCCGAGACCTGAAACGGAAGAGTTAGTGCATTGGATTATAGAAGATTGCAAGAATAGAAAAAAAGAAAAGAAAATACGAATTCTCGATGTAGGAACTGGTAGTGGGTGTATTGCAATAACATTAGCTAAACATATTCCTAATGCTACAGTAGAAGCAATAGATGTGTCAGAAGGAGCGATTGAAGTAGCACAAAAAAATGCGAAGCAGCATGGAGTAGCGATACGGTTTATTAATCAGGATATATTGACGGTAGCATCTTTAGACCAACGATATGATATTATTGTATCAAATCCTCCTTATGTACGAGAAATGGAAAAAAAAGAAATGAAGGGGAATGTGTTGAAGTACGAGCCTCATACGGCGCTATTTGTTTCGGATAATCGAGCATTGGTTTTTTATGAAAAAATAGCAGCATTGGCAACTCAGAGTTTAGAAGAAAGTGGTAATTTATATTTTGAGATTAATCAATATTTAGGGCAGGAGATGAAAGATATGATTTTGGGTAAAGGGTTTGATGTGGTGGAGTTAAGAAAAGATTTTTTTGGAAACGAACGAATGATTAAGGCATTTAGAAAGTAAAATTAATTTGATGAAAAAAATAGAAGCAGTAGCGGTTTTTTGTGGAAGTAGTACAGGGAAAGAAGAACAGTATGTTACCACAGCAAAACAATTAGGAGAACGCATTGCAAAAGAAGGGATAACCTTGGTGTATGGAGGAGCAGAAATAGGAGTTATGGGGGCTGTAGCAAATGGCGTATTATCGCTTGATGGAGAAGTAGTGGGGGTTATTCCTCAATTTCTGAAATCCAAAGAAATTGTGCATCCGGAGTTGACCAGATTGTATACCACAGAAAATATGCACCAAAGAAAAGAAAAACTGCAGGAGTTGAGTGATGGGTTTATCGTCTTGCCGGGAGGTTTTGGGACACTGGAAGAGCTATTCGAGGTAATTAGCTGGGCACAGTTAAAATTGCATAGCAAACCAATAGGTTTACTGAATATAGATGGCTTTTATAATCATTTGTTGAAACTGATGGAAGATATGATGGCAAAAGGTTTCTTACGAAAAGAAGGCTATGATTTATTGTTGGTTGATGATACCGTGGAGGGACTTCTGAGAAAAATGCAGGATTTTAATAGTGTAAAATAATTAAAGGTAAGAGAAAAGTTAGAGAAAATACCATATGTATTGGATATGAATATAGAAGATAAAATAATCCAACTGAGAGAAGAATTGAGACAGCACAATTATAATTATTATGTGTTGGATAAGCCAACCATAAGTGATTATGATTTTGACCATTTGCTGAAGGAGTTGCAAAAACTGGAAGAAAAACATCCGGAGTATTACGATGCGAATTCGCCGACCTTGAGGGTGGGAGGAGAAGTGACAAAAAATTTTGCAACCATAGTTCATGAACAGCGAATGTATTCATTGGATAATTCATATTCCAAGGAAGATTTACTGGATTGGGAAACAAGAATTAAAAAGTTGGTAGATGGAGAGGTGCAATACACATGTGAGTTGAAATATGATGGAGCTTCTATTAATCTTACATATGAAGAAGGTGCTTTGGTAAGAGCTGTTACCAGAGGTGATGGGATTCAGGGAGATGATGTGACAACCAATGTCAAGACAATAAAGTCTGTTCCTTTAAAATTGAAAGGAGATTATCCTTCTAAATTTGATATAAGAGGAGAAATTGTACTTCCATATGAAGGATTTCGTAAAATGAATGAAGAACGGTTGGCTGCGGGAGAAGAGCCTTATGCGAACCCTAGGAATACTGCTTCAGGGAGTTTAAAGCTTCAGGATAGTAGTGAAGTAGCAAAACGTCCTTTGGATTGTTTGTTGTATAATCTGGTGGGAGATAGAATTCAGATTGTGTCACAATATGAATCTCTGGAGAAAGCCAGGGCATGGGGTTTTAAGGTGCCGGGAGAATCACGTCTGGCAAAATCAATAGATGAAGTCTTGGAGTTTGTTAACTATTGGGATGAACATAGAAAGGACTTGCCGTATGAAACCGATGGGGTGGTAGTGAAGGTAAATAATTTGCAACAGCAAGAAGAATTAGGATTTACTTCAAAAGCCCCTAGATGGGCAATGGCTTATAAATTCAAGGCAGAGCAAGTGGCTACTGTACTGAAAGAGATAACATATCAGGTGGGAAGAACTGGAGCAATTACTCCTGTTGCTAATTTGGAACCGGTACAATTAGCCGGAACTGTTGTAAAAAGAGCCTCTCTCCATAATGCAGATCAAATTGCAAAATTAGATGTTAGGGAAGGAGATACTGTATTTGTAGAAAAAGGAGGAGAGATCATTCCAAAAATAGTAGGGGTAGATATAACTAAAAGAGAAAATACCTCCCCAACAGTATATATATCAGTTTGCCCGGAATGTCAGACAGCATTGATACGGAAAGAAGGAGAAGCACAACATTACTGTCCAAATGACTTAGGGTGTTTTCCTCAGGTGGTAGGAAGAATACAGCATTTTATTGCTAGAAAGGCAATGGATATAGAGGGACTCGGAGGAGAAACGGTTGCTTTATTAGTCAAAGAGAACTTGATTACAAATTATGCAGATTTATATGATCTGAAAAAAGAACAAGTGATTCCGTTGGAGCGTATGGCAGAAAAGAGTGCAGATAACCTTATTAATGGAATTTTGAAATCAAAAGAAATACCTTTCGAGCGGGTGTTATTTGCATTAGGCATTCGTTATGTGGGAGAAACGGTAGCTAAAAAACTGGCAAAGCATTATAAAAATATAGATGCAATTATAGCGGCTACAGAAGAAGAGCTGGTTAATGTAGAGGAAATAGGAATAAAAATAGCACAAAGTGTTCAGGAGTTTTTTAGTGTCGAGGCACATAAGGAACTAATACAACGATTAAAAAATGCCGGAGTACAGTTAGAAATTTCTGCGGAGAAACTTGCCGGGCAGACAGAGGTGTTAAGTGGGAAAGTTTTTGTGGTATCAGGAGTGTTCGAAAAAGTATCGAGAAATGAACTAAAAAAACTGATAGAAAACAACGGAGGAAAAGTATCCAGTTCAATTTCTTCTAAGACGTCTTATGTGGTGGCAGGAGCTAATATGGGACCTAGTAAGTTAGAAAAAGCAACCAAGTTGGGAGTTGCTATTATAAGTGAAGATGATTTCTTGGCAATGGTGTAGGGAGAAGAAGAAGGGTAAAAGCATGTAATAATTGGATATACAGAAGTTAATTAAGTACTTTTCGGATTGTTATAAAGCCGATAATAGAGAATTTAGTATTGTTAATTTCTTTTCGGCTAAATATGAAAATCACTGGATACAGGAAGCAGAAGAGGAATTGATTAATGGGAAGTATCCGCGGCAATATATTCCAGAAGAACAAGGGGAAGAGATTTCCAAAAACCTGCAATTGTATAAGCGAGATAAGCAATTGTATTATTGTACAATGTTTATTGTGGGAAGGAAAAAACTGTTTAATAAAAAAACAGTTCGCGTGTGCGCGCCCTTGTTTTATTATCCTGCCACAATAATTCGGGAAGGAGAAACGTATTATGTTTCGTTGGAGATAGCAGAAAGAGAAGTGAACTACGGTTTTTTGAAAACACTGGAAATGTCATTGCCTTTTGAGGATTTTCGGGCTCATTTTACGCAGTTGTTGGAAGAAAATCTTGTAGAGTATTCTTTCTTGATGAAGGTAAAACGACTTTTTGAACGATATGTGGAGGGGCTTCATTTTTCAGACGATATTACACTGTTTCCTAAGCTGAGAAAAGGGAAAGAGCTTCGGAAAGTTTATAATGATAAGGAGGTGGAATTCGGGGTGTTTAGATTGGTTTCTGCTTCTGGATTGATGGTGTCTAGCAAAGCAAATAATATGCAAGGGGTGGTTAATGAATTAGAACGGTTATGTGAAGAAGTGTCGTATTCTACTGCTGTTGAAGCGTATTTTGGGCAAGAAAAATACCTGGGAGATGCGATTTATAAACCAGGTGTTCAACCTTTTATTTTAAACCATGCACAGCAGCAGATAGTTAAATCCGCGTATGAATTAAAAAAATCAGTTTTTATAGGTCCTCCGGGAACTGGAAAAAGTTATACAGTAGCAGCTATAGCAATAGATTACCTCAGTAAAGGGAAAAGCGTATTGGTTGCAGCAAGAACTGAAGAAGCTTTGCAGGTAGTATCAGATAAATTAGCCTCTTTTTCTGTAGGGAGATTCCGAATGAAAGTTGGGGGTAGCCGATATAAAATTTCATTAATAGCAAGTTTAGAACGCTATTTGTATAAGTTTAATACATTGCCTTATATACGAGAAATTGATAAAGATCATACGGGCTTGGAGTTTGTATATGAGGAATTGAAAAGAATAGAGAAAGCGTTTGAAGCTGTAGAGGAAAAAAGCAGGAAATTAACCCAGACTATTCTGAGGAAACCGGGAGTGGTGAGAACAGTAAAGATGAAATGGGTGACGCTTTTTAAAACCTGGCAACAAGAAGAGTGGAGGTTGTTGGATTTGTATGTGAAATATCTCAATAAAGGAATTCAAGATACCAATAAAAAAATGATGGGACAGGTTTTGGGTAAGATCAGAGCCAGTGTCAGAGAAAATAGAAAAGAACTTCAGCGTTTGGTGAGTATGTTGAGGAATACAGATAAGTCGACAAAATTATCAGAGTTAGAACTTTTTGATTTTAAGGTTGTTCTGGATGCATTGCCTGTTTGGTTGGTGAAAATAGATGAAGTGTCAGAGGTTTTCCCTTTGCAAAAAGAGCTTTTTGATGTGTTGGTGATAGATGAAGCAACCCAATGTGATATTGCCGGAGTTCTGCCATTGTTGCAGCGGGCAAAAAAAGTAGTTGTTACAGGGGATCCTAAGCAGTTGCGGCATATGTGTTTTTTGTCTAAGCAACAGATGAAATTGTTGAGTGTAAAGAATGAGTTACCATGGGAAGAGAAATATAACTACCGGGAACGAAGTTTGCTTGATTTTGTGTTAGAAGGAACTAGTAAGGTGGAGCAGGTAAATCTATTGGATGAGCATTATAGGTCATTACCGGATATCATTGGATTTAGCAATCAAAAATTTTATGATGATGCCTTGACAATTATGCATGATTTGCCTAAGAATAAAGGCAGGCAATCCGTGTTTGTGCATCGCGTTCAGGGAAAAAGAAATACCAAAGGAGTTAATGAGAAAGAAGCAGAAGAAATAGTATTGTATATTCAGGAGGTGATCAGAAAAGAAGAAAAGTTGTCCAAAACTGCTGCGACTTCTATCGGTGTGATTACGCCGTTTAAAGATCAGATAACCTATATTGGTAAACTGGTAAAAAAAGAAATTTCTTTACAGGCGATGAATAAACATGCTATTCGGTTAGGGACTCCGTATTCTTTTCAGGGGGACGAAAGAGATATCATGTTGATTTCTATGACGGTTGATAATGATAGTCATCATAGCTCGTATAGTTATTTGAATAAAGAAGATATGTTTAATGTTATGGTTACTAGAGCCAGGAATAAACAAGAGATATATCTTTCGGTAGATGAAAATAGTTTATCAGAACATTCTTTGTTGAGGACCTATTTGGATTGGTTTGTAGGAGTGGAGAAATTAGGAGAAGAAGAAACAGGGAATAAATATTTTGATGATTTTGCAACACAGGTACAGGCATTTGTTATGCAGGAAAATCCGGATTCGCAATGTTTTATTGGGTATGAATTGTCCGGGCTGGTTATTGATGTGTTGATAGAGAAAAATAACAAATACTTAGGAATTGACTTAATAGGTTTTCCGGGAGATTTTGAGAAAACATTCTCTATGGAACGTTGCAGAGTACTACATCGGGTTGGTATAGAGGTGGTTCCGTTAAGTTATGTAACCTGGTATTTTGATGAACAGATAAAAAATGAATTGAGTATAAAGATAGAAAATCTGTAAACCTAAAATATCATTATTTCTTTATTGATAAGGGGATGTTTTTAAAATGTAAAATAGCTACATTTGTGAACTAATTTTTTTGTGAATGATTTTAAAAGGTCTTAAACGCAAAGCACTTAAAAAGGGCATTGAAACCAGTCTTAGTAAACGGGGAACTACTACTATGAATGTTTCTCATCTCAAAACACTGGCAGTACTTATAGATGCTTCTCAATCTGTAAATGTATTGTCATTGCTGAAGTTGGCTAATGAGCTGGGGGTGAAATCAGAACGACTCAAGGTGATGGGGTTCAAGGAAGATCAGAAAGAGATCAGTGATGATAAAGATGCTGCTTATTATAACGAACGTTGTTTTGCGGCTAATGGCAGTGTTAAAAGTACTTCACTCAAAGAATTTATACATACAGATTACGACGTTCTGATCAATTTTTATGCAGAGGATAAGTTAGAGCTCAATTACGTAGCTTCAGCTTCTCGGGCAAAATTTAAAGTTGGTTTTGCAGAAGTCGATAATCGAATTAATGATTTAGTGATCGGTTCGGCAATGGATGATACCAATCTTTTTATCGCCGAATTAAAAAAATATTTAAAAGTTTTAGACATAATTTAGCTATGAATGAGTTTTTAAGAGGGACAGGAGTTGCTTTGGTTACCCCGTTTAAAAATGATGGTACAATAGACTATGATGGAGTAACATCATTAGTGGAATTTTGTATCAAAGGAAAAATAGAATACCTGGTAGTTCTGGGGACTACTGCAGAATCAGCTACATTGACGAAATCGGAAAAGAAAGCGTTAGTAGCTCATATCGTACAGGTGAATAAGAAACGATTGCCATTGGTTATAGGTATAGGAGGAAATAATACACAAGCAGTTATTGATGAAATAGATAGTACAGATCTCAGCGATTTTGCTGCCGTATTATCTGTTGTGCCTATGTATAATAAACCAAGTCAGGAAGGTATTTATCAGCATTATAAGAAAATTCAGGACCATGCTCCGATTCCTGTGTTATTGTACAATGTGCCATCGCGAACAGCGATTAATATGACAGCAGAAACTACCTTGAGATTGGCACAGTTGGATAATGTTATAGGGGTAAAAGAAGCTGTTGGTGATTTTACACAGGTATTGCAGATTATTAAAGAGAGACCAGAAGGGTTTTTGGTACTGTCAGGGGATGATGCTTTAGCATTACCAGCTGTTGCAGCAGGAGGAGATGGAGTAATTAGTGTAATAGGGCAGGGGTTTCCGGATGAATTCTCAGAGATGATTCGATTAGGATTAGCAGGAGAAACACAGAAAGCCTTCTCAGAGTTGTATAAGCTCTTACCAGCGGTTGATCATGCATTTGCAGAAGGGAATCCGGCGGGAATAAAACATATGCTTAAAACAAAAGGAGTTTGTGGAGATGCAGTAAGATTGCCTTTGATTAATGTATCTGATGAGCTGGCAGAAAAGATAGAAAACTTTATAGCTAATTAATGTATAAAAATGGCTAAAAGAATAAAAGATCCCGGTGTTGGAACTTCTTCCGATAAAAAAGCCAAACGGTTTATTAGTTTGGATGGGTCTTTTAATATAAAACATATAAACAAACCAAAATCACTATCCGCTAGCTATTCTTATCTGATAGAAGTTAGTTGGGTAGTGTTTTTTTTATGGGTGTTATTAGGGTATATTTTAGTCAATACTTTTTTTGCAGGGATATACCTTATGATTGGGATGTCCCATATTACAGCACCTACAGGAAGTGTTTTCTATGATTTTCTGAATGCGTTCTTTTTCTCTGCTCAAACTATTACTACGGTAGGATATGGAGGAATGTCTCCTCAGGGCGTTCTCTTTGGGGTGGTGTCTTCTCTGGAAGCACTTGTGGGATTGTTGAGCTTTTCCTTTGTTACAGGATTGCTATATGGAAGGTTTTCAAAACCAAGAGCTAATATTCGATTTAGTGATGTGCTCGTGCTTCGGAAACATAAAGGAATCGACAGCCTGATGTTTAGACTGATGAGTAGAAATACCAATGTTATGATTCGTCCTCATATAGAGGTAACGCTGACATTGTCTACAGAAAATGAAGAAAACAAGTATGTGAATAATTTCTATCAACTAAAACTGGAAAGAAGTGCAATAACGTACTTGCCGACCACCTGGACTGTGGTACATCCGATAAATGATAAAAGTCCATTGATAGATTATAGAAGAGAAGAGTTGTCCAAACTGCATGGAGAAATTCTCATTTTGGTAAGTTATTACGATGAGTCTTTTGCACAAGAAGTACATCAGGTGCACTCATATATGCTGGAAGATATGAGGATGGATCATATATTTGAAAAAGCATTTTATCACGAAGAAGAAGGGTATACGGTTTTAGATCACAATAAGTTGAATAGAACATACCCGGATACAAGAAAGTGAAAATAAAAAGAAGTGCAACACTGTTATTATTTTATAGTTATTGAATAGGTAAATTAAAGTTTTTGTAATACCGCAGAAATAGCTATTTTTGCAAGATGTTTTTTAACTTATGAAGAGATTATTCTATTTACTGATATGCGTATTGCCTTTTGGGGCATGTAGTGAATATCAGAAAGTTCTCAAAAGTGAGGATGTATCCCTTAAATATAATATGGCAGAAGAGCTGTATAAAGAAGGTAAATATCAGAAAGCTTTACGTCTTTTTGAACAGGTAGTGCCGAAATACAGAGGAAAACCACAGGCAGAGAGAATAATGTATCACTATGCTAATACCTATTATCAGTTAAAGGATTATTATGTAGCGAGTTATCAGTTTGATCGTTTTGTTACGTCATATCCTAAAAGCGAAAAGAAAGAAGAAGCACAGTTTAAAGCAGCAGAAAGTTATTATCATTTATCTCCCAGATACTCATTGGACCAGGAAGATACAGATAAAGCCGTAGAGAAGCTGCAAGGGTATATTAATACATATGCAGAAGAAGGAAAGCATTTAGAATCTGCGAATAAAATGGTGATTGATCTCAGAACGAAGAAAGAGCGTAAAGCATATGAGATCGCCAAGCAATTTCATCATAGAGAAGATTATAAAGTAGCAATTAATGCGTTTGATATGTACCTGGTGGATTACCCGGGTTCAGCATTTAGAGAAAAAGCATTATATTACAAGCTTGAGTCGCAATATTTACTGGCGATAGGAAGTTATGACTTCCTTGTTAAGGATCGATTAGAACAAGCCGAAGAGTATTACCGACTTTATAAAAAATACTATAAGACAGAAGGAGAGCATCTGGAAGATGCGAATGAAATAGCAGAAGATATAAAACTAAGACTAGAAAAAAGAAACTAAAATAGGCGAAGATGGATTTGAAAAAAAGCAATGCACCTGTTAATACAACAACAATAGACAAAAACTTGTTAGATCAGGAAACAGGGAATATATACGAAGCAATATCTATCATTTCTAAAAGAGCAAACCAAATCAATGTTGGGATAAAGAAAGAGCTTTTAGAAAAATTAGACGAGTTTGCTACGTATAATGACAGCTTGGAAGAAGTATTCGAAAACAAAGAACAAATAGAAGTTTCTAAATTTTACGAAAGATTACCAAAACCACATGCACTTGCAGCACAAGAGTGGTTAGAAGGTAAAATTTACTACAGAAACACAAAAGAAGATTCAGAATCTTTATAATCTAAACAATGTCTGTACTCAGCGGTAAAAGAATAGTATTAGGTGTTACCGCAGGCATTGCCGCATATAAAACTGCTACCTTAGTTCGGTTATGTATTAAAGCCGGTGCTGAGGTAAAGGTGGTTATGACCCCGGGTGCCAAAGATTTTGTAACACCCCTAACACTCTCTACATTATCTAAAAATCCGGTACAATCTACTTTTTATGATAAGGATAACGAAAATGAACTCTGGAATAATCATGTAGAGCTAGGATTATGGGCAGATTTGATGGTGATTGCTCCGGCAACAGCAAATACCTTGTCTAAAATGGCGTCGGGAACCTGTGATAATTTATTGCTGGCAACCTACCTTTCTGCAAAATGTCCGGTTTATTTCGCTCCAGCAATGGATCTGGACATGTATAAGCATCCCAGTACAGAACAAACACTGGATACCTTGCAGTCATATGGTAATATCATGATTCCGGCAGAATCAGGAGAATTAGCTAGCGGATTAGTAGGTAAGGGAAGAATGGCAGAGCCCGAACATATTGTTGCTTTTATAGAAGCAGATATAGAAGGAAAACTTCCCATGCGGGGAGTAAAGGTATTAATTACCGGAGGTCCCACTTATGAAGCAATAGATCCGGTGCGATTTATAGGGAATCATTCCAGCGGAAGAATGGGAATTGAGTTGGCCACATATGCCGCAAGCAAGGGAGCAGAAGTAACATTGGTATTAGGGCCCTCTTCGATTCCAGTCAGTCAGTCAGGAATCACTGTAGTTCCGGTTATGAGTGCTCAGCAAATGTATGAAGAGGTAGAAAGCCGATTTCATCAAGTAGATATAGCAATTGCATCTGCTGCGGTAGCTGATTACAGACCTAAAACAGTATCTGCTCAAAAAATTAAAAAAACAGCAGGTGATTTTGTGATTGAGTTGGAACGAACAACTGATATTCTCAAATGGATGGGAAGTGTGAAAACACATCAGTTTTTAGTAGGTTTTGCATTAGAGACGAATAATGAAGAAGAAAATGCCAAACGAAAGCTGCAAACAAAGAACCTGGACCTGATTGTTCTGAATTCTATGAATGATAAAGGGGCAGGTTTTAAAGGGAAAACGAATAAAGTAAGTCTTATTAATCATAAATTAGAGATTAAAGCGTTTGAACTTAAAACCAAGGCAGCAGTTGCTGAGGATATATTTAATGAAATTAATCAGCTTAGAGATGTATAAAAGAATTCTATTCGTTGTTTTTTTGTTTAATATGGCTGTTCAGGCTCAGGAATTTAATGCCCGAGTCGTTGTTAATGCAGAGCAAACAGGGCAACCGAATCTACAGGTGTTTAAAACCTTGGAGCGTTCGATGACTGAGTTTGTAAATAATAATAAATGGACAGATAAAGAATTTAGAACAGAAGAACGAATCGAATGTACTTTTTTTATCAATATCAGTAGCTACGATAATGATAATTTTTCGGCAACCTTACAAGTACAGGCATCCAGACCTGTATTTGGTTCTGGTTATGCTACAACTATTTTTAATGTCAATGATAAACAATTTAATTTTAATTATCTGGAATTTCAGCCGCTGAACTTTAACCCTAATGGTTTTGAATCAAACCTGATTTCCGTAGTTTCTTTTTATTTATATACGATTTTAGGAGTAGATGCAGATACATTCGAATTAAATGGAGGAACTCCTTATTATCAGCAAGCCAAAACGATTGTAGGAAATGCACAGGGGAGTAACACGCTGGGATGGAATCTTCAGGATGGAGATAGAACACGATTTAAATTAAATGACGACTTGCTTTCAGGAACCTATGACGGATACAGAAAAGCAATGTATAGCTATCATAGAGAAGGCTTGGATGTGATGAATACCAATGTAAAAGAAGGAAAAAAAGTTATAGTAGAATCAATGAAGTCTATAGAAGAGATGCATAATGTAAGACCTAATTCTTATATGATGAGAGTCTTTTTTGATGCCAAAGCAGATGAGATATCGAGTATTTTTTCAGGCGGTCCTTCTATTGATATTGCCTCAACGATCACTTTGCTAAACAGGGTGGCTCCTACCTATTCAGACAATTGGAAAAAGATTAAATTTTAGCCATTTCTTTTTTTTGAAAGTTTTTTAAAACAATGGTATCTTTGGATTCTTGTAAACCCATTTAATATTCTATCCTTTGTTAAAAGGTCTTTCAATAAATAACTTCGCATTAATAGAACAATTACAGGTATCGTTTGATTCTGGATTGACTAATATTACAGGAGAAACTGGTGCCGGTAAATCATTGTTATTGGGAGCGCTAGGGCTTTTGTTGGGAAAAAGAGCAGATCTGTCCAGTAGTAAAGATAGCACTACTAAGTGTATTATAGAGGGGGTGTTTTCCCTGGGAAAATACAACTTAGTTACTTTTTTTGAAGAACAGGAACTGGATTATGAAGAAGAAACAATTATTCGTAGAGAGATTTTGCCTTCAGGTAAGTCCAGAGCTTTTATCAATGATACCCCCGTAACATTACAATCTCTGGCAGCTTTAGGAGGGAGGCTTATTGATATTCATAGTCAACATCAAACGCTGGACGTAACAACCAATGAATTTCAATTTCAGGTATTAGATGCGCTATCAGGAGCAGAAAGAGAAATAGAGTCCTATAAACGAGGATTGGTTCTTTTGAAACAAAAAGAAAAAGAAGTCGCTACACTTAGGCAAAATCAAGAAGAATTTACAAAGGAGTTTGAGTATAATTCATTTTTATATAAAGAACTGGAAGAAGCGAAGCTGAAAACAGAAGAACTTCAGGAGCTGGAAGAATTATATGAAACCCTAAATAATATAGAAGAAATACAGGAGCGATTGTCCGGAGCAGTCTCTTTACTTAATACAGAAGAAGTAGGGATATCGGATCAGTTGCATACGGTAAAATCTAATGTGTCACGAATAGCATCGTTTTCTAAAGCCTTAAAAGAGTTAGAAGCGAGAATTGAAAGTGTATATATAGAATTAGATGATATTGGAGGAACGCTGCATACAGAGCTCGAGAGTTTAGAGGCAGACCCGGGAAAATTACAGGAGGTTAGTCAGCGATTAGAATTGCTAAATACGCTTCAGGCTAAGCATGGGGTAAGTTCAATAGCAGCGTTGATTGCAATTCGAGATGAGCTGGAAGAAAAAGTACAAAAAACAGCTTCGTTAACAACGGACATTGAATCTCTGGATCAGGAAATCGAAAAAATTAAAACGAAGTTAGATAAAGTAGCGTTACTGATTCATGGTAAGAGGAAAAAAGCACTCCCTAAACTGGTTAAAGAATTAGAAACGATTCTCAGTGATCTGGGAATGGCAAATGCTACTTTTAAGGCAGCTGTAACCATGGAGGAAGCCTATCTGGCAAATGGGAAAGAAGTACTGGAGTTTTTGTTTTCTGCGAATAAAGGAGGAAACTACGGTTTGCTAAAAAAGGTAGCTTCCGGAGGAGAATTATCCAGAATCATGATAGCGATTAAAGCTATTTTATCCAGATATACACAATTACCTACCATTATTTTTGATGAAATTGATACAGGAGTATCAGGAGAAGTCGCTCATAAAATGGCAGATCTAATGAAAGCCATGAGTGAAAATCTGCAAGTTTTTAGCATTACACATTTACCGCAGATAGCAGCAAAAGGAGCCCATCATTATAAAGTATTCAAAGAAGATAGTAAGAATACGACTGTTACCCAGTTAAAGCTTTTAAGCAAAGAAGAGCGCGTAAAAGAAATAGCGGAGATGATCGGAGGAAAAGATATTTCAGAAGCCGCATTAAGCCATGCAGCTTCATTATTGGATCATTAAAATAAAAACAGAATACTAGGACATTTAGGTTGTTTTACTATCTTTACCGATCATATCATTTACTTTAAGTTATTACTAAATGTCACATAATTTATTAAAAGGAAAAAGAGGGATCATTTTTGGAGCATTAGATGAAAACTCAATCGCTTGGAAAACAGCAGAACGAGTTTTTGAAGAAGGTGGAACTTTTGTATTGACCAATGCTCCTGTAGCAATGCGAATGGGGGCAATCAATGAGCTGGCAGAAAAAACAAACTCCAAGATCATACCGGCAGATGCTACTTCATTAGAAGATTTACAGAATTTAGTGGAACAGTCTATGGAAATCCTGGGAGGAAAACTCGATTTTGTATTACACTCTATCGGAATGTCTGTCAATGTTCGAAAAGGACGTCATTATACAGATCTTAATTATGACTGGAGTGGAAAAGGATGGGATGTTTCGGCATTATCTTTTCACAAAACAATGCAGACATTGTATAAAAAAGATGCAATGAATGAATGGGGGAGTATTGTAGCATTGACCTATATGGCTGCACAACGCGTATTCCCTGATTATAATGATATGGCAGACAATAAAGCATATTTGGAATCTATAGCACGTAGTTTTGGATATTTCTTCGGAAAAGATAAAAAAGTTCGTGTAAACACCATATCACAATCTCCAACACCTACCACAGCAGGGAAAGGAGTAAAAGGGTTTGATGGATTTATCGATTATGCTGATAAAATGTCTCCTCTAGGAAATGCCACAGCAGATGAATGTGCTGACTATACAGTTACAATGTTTTCTGATTTTACTAAAAAAGTAACATTACAGAATTTATATCATGATGGAGGGTTCTCTAATGTAGGAGTAAGCCAGCATGTGATGGAGAAATTTATAGATTCAGAATAAGAAATACGGTTTTTTTAACCCTATTGATACATAAGAGCTTACTCTATATCGGAGTAAGCTTTTTTAGTCTGGGAGGTCAGTGTTTTTTCTTGATGATTCAGGAGCTGAAAAAAGGAAACTTCAATTTGGTTCGATATGAATAAATACTTCTGTCAGATGTGGGATTTTATCGAGTAAATGATCTTTTAGTTTGTGCGCTAAATCGTGCCCTTCAACAACAGTAAGTGTTCCTTCTACTATCGCGTGAAGATCAGCATGGTACTTCATGCCTGTTTTACGTATAAAACACTTTTCTGTTCCTAGAATTCCAGGCACCTCAAGAGAAGCATTTCTGATTTCTTCTACTAAATCATCATAGAGATGTTCGTCCATGATTTCTCCCAGCGCAGGTCTGAAAATAAGATAGCTGTTGTATATGATAAAACCAGCAGCAGCCAGTGCTGCCCAATCATCAGCAGTTTCGAATCCTTTGCCAAAAATCAGCGAAATAGAAATCCCGATAAAAGCCATTATAGAAGTGATGGCATCGCTTCTATGATGCCAGGCTTCTGCAATCAGAGAAGTACTGTTTATTTCTTTTCCTTTTTTGAGTACGATTCGATAAGATAGCTCTTTCCATAGAATGATAGCACTTAATACAAATAAAGTCCAGGGGGCAGGAGCCTGATGTGGAGTCTGTATGTTCTGAATGCTTTTATAAGCAATGATCGTAGCAGAGGTGACCAAAAATGCCACAATGATAAAGGTGATTAAGGGCTCGATTCTTCCATGGCCATATGGATGATTTTTATCAGCAGGTCGTTTTGCATAAGAAAAACCTAATAATACTAAAAAAGAAGCAAAAATATCTGTTGTAGATTCAATAGCATCAGCAATTAGTGCATAAGAATTTCCATAAATCCCGGCTATCCCTTTGATGATAGCAAGACAGGAGTTACTTATAATACTAAAATAAGTAGTTTTTATGGCAGCTTTTTCATGGTTCATGTGCGAGGGGTAAATGCTGTTGCTGGAAAACAATATGTGAGTTTTATCAAAGACTAAAAGAATGTGTCAATGATACGATTAAGATAAGGATAAAAAATAACAAAACCGATGAATTGTCAAACAAGTGTTTTGATATATTCGAAACCATTGGTGTTCTTTATTCCGTGGGTTGGATAGCCTAAGGAAGAACTGATATCATCCCCATAAAAGAAATTAAAAAGGAGGTGATAGCTTTCTTCCTTTTTATGAGTATGGTAGAAATGTTTGATAAAGGTATCGTCGTTTTTTTCTTTGAGAGATCTGATACTGTTAGTGTGTTTGTAGACATACCGCTCTTGCTGTACATGTTCTTCTAGAGAGCGAGGTTTTCCGTTCAAGCGCCAATATAAAGTTCGATACACGTATTCGAGGGTTCTTTCTTCGATTAAACGCTTTGTGTATATTTCGCTGGACCAGAAATAAGGCGTGCAGAAATTACGCGTAACCAGGGCGTTTATGTTGAATTTACTGTCAAAGTCGGTTGTGTATCTGTTTGTCCATCCTCCCTTTTCATCATCTGCTATATTAAGTGCTACTTGTATAGGGTGTTTTGATGAGGTGTTTATAGGAGTGAGGTTGCTAAGGGTGGTGGCGATTACGTCTTCTGCTCCTAATAGTTGCAGCTCTTTTATTTTTTGTAATAGATGAGGTTTTGCCATTGGGTTAAAACCTCCAATAGGAAATTTGAGCCCCCCTTTGACTCCTCCTTGAAGCATCCTAAGGTACGTTTTAAATCGTTCTATAGTAATCGGTTTTTGATATAGAGCTTCCATTGCAGATAGAACAGGTAGTACTTCGAATGTCATAAAGTAATTGTTTCGAGAGCGACTAAGCTACAAAAAAGATAGAGAACGAAACGTTGTTTTTGATAGAGGAAGGTTAGAAATGTTCGAGGTATTGGACTACCTGGTAATTTTAATATCTATATCATAAAACTAAAAAAACCTTCTTAAAAAGGGCTTAAAATTAGTTGGGTTTTGACAAATTACAGTAGGGGAGCGGTTACCGTATTACACGCAGTTATTTTTCAATTTCTTTAATGGATTTCAAAGTGTATTTATCGTAAGCCATTAAGTCTAATACTTTTGATTGACCAGTATGTAAGCATTTTTTGTAAATTAGTTTTCCATTCAGATAAACATAAAGTTCATTATCAACAGTCTTTTCTTTAAATACCATTTTCTTGAAAAGTTTTATTGAAATCTCGAACTCTTTTATTGTTATCTGAAGCTTTTCGATTTTCGTATTCTGCCCACCACATCACATCTCTCGGGTCGCCTTTTGCAGATTCCAAAAATGATTTAAAACTTTCAATTCCATTATCAGCTAAAAAAATAACACAGCGAATAATTCTATCAGAATTCAAATACTCATAATTAGTCAAATATTCGTTCAATATTTTTTTAGCAGAATCAAAATCCGAATTAAATCGAACTTTTATTTCTTTAACAATATCCTTTGGTAGTTCTTGCAATTTTGCTGCTAATTAAAAAGTGTTTATAAAAAAGCTCATAACTCCAAGGGTTCCAATATCCAGGATATAATAATAACAAACAATATAACAAGGAAACCAATATTTAACTTCAAAATTCTGTTGGCATTTCGTTATGTTATGCATTCAGTAATTTTTCTTCTACCATTATTCTTATTGCTTTTTCAGTTTCATTTTGTCCGTCATTCATTGAACCAGGTAGCATTATTAGTCTTTTCTTTAATTTAGAGTTATCATCTTCAAATAGCACTTCAAATCGAGAACGGGTTAATCCAAATATTGCTTTTTTTAATTTAATTTCTTTTATTTTATTTCTTTCTATTATTGGAGTTGTAGAATTATTCAAGCTTGTAATTATTCCATAGATCAGATATAGTCCGATAAAGCCGAAAAATATTGGTGTCACAATTTGACCATCTTGATAACTTTTAAATGCTGAATATAAAAGAAGTAAAGAAAGGCCACCATAAATTAATAATACTCTATTAATAGTATTTCCAACAGTAACTTTAGCTACATTACCAATTATTCCATCTCTCGTTAGAATAATTTTATCAGATAAGATATGACAAAATCCAGTTTTCGTTTTAAATATCTTTTCTGTTTTCATTAACTTTTTCTCGATTTACAAGGTTTATTATAAACTTTATCAGATGCTTTTTCAGCTTGTTCTCTAATTAATTTTGAACTGCCTTTTATTTTATAAACGATAACTATCCAATTTCAATTTTTAAGCGAACTTTGTAATTGGGTTTCTTCTTTTTTCGTTTACGATTATATCTTTCGTTTGCAAGGTGACTTAAAAGCCTTTTGGCTTTTTAAAATTAATGTTTAGTGTAAAATGTATTTTTACACCTTGTTGTACACTGTATTTTTATTTCCATTTTTCTATTAATTCAACTACTCCATTTTTAATACCTGCATAGAATTTTCCATTTTTAAATTCGGGTACTATGGTTTGGTTTATTACGTTTTTACAGATTTTGTCTGTCAAAATCTGTTTGGTTCCAGTTCCAGTTGCAATTCCGATTTTTCTACACGGATTGCACACGACAATTGTCATTCCATTATTTTTTTCTGCTTCACCAACTCCCCAATAATTACTTAAATCAATAGCAAATTTTTGTATATCCGAATAAGGTGAAATACTATCAATTGTCACAACTACTATTTGTCGAGTTGTTTCAATGTTATAGTCATAAATCAAATCCGATAGTTCTTTCCTTTCAGAAGGACTGAAAATACTATTATAATCGTTTACTATTTGACCTTTAAGTTTAGTTTCTCTGAACTTTTCAATTGTCGAGAAATCGAATTCGGGAATAGGTTTTTTTGTTTTAGTTTCTTGCGCTGAACCTTTGCAAGAGAGCAAATTTAAAGCCAGAAAAAAGATTAATATTTTAGTTCCGATTTTCATTTTTTTGATTATGTACAACGATTAGTATATGGCAAGTAAGGCAGTAGAAAGCGATGACCTTTCAAGTTTGCACAGGACCAAAACGTTGTATTTTGTTTTTAATTTATTCATTCTTAAAAGCCAAATCAACGATTTGGCGTTGTTGGTAAATAGCATTGAACTTTCGTAAACCACCGAATGCCCTATTTGCTATATACATTTAGCTTTTCGTTTTCATTTTTTTTCTGTCAAATCAATAAATTCAAGCATTTCAAGAGCATTATTTATCACAAAACTTTGTTTAGCGGATTTAGGATTCCAACCATTAGCTAAATAATAGTCAATCAATTTTATAATGACCATTGGTCTATTTAGATTTATCGTCCTACAATCAGAATTCTCTCCTTGAATTGTCGTTTTTCCTGTGTTTGAGAACCAAATAACTCCCGAATCAGGATAACCAACGATCCATTTATCTTTTTCATTATTATGATTTATCAATACATTATCTTCCTCTCGAAAATGTAATTTAATAGGTGAGTTTTTAAAGTTCTCTAGATAAATAACAATCAGTTCGGCACATTTTGATAATTTATATTCATCAAGATGGTAATGAGCTCTTTTCCAAAGATAAGTCTCCTTTTTGTGAATAATCTTCCTCATCTTTATTTTATTTATCCACTTCATTTTAATGAAAGCTAACGTTCTGTGTATGGCGTGTTGCGGAATTTTCCGAAGGAAACATTCCTATGAGTCACTAAGGTAGCAAATTTGCAATATACACTTTGTTACCTACAGTATTTTTAATTTTTTCGCTAATTCATTTCTCCAACTGTCAATCTCATTATATTTCTCATTGTATTCCTCCACTGGAATATTCAATAGTTTGTACAAAGTCTCTGATTTGTCAAATCCTAATTTTTCTCCTACAGTTTTAAATTTCACTATATCCAGTCCATTTTCAATATCGTCATTAAAATATTGAAACATAATATCTAAAAGAAGTAAATTCCAGTTAGTTCCGTAATCGGTATATATTTCGTCATTCTCTAGTTCGAAATGAAAGATTTTTTGAATAGTTTCATTGTATCCAAATACTCGAAAAGATTCTCCTTCATCATATATTGGAATTATATTTAACCCACTCAATATTTCGTAATTTGTAATTGTTGGAAAATAAAAATATGCACCATCGACTTTTTCAACACGAAATTTTAATTCAGAAATTTTTCCAATGTTTTCAATAAACGATTTTGGGGCGCCAAACTCTAATAGTTTAGATTCTCTTTTGTCTATTGGAATTAGTTTGTTCATATGTTCGTTAAGATACATAGTTTACATAAGTTAAAGATTAAGTGTTTACACTAAATTAGTTTCTACTCTTGTTGCTTATGTTTTAGGTTTCTTTGATCAAAGAAACCTAAAAATACATTTCTATAATAGACTTTCCAAATTCCGTTTCCTTGCTCTTGTATTCCTACGTATTTTCCTTTTAAAGCAGTTGTTAAATATACCCAGTAATAAGACTTCCATCTGATTGCTCCACTCTTAGTTCCTTTGAGTACTTTATAGTCATTATCATAATGATAGTGTGCTATTTTTTCAGGAAAAGGTCTACATGAAAACTCGTGTATATCAGCTGGTGTTTTCATATCCATTGTTAGCAAACGTATTATATTGGTCATAATCTGCTAAGCATCGAAGAACTTGAACACGAAAAGTCTGGATAACAAAATGAATCAAGATAATTTCTTGATCTTGTCATATTTCCTTCGAATACTTCTCCAGCAAGATTCCCTTGGAAAGAATTCGTTATTGTATAATTGCTAGAATCAGTACTGCCATCAGGACAAACTAATTCACCTGTATAAAAAACATCAGATGTCCATTCTAAAGATAAACTGTTTCCAGAAAGCACATAATTACCTATGTATCCAGCAGAACTACTATATGTGCCATCTTCAAAAAATTGAATTTGTTCAATTATACCTGCTGAAAATGTAGCATCGGGACAAACCATATCTTCTAATTGATTCCATTTCCAAATACCAGATAATTCAAAAGCGTTTAATGTAATGCTAAACTCATCTTCGGTAGAAAAATCTCCATCATTATATTTTATTTTTCCTGTAACAGTTCTTGGTAAAGTTGATTCATCTGCTGTTAGTTTTAAACTAATAGAATTATCTGAAGCTACATTTACTTCTACATTCACATCTGAAGGAAAGTCTTCTATAGTGATAAATTTACTATCACCTTCGGAATCAATTTCTTCTGAAGATTCAGGGATATCGTCATAGTCATAAGAAATAGGTTCGTAACTTGAACTTGATGAACCAAACCAACTACTAAACCAATTTGAAGTACTTGAAATTATGTTATTAACTCCGCTTTTTAAAGTATTCCACTTTGATTTAACTAAATTCATTTTTTCAATTGTGAAAGCCACAACTGTATTTGAATTTGAAATGTCAGAAGCAATTATATGTCTGTCTTTCGCTGTAATAGTGAAATTATGAAAAGAATCATTATTAACTTCAAAATCATTTGAGTTACCGAAACTATCACTTAAAGCGTGTTTAAAAGGTAAAAAACATTCGTTTATTAACAATTCGTGTGCTGCGCTAAGGATAGAATGTGCTGCATAAACACCAGCAATAAAACCTACAGCAGCAGTAACAGAACCTAATGGACCAGCAGCATTCAAAGATGGTAGAGCTGCAACAAAACCTAATACAGTTACTGTGGTTAAAACTACTCTTTTAGAATTAACATTAAAACAATCATAATCTGAATTGCCAGTCATAGAGTTACGTGATGCAACATTTAAAAAATCTGTAGTAAAGAGTGGATTTGCATTGTAAAATTTGGCAACTTCCATTTTTTCGTCATCAGATAATGTATTGAATTTTGTTAAAAAGTCATTTATTATCTGATTTGCAGAATTTAAACTACTAGTGACCTCTTGTGAAAAACTATTACTTGTTAAGTAGTCGTTTATGTCTTGACTCATTGAATTTATAGGATTTATCAATTCTGTCGTTATTACGCTATTTGGGTCTTGAACATTGTTTTCTGATACTTGAAAATCTAAACTACCAATTTTATCATCTATTTCTAATTCCAATATTTGATTTCCAGAGTTAATTTCAGGTACTGTAAAAATCAATTCATTATCAGAAGATTTGTAGAGTTCGATATCTTGACCTCCAAAAGTTCCTGTATAATTATTTTGCCCAAGTGTAATATTTGTGGTTACAATTACAAACCTTTGAGGCATTACAGAATTTGATTCAGTCGTAAGTTCAAAAGTTTCTGTTTGAGGATTAGCTTCTGTATTATCGTCTTTTGAGCAACCAAAAGAGATGATAATCAATAAAATCAAAAATAATTTTTTCATTGTAATAGTTTTTAAATTCAAAGATTAATATGTTCTTTGAGTTAGTCAATACCCTATTTGGGGTATTTATGTTTGCTAACGGTCTCGTATAACCCTCAGTTACGGGTTAAATTAACGTTTAGTATCGGTTTGGCACTGAGTTGAGCAATTCCGAGTAGATTCGGACGTAGTCGAATCCGCCGTAATTGCGGTTAGCATCCATGAAAAAGAGTTGCCTTAAGTTTGGTAATAAAACCAAATATTACGCAAACAAAAGACAACCCTTCAGCTAAGTTATTTATTGGCATCGACGTACACAAGCGAAGTTGGAAGATTCATACTTCAACCGATTTATTTGATGGCAAAACCATTACCAGCCCCTCTGTTCTCAAACCTTACAGCATTACATAGAAAAACACTACCCTAATCACCAAGTATCTATAGTCTATGAAGCAGGGTGTTTTGGATATGCAGTCCATAGAGCATTTGTCAGCTATGGATGGACATCCTTAGTTGTCAATCCATGAAAGATCACCTATTCCAAGTCCATGAGAATAGTTAAAACATTCATCTAACTTTTCCAATTGATAGTAAAGGTAGTAACTGTAAACTTCCGCATCCTTTTTACATTTGTAGCATTTTCTAGACCATTTATACAAGTTGATGTCTTCTTCGACAAAGAACCTAAAAATTAAGTCATGTAATTTCAGGGAAGAAGTACGCTTTGGATAATTGGAACACCCACCAAATTCACCATATTTTCCTTCGCGCAAAACATAGTGTCCTGTACAATCATTACATTTTATGTTCATCTAATTTTTTATTACTGTCAACGGTTTTGTGTAAAATGCGTTTTAATGCATTTTTACATAGTGTTAACTATCTTTTTCTTTTTTATACCATTCAATGAATCTAATATATTCAGTATCTATACAATTCGACCAAAAATCTCCATGCAAACTAGACCATCTTTTTGCTTCTTGATTCCAACTGAACTTATGGACAACTCTTCCATTATTCATCAATTCAATACTTTTGATAAAATCATTTCCATTTTTTTGGGCTTCGTTAAAAACAAAATCTAAAACGTTCAATCTTTCTGTTCCATAACGAGATACCTCAATCAAATCAAGGATGAATCCATCTTTAAATAACCTGTTTTCAACATCCTCATTTTTATTATTATCTAGAGAACTAATCGTTGACCACCTATCATTGGTTGCAGAATAAATTAATTTTTCATCTCTGATGTAAATGTTCTTGGTGTCATTGAATGCTACTTCGTAAGCATCTTTAAATATCACTTTTACATAATTTTTGAAATCATTACTAAACCCTGAAAATCTTATTTGATCTGCTTGATAATAAGATATTGAAGAATAATTAAAGACTGATTGACCTACTTTCGTTTTGTAAAATTTGGACCGTCCCGTGATTGTATCATGATCATACCCTTCATCTGCACCTATTTCCCAGTAGTGGAATTTCTCTAGGACAGAGTCATTCAAAAAATAATCTATTAAATGTTTTGAGGTATATAATATGTCTAAATATGAATGATCCGAATTCCAATAATAGTAGCACAAAGAAATTTCATTAATCTGCTCTAATATAGAGGTTAATTCATGTTCATCATTCTGAAAATTAACTGGAAACAATCTTACGTATCTGGAGGTATAATTCATTGTTTTCTATAATAGTTAACGGTTTTATGTACCTTGTTGTCTACAGTTTTTTACTTGTTAATTCACTCGAAATTATTTCGTTTTCATTTTCCTTAATGTGTTTTACTATCCCGACACCTAACGCAATGTATATTGTTGTTTTATAATTTTCCATTTCATTATTAACTTCAGTAATAGGACTTATTATATATTGACAACAAGTATATGTTTTGTTATTAATTTTCAGGTCTATATACTTAGAGAATAAGGTGATTTTACTAGTTGCTATCTCGGACATACTAAAACTATCTCCCATGTCATAGAACTCGGTAATTTCAGTATATTCAAAAGGAGTGTTTTCAATTGTATTTGGGTGTTTTAAAAATAAAGATCTAGTTATAAAAACTTTTTTTTCAAAATTAGAACGCCTCAAACCTTTCTCGGTGTTACGGACAAAATACTCCTCATCAAAAATATTAATTATATACATCTTATTTTCATCTTCCCATGAATCGATGACTTTATTTGTTACTATTCGTTCCTTAGTTTTAAATGTTTTTTTATTATAAATAGTCTGTTTGTAAATCCATTCATTACCGATTTTTAAAGGAATTAAATCTTTCAACTTACTTTTATTTAGGATTGATTCAAATTGTAGGGAACGTTTAGTATAAAATACGTTTTTAATGCATTTTTACACCTTGTTGGTAGTAGTTTTTATTCTTTTTTGGGTTTAGGAATGCTAATAGAGGGAAGTTCTTCCCCCATTTCTTTAGCTACTTGGTAATGGGACCAGTTCTCAATTTCCTGCTCCCCATAAATAATCATTCTTACTGCCGTATCCTTCACGTCCATATCACCTACATACATTCTCTCATGTTCAGGAATATTCTCATAAGCTTCTTTTAATTCTTCCTTTAATCTTACTGTGGGATTACCCATATATTTTTGATATATCTCTCGACATAATTCAATGGTTGAAGGTTCTCCATTTAACACCCGAATTGTGTCTTTTACTTCTAGTAGTTTTTCTGATATTTTCGCTGAATACCGTTCTTCTTTAATTTTGAAAAAGCCTAATCCAAAGATATTTACTTGAGTGCTAATAGGTAATTCTGTCAGTATCTTTTCCTCTAAGATCATTTGTTCAAATTGAGTCAATGATATCTCAAAGGGCTCCTCAAATCGATTAACCCATATTGATTCTTGGTCATAAACATCGAATCTCACTAAATGATATTCACCTTTCTCGTCCTTAAAGAAAAGGTTAATTCCCGTACCTTTTATTTTTTCAGGAAATGGGTCGTTTGGGTTTTTTTTCTTTTCCTTATAGATTTTTCCTTTTCCGCTTTCACCAATTGTTACTCCATTAACTTTTTTCTCCGAATAGCTGTAAATGTTGTCCAGTTTCGGATTTAGGTGTTTAACAATTGACCAAACGTAATCAATAAATGAATCTTTGTTGTAATTCCATGAACCATCACTTACAGTCCAACTTCCAAGACTATGAATTGAGATTTCTTCACCATTAGGAATATTAACAGCAACCCAACCTCTTTTGACGTCTTTTTTGAAATGCTCGAAATCTTCAAAATTCCAGCATTCAACCCGACCGTCTTCATATACTTCTAAGTCCACAAAAAAATGCGTTCCATTTCTGATAATTCCTGGAATTGAAACTCCTTCAATTACTTTAGTCCGATATGTGCTTGGGAGATTAAAGTCCACTTTATTTTTTCTAAATAGATTTAATTTCATTTATATTCAATTGCCACCAACGTTTAATGTAAAATGCATTTTTACATAGTGTTGTATTTTTGTTGTTTTTTTTGTTCAATTATCTGATTAATGTTCGATTTACATAATTCAATCAATTTTGACTGATCAAGTTTTTCATGGGCTTGCTTGCTGAATGCAACAATGTTGTAACTGTCAATCTTAATGTCTTGTGGAATTTTGAAGCCTTTTTTAATTTGTTTAAAAGTATCTGATTTTGAGAATTCAGAGTTTCTTGATTCAATCACTTCGATTGAGTTTTGTGCTACTATTAATTTCTTTTCCAGTTCTTTATAACCCCCATCAATTCTCCATGGGTCTAGGGAGCTTTTTTCAAGTTTAGACAATTCATCTTTCAAAAAGTTAAGTATCTGATTCATTCTTATTTTTGTCTCATTAATAATCTCAGACTCGTTAGTTAAATCACTAAACCCAAAATCAAAATCACGAGATTGATTTTTTGTATACCAATCATCAAATTCCTTATCACTACTGAATAAAATTTCGTTTTGGTTCACAGAATCTAAGATTTTTATTGGTCGACCTTTCTTGCAAACATTTGAGCTAAACCCAATGAGGTTTGATTGATGACTAGCCCAGAAGACCCGCTTATCAGTAAAATACTCTTCACCAAATAGTGAATAGTGTGATTTGTCTTTAAAAATTGCCTTATATCTCATTGATTTAGATTGATGAATTACAACGGTAACGCATAAGAATAGTAGCGGATTTTTATGCTATTGCTTTTCCGTTTGTTACTGCTGTTTGTTCTATAAATTCATTTTCGTTTTAGCGATTAAACCGCAATTATTTTTATGCATTGTTGTGCTTAGTGTTTTTATTTTACCACGCCATCGTAATTATCAAGTTTCCACCCTTTTTCAGGTCTTATTTTTCTCCAATCCCAATATTTGTCATAAAGTTCATCGTGAAGAAAATCTAGGTTTTCTGCTAATTCATCCGTTTTGTCAACAAAACAAATTTCAGTCCATTTTCCAAATCTCTCATCAGGTTCTGAAGTTCCGTCAATTATATTAAATAAATCGAACAAAACTCCAGCAGAGTTGTCAGCCAAAATTTTTCTTAATGCACTTTTTAAATTCGGGTCATTTTTTAATTTTTCTAAAGAGTTATATTCTTCTTGGGTAAAACCACAATTTGGCGGATATGTTACAAAATCCATATCACTTCCTTTATTTAGCCGATCAGAAATGAATTCAGCATTTTCCTCAATTTTTTGATTAGCGGATAATAAAAAAGTTTTGATGTTATATTCAGATAGTTTCATTTTTCAGCATTAAGGATAACGTTTACTATAAGTGGCGTAGTAGGGTAAAATGTTACCTTGCTATTGACATTTTCTGCGCTGATTTTATAATTTTCTTGCCATAAAATCTTTGCACAATAGCAACTATACACGAGCCTTCAAATCAACCCAAAAACCTGCTATGATATATACTTGATGCTAGAGTGCATGTTTTTTACGTTTCACTTTTCGTTTGGATTCGATTAAACTTCCATAAATATTTTTCAATTTCACATTCCTCTTGCGTTCCGTTTTTCACATTTCTTCCGCTTTCTGATTATCAATTTCGAGTTGCGTTCTGCTTTTTGTTTAAATAAAGTAATAATATTATGATCAAAACTGGTACAATCACACAAATCACAACTGATGCTTGTACATAATTCAATCCTATATGTTCAAACCAGTTTAAAAAATCTACAGATAGATCAAATAATTTATCTGAGAAAATTTCGAAATCTGGTATAATTAAAAATAATATTAGAACTAAAACCAGAAAGCTAATAATTAGGTGTTTTTTCTTGAGAATTTTACTGATCAAGAAAACAAAAAACGTTGGAATTACTATAAAATAGACAATGATATTTACTTCACGATATGTCAGTCCTGTAAGTTCTGAAATCCATTTTAGAAGTCTGTAAATTAAGTCAAAAATTTCATTCATTATTCAAAATGTACTCTAACGGTCTAGTGTATGAAAAGTAGCGGATTTCTACTCATTTACCTTTCGGTTTTGCACTGCTCTTTTTTATATTTACTTACTTTCATTTTATCACTTAAACCGCTATTACTTATACACCGTGTTATGCCACGTTATTATTTTGTCAATTCCAATATCTTTAAACTCGTTTCCCTTATAAAAACTGTTGTAAAAACTGGTTCTGTCTTTTGGATAATCAGTTTCATAGTTGGGCGGCACTCCTGTAATTTCATAAATGTTTCCTTTTGGGTCGCTATAAACTTCATTAGATAAGCTAAACTCCCATCCATTCGGTAAGTTTTTCCATAAAATTTCAGAAAAAATTCCATTTGTTGAAGAACCAAAACGTTTTATTTCAGGGTAAGCCATTGTACCAAGTGCAAAAATTTCGGCAGCGCTTGCAGTATTGTGACTTGTTAATACTGTCACTTTTCCTTGATAAACGTTCTTCGCTGGGTTTAAAATATATTCTTGCTCATTTGTGTAATTATTCCCATTTTTTGCCTTAATTGATAAAATGTGTTTTTGTTCTTTAATGAAATGACTCAATAGTTTTAATGCGACAGTTTCATAGCCACCACCGTTAAATCGTAAATCAACAATTATGGAATTAGTTTCTGCCAAATCTGACAGAATTTTGTTCATAGCAAAATCAACTCCTTTAAGCTCATCATCTAATTGAGTAATGCCAGATTTAGTTTCCAGAACTTTTTCATATTCTTGTTTAAACTCTTGTGCTGTTAAATCTTGATTTGGAATGTAATTAGAGAAATTGTTCATATCCGTAATCACAATGTAACCTATATTTTCTTTTTTCAGAATTCCCCATTGTATAAGGTCATTATTATAACTCTTGAAACCGTTCAAATAAGTAGTTACAATATCGTTTATTACTTCCTTTTTTGTTTTTCGGTTTTCATTCTTTTTGCTAATGACATTTTTTACTCTCAATGAATCTGGTACATCTAATCTGATGTGTCCATCATTAAAGCTTTTTAAAATATCTGCGAAAAGATTATACAATTCCTTATCGGACTGAATGTTTTTTAGGTTCTCTTGATATTCTATTTTTACGCTATTCCAATCGATATTACGTTGTTCGAAAAACGCATAATGTTTATCAAAAGTATTCCATAAAATGTTGAAATTTAGTTCAGGGGAATGATCTTTTTTTATGTTGTGATTTACACAATATTCAGGAAGTTTATCCGACCTTGTGAAACCATAATCAACAATACCACCTGGATTTAAAATAAGCTTGTCATTTTTGAAATCTACGATTCTAAATCTATCGGTTAATTTACCATTTGAAATTAATGGTAAACAAGAATTTTCAGTTGTATTAAAATATGTGTAAGTGGAATCTTTGATTGTTATAATTCTACCATAACCTTCTTGAATCCAAACTCCACTAATACTTTTATTAGGCATTGGTCTTTGGCAAGAAGCTAGAATTAAGATAAGAAAAATTGATGATTTTAATTGAGCTTTAATATTCATTGATTAATGTTTCAATAAGGACATCAAGTTTTTTAATTTGTTACAGTCCTAATGTAGCATGATGGTCTCGGCTATGGTCCGTGACCAACACCAGACATTTTTTAATACATTCAAGATAGGAAAAAATGACCAAGTGATAGGCATGGGTTATAGTCATTGTTAGCTACCGTTTTTTATTATTTTTTTCAATTCATCAACACTTAGAGAATCCAATTCACGATGAAGCATTCTATGACAATTTGCACAGACTAAAGCCAAATCATTTATTGATGTTAAAGATTCACCTTCTATTTCAGACAATGGTGTTTTGTGGTGACATTCCATAAACCCTTTTCCTAATTCTCCATAGATTTCATAAAAGTCAAATCCACATATTTCACAATCTAATTTTCGATACTTCTTTAAATAATTCTCTTTTTTCTTTTTATTCAGTTTCGGATTCCGTTCTCTATGTTTATGTAATTTATATATTACTTTTCCTTCTTTTACTTTTAATTGCTCTTCTTCGTCATCATCTCCAATTCGATATAAATTTTCGGTTAGTTCCGAATCAGAAATGGTTTTCTTTATTTGTTCTGCGATTCGTTTAAGTCCATCAGTATTATTTTGAAATTCAAAGAAAACTTCTTCGTCAAGTTTACTGTATCTATCCATTCCTTTTCCTTCATATTTAGGGTCAATGGCTTTGAAGTTATTCAACTTCATAGATACACCATTCGGATTTCTAAATTTCAAACTATCAATTCTCTCTGTATGAATTGGAAGCTTATTAAGTATTTCAGAAACTTCAATGACTTTCGGATTCTTACTATCCATTTCCCTTGGTTCAATTGAATGATAAAGGTCAAGAGCAAGTATTATTTCATCTCGATGCCATTTTGGTGGTTTCATTGTCTTTTCAAATGGTAGCTAACGGTCTAGTGTATGAGTAGTAGCGGGTTTATTCTCATGAACCTTTCGGTTTTGCACTGACCTTTATTTTATGTTTATACTTTTGTTTTATCACTTAAACCGCTATTACTTATACACATTGTTAGCACCTGGCTTTTTTCAAATTTTCAAAATTACTTATAAATAAATTCAATTAATTCAAGAGTCTTAGGGTATTTGACGCTAATTGTTTTCTGAATTTGGTTATAGTTTAATAATTTCAGGGTATGCTTTCCTGATTTTTTATCTACGGTTGTGTTATGTTGTACTCTGCTTCTTATGACATATAATTGCTCAAGCCAACTGCCTGCATTGGAAATTGGCTGTTCATAGGATTTCATTTTATCATATCGCCTTCTTTCTTCACCATAATTATTTTTATCACCTGTATAATCTTCTGGGTTTATTGTGTCATTTCGTATTTCTTGAATATAGTGAAGGACTAGGTAATCAACGAATTTTAGTGCGTCACTTAACCAAGCACCAACCTTAATATTTTTCGGTAAATTTTGAAATTTAGGGCAAAGTGTTAAACATACTGTCGCATGTTCTGAAGAGCCAATATATTCCTGTTCAGATAATATTTCATTAAAATTAACAGCTAATTCTCTTTGTATAACATCTTCATAGAAGAGAATAAAATTATCGTCAGAATCCGAAACATTAATAATTTTTTCTTCTATTAAATCGGTTACAATAGACCTCATTTTAGGGGATAAATTATTATCTGATTGTATAATCCCTTTTAAGTGGTTCAAGTTGCTTAAATCCATCATATGCTGAACCAAGATTTTATGAGTTCAACTGAAATTTCTTCTTTTCTGTAGTTCATAAACCAGTCTGACAATGTATACCTGATGTAAGGTTCTTTGTCATTTTTTATAAGGTCATTTAACTTATCTTTATTTATTGTTGAATAATCAGAATTACTTAGAAGTATTTTATAAAGGGATAATCTAATTAAAGGTGAGGACTCACTTTTTAAATTTTCAAAAACCTTTAAATTTTCTTCTTCACTCAGGTTTATGTTCTCTATAAAAAGAATATTTGTTTGATAACTAAACCATTCAAATCTTTTATATTTTTCTTTGATTGAAATGATTTCCCTTTTATATTCATTATCTATTGGATGATTGTTTAGATTCCAACAGAAATGATTTGCCCTCCAAAAAAATGTATTTAAACCTGCTATCCATATGGGTATAAGAGTTTTGCTTAACTTGATTTTGTCATTGTATTGATGCAATAAACGAACATAAACTCTCCATATATAAGCAGAGCCTATCAAGTCAACTTCTAACGATTCTAAATCATCAGAAACAAACATTCCATCATCAATTAGTTCATAATAATTCTCAATAATCTCATTTTCTATATCGTCAATTCTTCTTTCAATAATTGAAACTGCTTCATCTGGCTCAACATTTAATTCAAAGTAATCTCTTTGCATTGAGAATTCTTCAAAATATTCACTTTCGATTAATTTCTTTTCATCCTCGCTTAATATGATTTCCGAGACACTTTGATTTTTCAGGGCTTTCTTTTTTTCTTTGTCTAAATCACTTGAAACTTTCTCAATAATTGTTTTCTTGGAATTGATTGATAAAGCATGGTCTTTTAAATAAGAATCAATTAATAACAACCCATTTTCTAAATCGATATATTCATTAGAATAAATCTTAAAGTCATCTGTATAACGAAAGTATGATAGGGACTTATCTATCATTAACTTATCTAAATCATGTAATAATAAATTAGCTATAAAAAATGAAGCAATCGGACCAGTTGGTATACCGACTTGAAAAGTTGGTGAATTTCTTGTGCCACTCCAAATATTAAGACATAATAGAAGTAATTCGATTATTGAATTTTCAATTTGATTACTTTGTAAAATAAAGGCTAAGCTAGAATGAGGAATTGAATCGAAAAATCCCGTAATATCAGTATCTAGTTTGAATGTCAATTCGTTATTCTCTAATTGCTGATTGACCGAGTTTACAAATTCATTAAATAAGGGTACATAGTTCTTAAAGAAGCTATAATCAGGATTGAAATCATCTAGAATATTTATCCCAAACTTTACATTTTCATGAAGTATATTTCCAAAAACACATGAAGAGGTTGTTTGCATTTCATCATATACTTTTTCAGCTACATGATTTGCAATAGCCTGATAAACTATTGAGTCTTCAATGCTTAAAACTGTTTTTACTCGTTGAGTGCCAATTACTTTTGGTTCATAATATTTAAAAGGTCTGCTTGGTGAAAAATTTTGATTTTGAAGTCTTTCACTTAAGTCTCTTAGATTATCATCAAGCTTAATTTTATACAATGATTCTCCGAAAAAGTTTCTTACATCTTTAGTTGAAGACTTTTTAACTCTTTCATAAGCAAGTTTTAGTGATTTATAGTTGAAAATATTTTTCATGTATTTTTTTCAGCTTAGTGCTAACGTTCTGTATAAAAGCAGTAGCGGATTTATGTGTACTAACTTTTAGTTACCAAGTTAGTGAATTAAAACAAAAAACGGTTTGAGATTACTCCCAAACCGCTGTTGCTTTTATACCTTGTTGTAAGTAGTTTTTATTCTACTTCAGTAATTAAATCTTCTCTACTTTTCCTAACCTTTTTAAGGTTGACTAACCAATCATTTTCTGTATCCCGGTAACCCAGGGGAAGCAAAACACAGCTTCTTAACCCTTTTTCTCTGAGACTTAGTATTTCATCTAAGGCATTCGCATCAAAACCTTCCATTGGAGTAGCATCAACTTCTTCAAATGCGGCTGCCGCAATTGCTTGTGAAAATGCAATGTATGCTTGTTTTGCTGCGTGATTGAAATTTATTTCAGGATCTCTTGGAGGATACCCCTTCAAAAGCATCTGCCTGTAATTTTCCCATCCTTCATTTTTAAACCCTCTAACCTCATTAACTAGGTCGAACATCTTGTTAATTCTATCTTCAGTATATGTGTCCCAAGCTGCAAATACTAATAAGTGAGAGCAATCTGAGACCACAGACTGATTCCATGCGATTGGCTTAATTTTATCTTTTACTTCTTGATTAGTAACAACATATACTTCAAAAGGTTGTAATCCGCTAGAAGTTGGTGCCAATGATATCGCTTCTATTATATTATCAATTTTTTCTTGAGGAATTTTTTGATCATTCATGGCCTTGGTGGCATAACGCCAATTAAGTTTATCCAGTAATTCCATTTTTTTAGTTTAATTTTTTCAATAAAGTATTCGCTGCAAGCTTCCCTAATTCATTTGATGCTAGTGGACTAGATCCAGTAATTAACCTCCTATCAACACATACGGTTTTATCCATTTTAGTATTCATCAAATTAACACCTAGACTTTTTAATTTTTCACTTAGTCCATATGGCATTTTACCTGGTAGATAACCGAACATTGGTGTTTTATTGTCAACTGAATCTGGGAAAACAGCCATATTATATCCTTTGTATAAGAACTCTTGATTATCCAAAGTGGTTGATAAGAATGCTCCTGGTCCATGACATAGACTAATCGTAAATAAATCCTTTTCATTTGCCCATCTGAGTATTTTTCCAACATTTACGTCCTCAGGAATGCCAATCATTGCTCCATGACCTCCAGGTACAAAAACGGCAGCATACGAATCCGAATAATCAAATGAAGACTTAATGAATTCAGAAAGCTTAAGTGGTTTTTCAAAGCTTGCTTTATTTTCATTATAGATGTCTTTTACATGTTCATCTTTTTCAGGGAAAGCCCACATTTCAAAAACCACAGGTTTTCCCGTTGGGGTGGCAATTTCAAATTCAAATCCTGCATTTTTCAAATGAAGCATAGGTAACAAAGCTTCTACTGGGTGATTTCCTGTGGAGAAGAATTTACCGTTTTTCATTTCTAAATTCTTTTCTTCTGTGAAAATGACCAGAATTTTTGATTTTTTACCTTGGTATTTTTGATAGGTGATATTTTCAAAATCTGTTTTGTCAGATACTCCCATTTTTAAAGCCATTTTGGATGGGCTGTATGATCCATCTGATTCCAGTTTAGGAGCAAAACCCAATATTTTTTTAAGCATAACCTTTGTGTTTTAAATTTCAACTTCAAAAATCGGGTGCTGTTTTTGGATAAAAATTACCCTATGGTAATAAATCTATTTTTTAGCTATTTCTGCTCGCACTCTACTCAGACTTTGTTGAGTTATGCCTAGGTAAGATGCAATGTGATAATTGGAAACGTGTTGTTCAATATTAGGGTATTGTTCAAGGAACAAATTGTATCTCTCAAGAGCCGTCAATTGCAATTGGTTTAGGATTCTTTTATGCAAACTAACTACATGCCGCTCTAAGTTTTTTCTTTGAAAAGGTTCAAATTCTGGAAATTGAATGTAAATCTCATTTAATTTTTGAGCATTAAATTCAATAACATCAGAATCAGAGATACATTCTACTGTAAGTGAAGCGGGCTCATTGTTGTAAATTGCCATAAAATCACTAATCCACCAATCGTTAATTGCAAATTGTAGAGTATGCTCCTTGCCTTCCTTGTCAATACAAAACGAACGAAGACTACCTTGAGTAACAAAGAAAGTCTTGTTTACAGTTTGACCTGCTCTTATTAAAATTTCTCCTTTCGACACCATTTTTTCTTTGGAAATAGAATAGATATACTCCTCAGCTTGTGAGGAAAGGGAAATTGAATTTTTTATTTTATTGATTAAGCTTTGCAACTATAGTTTTTGAATTACTTACAACGGTAAATATAACAAACGTTGTTGTTCCGAAGGACAACTATGTTTTGTTATATAGTGTTATGTTCTTTTTTTATTTGTTCGGTCAACTTTAATATTCTTTTTGAATCCATTTCATCCCAATGAGGTTTTTTATATGAATATGAATTAAATTTTTTGATTGCTCGGTACAATGGTAAAATTATCTGATCATAATTCCCTTCGAATTCTTTGACCAGTTTTACCGGTTTACTTTCGAATTCGTCAGATTCTGAAATTATAATGTTGTAACTTTTCTCAAGTTTTTTTATCTCAAAATAATAACAATGAGGTCCCAAATGCCAGATTACTTTCGAAGGGTTTGTTATTCCGCTACTTAATTGAAGTAACGTATCACATAATTGTTCAATTGGATCGGTTGGAACATTAGAAAGATCTATTTCTAAACTGAAATCCTGCCATTGAAAATTCATAAATAGCCATCCATGTTCTGGAATTCCAAATTCGATATATATCCTGTTGTTCTTTTTCATTTAAATAACTCTGCCATTTCTTTGTTTCCAGAGTTCTGAGCTAAACTATGCCCTAAATTCCAAATCTCTTTTTCCCAGTTTTTCCATCCAGTACTATTTGGATTATTTGCCAAAATTTGAGTTTCAATATTTTTTGCAATCACATTATACTCGTAAGAAACTCCATCCAATGTAATTCCTTTGTTGGCGTCAAACATTTCAAGGTTATTTATTTTCCAGATAGGATCATCAGTATCATTGATTTTATCTTGAACATATAATTCTGTAATTTCTCCATTAGCGTTATAGAGAAAAAGACCTTGAGTAAGTTTCTCAGGATTATTAATTCCTCTGAATTCAGTTTTGTTATACTTAATTGTTATTAAACCACCCCAACCAACAAATGACAAACTCATTTTTGCGATCCAAATATAATCTATTGAAATTTCGTTGTCGCGCCAACCTTTTTCATTACGAATTGTATGTCCGCCAGCATAAAGTTCGTTCAATCCAACTTTAAGAGCTAAATTTCTTTTTATAGCTTCATTCAGCTGGAATTTTTTCAGTTTTTCAGATTGTTTTATTTCAGCTCTGGTCATTTTTTTGATTGAACATAACGGTTAGCTATGCGTAGTGCGGAAGCAGAAAATCACTGTTTTTCCGAGCTAGTACTTAGCCAAAGTTTATGTTTTGTTTTTATATTTTCTAAAATACTAAATTTAAATCTTTGGCAACAAACCAAATAAGCAACAACCTTTCGATTAAGCCAAAACCCCGCATTATCGCATAGGTGTTGTTACCCAACGTTTATTTTAAATCTTTTTGGTGACCGTCTACAATTGTTATTTTGTCAACAGTGCCGTCATATAGATTAAACACAATATAAGGTCCATTCTCAATTTTTAATGTTAAAGAGTCTTTGTCAATTCCGTTATGTGCTTTCCAATTTAGTTGAAGGTGATTTACAAAGCCTATCACTTTATGAATTTTACTTTTGGATTTGATTTTAAAATTTTCGAAAAGTGAAATGTCATATTTTTTGTATTCCAAATTAGAAAACTCCAATGGTTTTTCAATCAGTTTGAATTCAATTGCCATTTCATTAATTATACCATCAGTAAATCCATAACGATATTCTCCGTAATGGATATAACCATAATTTTTTTCTCCACTAACATTTGTCGGTTTACCCAAAGTCGCATATAAATTCCCTACAGTCATTCCCATTTTTACTCCATTTAAAGTTTTTCCTCCTTTTAAGAATTCAATCATACTTTTATTCCGATTTTGTTTTCAATCCAGTCGTGAAAATATATTATCAATCCAATTATGAGATGAAAACCAATTAATATTTGTCCAAGCAATTCTTCTGAACCTCTAGAATACATTCCAAATAATCCTGTGACAATATGATAAGCTGTCAATAAGAAAAGTCCAATATTAGATTTACTATTCAAAACCCATAATATTAATATTATCTGGACTATTTAATCTACCAATTTGAGTTGGAAGTCTTTCTCCTCCAATTTTGTTGTACACTAAAATCATCAAAATAATTTCAACTATGATTGTTAAAATTATGGCTGAAATTAAAACAGGTCTACTTTTCATCTAGTTTCTCTATACAATTTCTGTTTACGAACGTGTTTATATTTCCACATTCAATATCTTAATTTACCTAAGAACTTATTTAATTTGTGTCTGATTCCACCAAGTTCCCAATTTACGTCAAATTTTTTCTCTGGTTTATTCGAGTTTGGAGGTTTAGTGGCATAAGAAGGTCGAGCAACTTTACAATGTAACATTGGCTCGTTATTTATTATTGTTGGATAAAATTCTGCTGTATGAGATGTTTTTAAAAAGTATCTAATTTCGATTATCGTTTTATTTGATAGCGATTTATATATGTAAAGGTTTATATCATAAAGATTTTCATAAATCGCAGTCAATTCAGTAACAATTTTGTTCAACGATTTAGGTGATTTTTTATCATTAATTTTTTTTCGAATTTTAGCACGCTCAAAATAGTTCTTTCCAATACTTTCGTCAATTTCCGACATTATATATTCACAATTCCTCGATATTTTATTCCAACAAATATTAGTTGCAATATCAATCAAACTTGATGTAGCCTCAGAAATTTTATTTTCGAGTTCCGCTTTTTTCATAATGTTGGGTAACGTTTAATATATGTGTCGTAGCGGAACAAATTGTTACCTAACCATGGACACTTCTGCGCAGATTTTATACATTATTCTGCTTTAAAATCATTGCGCCATCATAAATATACGTGAACCATTCGATTAATCGATAATTAGCTATGATCACGTCATATAGTGTTATGCACTGATTTTATTTTTTCTTTTATTTCGTTCATTTCCCAATTCACAGGATAATCAAGGTCAATTTTTGAGATAATTTTTGGATTCTCAATTAATTTCAATATTTCATTATTCTGCTTAGTTGTCTCTTTAAATTTGTTCTTCATTTCTTCCGCTACATTTTCATAATTCCGTTCCGAAATAAGATCTTCAATGTTTTTTAATTCCAAAACCCATAACCTACTAATTTCAAAATTAGATTTAGATAGTAATATTTCTAAAGAATTAAATTGCTCTTTTGTTCGAGGATATCCTGTAAGTAAAATTCCGTTTCTAATTCCTTTAATATTCTCAGCGATTAATTCCGTAATCAGATCAGTTGAAACCAATTTTCCATCTTCCAGGCATTTATTAATTCTAATAGCTAATTCAGATTTTGAGTCATTCCTCAACTTATTATTAAATAAATCTTTGATAGAAACTTTTGTCAAATCAAATAACTTAATCAAAGTATTTTCAAATGATTCTTGAGAAGAAAAAGTACTGGATGTTATTAGGTGACATTGTTTCATTTAGTTTGTGCATAACGTGTTTGTATATGGTTTGTTGCGTGGTTTAGCACGTAATTTAGCAAACAAAAACCGAATAGAAAATCCGCGAGGATTTTCGTAAGTAGGCTAGAACTAGCAATAAATTATATACGGTGTTGGCAACAGTTTTACTCTTCTAATTTTTTTATTCGACTTTCAAGTGAATTTAACTTTTTCATATCAGGAAACAAATTTGAAACTTGTTCTGGTTGATTTAAAGCTGGATGTATTTCCGCTCCTTTTTCAATTAAGTTAGAAAGCATTTTAACAGATAATTTAAGTCGTTCAATTTGTTCATTATCATCACCCTCAAAACTTTCATTATATAATTCTCTTGCCTCAGCTTCTATCATCAAATCAAGTGCTCGTTTTTGTTTTTCCTGAATTTCTTTCAAGCTATCATTTTTAATCTCTAGTGATTTTACGTGTTGCTCAATTAATTGCCCTTCTTTAAATTTTTTAAAAATCACAGCAGCTGACCAAGTCAAACTTCCAATTAGAGTGACAGCAGCAATTGACCCTAAATAAACATCTAACCAAATTGAACCATTTTCTACACTGTCAATTCTGACTTGTCCGTTTATTTCATCATTTACAATAGCTTGTGATAGAATTTTATGGAAATCGGAACTAAATTTAGAGAGGTCTTCAAAGTCGGTAACTTCAGGAAGTTTAATGCTTATACTGTTTTCATTAGTTTCTCCAGTAATTTCTTTGAAACTTTTACTTAAAGAGCCTACAAGATTTATTAAATTTTCCAATTTTGCTTTTAATGGACGAGCTTCATTTATGTTTAATGAAATTCTATCTTTATTTGTTGTGAAAATTGCACTAGAACGTAGTTCATTTATTTCGTCTATTAATAAACCTGTTTTCTCTAATTTATTTATTGCTTTTCTAAACCCAACTAATTTATCAAAATAGGACATTCCATTATTTCCATTTTCCTTATACTCAAGAACTAATTCTTCGTTAAGTTCTGAAAAATGGTTTTTTAATTCTTTAATTTTCATATGAGTTTTTAATTGTTGCCAACGGTTTGTGTATGGTGCGTTGCGTTAGGTTTAGCGACTAATTTAATAAATAAAACTGCTGATAGTTCTTTTGCGAGTGATTTTCCGAGAAGAAAATCCGAAGCAATGAACTATACACGGTGTTGTGGCACGTTTTTTTTATTCCGCCATAATTAATTCCGCCATATTTATTAAATCCTTAGTTTGGATTTTTTCCAGACCATGATTATTAGCAACTTCCACAAAATCATTTAAATCACCGTTGTCAATAATGGTTTTTAATTCAAGTTGAAGTTCAGAAAATTCCTGTTCCCCTTCAAAATTTTTATAGTTTTCAATCTGCTCTTTAATTCCTGATTCCGTTAAATCATTATTCATCGTGGAAAGCATAGCAATCCAGTGATTAAAATATTCCTCAGGATATTTTTCAGAAAGTTCCATTCGTTTAATTTCCAATTTTACAATGTGCTACAACGGTTTTGTGTATGATTTCGTTGCGTGTTTAAGCACTAATGTTAGCAAATAAATTACAGATAGAAAATCCGCGAGGATTTTCGTAAGTATGCTATAACTAGCAATGAATTATACACGGTGTTGTAGCTAGTATTTTTTCAATTTTTTTCTGTTTCTCTTCATTATTCTTTTAAGTCTAAAAGTCAAAAATCTTTCGGTAATTCTTGATTCGATTTTATATTTATTTGCTTCAGCATATAACTTCTTTTCATTTTTCTCAATTTTTTCTCTTTGTCTTCTAATATCTTCTTTCCATTCATTCTGTTTTATTTTATTAATATGATTACCAAGTGATTTTGAAACTAATATTTCAGAATTTAAATTGTTTATGTGGTTATACAAAATTGATAGATGCAAATTGTAGTATTTTAAAAAAAGGAAATACTTTTTTTCTTTGATACACTCTATAATTAATTCTCTTAAAATGACTGTGATGTCATCTAAAACACTATGTACTGTTAAAATATAATTTGAATAAGCGCTACTTATATTTTTATAGCTTGGTTTTGTTAAATGAGTTAAGACTATATTAGAATTATTATTAGTTAAATATCGTTTAAAGTATTCGTCTTCGGCTTTATTAAATCCATTAAACGAGTTGATTTTAGGTATTTCATCTTTTTTCGTTTCAATTAGAAAGAATTTGTGATTGTATTTCATTTCCAATTCTAACCATCTGTTCCTTACTTTTAGGTAGTTACGAGTAAAAACTTTACTTAAATTTTCAAAATATTTATATTCTTTTAAAACTGAAGCAATAAAGACTTTGTCTTTAAAAACAAGTGATTTTCTTTTTGAGAGCAAAAACAAAAATTTTTCCAGTTTTTTATCTTTTCCGTATTCTTTTAATTGAGAATCAAAGATTACATCAGTTATCTCAACAAGAGTAGCCCAATTATGGTCAAGTCTATTTCTTAATTGAACTTCAACAACTTTATTGTCATTTGGTAGTTGTAGATAAAGATGAAGAGACTTATATCCATTGGGTTTAGGATTTTTTATATAATCTGTACGTTTTCGAACAGTAAATTTTTTAGTAATTAATTTTTCTAGTTTGTAAACTTCTCTATCATTATCAACTATACATCTGCATCCGGAAATATCCCACATTCTCGCAAATAGTTGTTTTTTTTTCGGGTCAACATTTAATCTTTTTAATTTCCCTATAATAGTTTCAATTCGCTTAATACGATAAGTGATAATTGCATTTTTATTTACTCGTTTACTTAATGAACATAGAGAGTTAAAAGTTGCATTAGTAGTTTCTTTGAAAGAGATTCTATGTTCTTGAATTTGTTCTTTTGTAGAGTTTTTAATGTTAGGATATTCAGCTCTAATTTTATCGCCAAGTCTATTTATATCTCCGTTAGTTTTTAACGTTATTTTCATTTAATAAATTTCATTTTCATATGAGTTCGCGATATTAGCTACAACGATTAGTATATGGCAAGTAGGGCAGTAGAAAGCGATAAACTTTCAAGTTTGCACTGAGCCAAAACGTTGTATTTTGTTTTTAATTTATTCATTCTTAAAAGCCAAATCAACGATTTGGCGGTGTTGGTAAAAAGCACTGAACTTTCGTAAATCACCGAACTCCCTATTTGCTATATACCTTGTTGTAAACCGTTTACTTTTCAAAATACCAGCCAATTGCGTTTAACTCATTCCACTTTATTGCGTCAATTAATTCTGCTTCTTTTTTAATGTTCTCAAGCCCAATTTTATTAATTAGAATTTCAACTTCGTCAAATAAGTCAATAAAATCAGGAATCTTTTCATAATCAGTATCCAATTCACATTGAATTCCAATTGCGGGATATTTATTTCCTAAAAAATCTCCATATCTTATAATTCCGAATTTTGTTCCATTAGGAAATTCCTTGAAGTGTATCGGTAACTTTCTTCTTAACACTTCTAAGCATTTTAATGTAAAATCGTCACAAGGATTCAAGACATCATAAAAGGAAGGTTCTATTACGAGAAATTGTTCCGTTTTATTATTTTCTTCTATTATCCACATTTTAGAACTTGATTTAGCAATGGTTTACAACGTTTAGTATATGAAAAGTAGTGGATTTTCAAGTACTAACTTTTCAGTTTTACATTATCCATAAATTTATGAAATTCATTTTTATTTAAGCAGTTAAACCACTATTTTTTATATACAGTGTTATGCTCTTTTTCTTTATTAACTGTTATTATCAGTTTGTTCTTTTCCTGGTCAATTTTTACAGTATCCCCTTTTTTAAATCCAAGTTGTTCAAGCCATAAACCTTCGAGTCTAATTTCAGGTACAAAGTAATCGCTTCCCCATCTGCGATAACGGAACTTACTGTGTATTTTTAAAATTCTAAATTTACCCACTTGTCAACTACTTATATGACAAATATAAAAATTTAAAACAGAATGTCAAACTTTTGTATGACAAAATTGTCGTATAATTAATTGACATTTGTTCTATGAATAAAGAACAACTTAAAAAGAAAGTCGGTCAGCGTATTGTTGAGTTAAGAAGTCAGAAAGGTTGGAATCAATCCGATTTGGCTCGTGCTTGCAATAAAGATAGACAGGCACTTGAAAAGTTAGAGAATGGAAGAGTTAACCCGACTATTTACACACTTTTGGAAATCGCTAAGGCTTTGGAAGTTCCGTTAAAGAAATTAGTTGATTTTTAAGTTGATTTTTTTTTTAACCATCTAAGCTTAGATCATACTTTACACAGTTTTTAAGATCCTGCTTATAAATATTGAGTCAATCCGATATGAGTTACTTACCGTTTTGAAAGTAATAAAACACTAATGAAACTATTGCTGAACTTGCGACACCAATGAAAAAACCCATTAAATAGTCAAACCATCTTGCCCTTTTTTGACTTGTAGAATGTGCTTTTAGAATAGCTTCAACTGTTGCTTTTTGAGTTTCTACAATTGGTTTGAGTTTCTCTTTTTCACTTTCAAGTTCTTGAATGGTTCTTTCGTTATCTTTTAGGCTATTTTTTTGCTCTTCAATAAAATCTTTTAAATTTTCTAAACTTTTAGAAACAGAGTCAAGGTCTTCAATTTGTTTTTCAATAGTCCTTGGTTGTTCTTTTCTTTTCTCTCTATCTCTAGCAATTTTTGTAACTAATCCTCCAAATAAACTTATTATAGCAGCTATGAATGTGAGTATTTCCATTTATTTTTAGTTTGGATTTTAGTTAATTGAGCATAACAATTGGATATGTGTACCGGTACACATATTTCCATTATATTTTTCTACAAATCTAGCGGATTTCTAATTGATTTAAAATTATTTAGGGCAACTTGTGTGTATACTTCTGTTGTTTTTGTACTACTATGCCCTAGTAAAGTTTGGATGTATCTAATATCTGTTCCGTCTTCTAAAAGGTGAGTGGCAAAAGAATGCCTTAACATATGAGGAGTTACCTTTCTTCTAATACCTGCTTTCTCACCTGCTCTTCTAACAATCTTGACAACACTTTCTGCTGAATATTTGTTTCTAAAAGCTCCTTCGAACAAATAGTCTTTAGGTTTCCATTTTTTGTAATAGATTCTTAAATCTTTTAGTATGGTGTGAGAGAGTAATGAATACCGATCTTTATTATTTTTAGCATTTCGAATAAAAATTAACATTCGTTTACTGTCAATATCAGTTACCCGTAGGTTTAATAGTTCACTTCGACGTAAACCTGCTGAATACAATAAACCAATAATGCAACGATGTTTTATATTATTAGCATGTTCGAGCATTGTGATAATTTCTTCTTTTGATACTACTTTAGGGAGTTGTTGCTGTTTTCTAGGTCTTTCAATACTATAAAATCGATTAGGCATTCCCATTACAATTTCATAATAGAATTTAATGCTATTGATAGCTTGATTGAGATAACTATTGGATTTGTTTTGACTAATGAGATGCTGTAAATAGCTTCGGATTTCCTCCTCTGACAAGGTAATAATATCCTTATCGAAATAGTGGTTAATAAATTTTTCAAATTGTGATATGTAGGTTTTACAGGTGTTTAAGGCATATCGTTTGAGTTCTAACTTTCTCAGGTATTCCTCTGGTACATACTTGTAAGAAGTTGTTTTGGTTCGATTACGATACCAGTTAATATCTACAGGTTCATTGTCTAGAATTACTTTTTCCTTAAAAAAAGAATTCCCGTTTACCCAAGTCACTCCTTTAAATTTGTTAAATATTTGATCTAGATTTTCTTTAGTGTTTACAATATACACCATTGAAAACTCTTTACTCCATCTAGGATTTGGAAGTTCTTTAATCAGTCCCTGAATCACCTTGTCAGGATAAAATTGTATTCCGATCATCTTTTGATTATGGATCAATAAATGTTTAAGGGTGATATGTTTATTAGGTTTCATAATACAAATATGTGCTATTTATAAACCATAGTAGTATTTTAGTCGAATAACATTCGAATAGGATTCGACTACTATTTGGTTAAACAAAAAATAATGAACACTTGTCCTCATTGCAATGCAGAAATCATTGGAAGATCTGATAAGAAATATTGTTCCCCTCACTGTAAATCTGCTCATCAATATCAAAAGCGTAAATCAGAAGAAGCTTTATATTATGCTATCGATAAACAGTTAAAGACGAATCGAAAACTTTTAAAGACCTACAATAAATCAGGAATGTCCACCATACGGAAAGAAAAACTGATTTCAGAAGGTTTTGATCCATCTTATTTTACACATTACTGGAAAAACAAAAAGGGACAAGTATATCTGTTCTGCTATGAATATGGGTATCTGGATTTAAAAGAAAGTCAAAAAGAAAAATATCTCTTAGTCACCTGGCAAGATTATATGAAGCATTAGATTATGATGATTTTAGGAGCTTTTTTTCTCCAATTGTGCTCCCAAAACAAGCGTAAAATTCTCCAAAAACAGTCGTTTATAAGGTGTTTTTATGCTTAAAACACCAGTGTTTTTGACCTAAAAAGGAAGAAAAAGACAGTGCTTAGGTAAGTTATTTCTTACTTTTTTATTGAAAAAAAAGAGACGTACAGCAATTAGTCAAGTGTTGTACAACAATTTGATGTTTGTTCTTAGAACAAATTCGGCTTTTTTTAGGCAAAAAAAGCCCCCAAACAGTAGGTTTCTCTGTTTGGGGGATGAGGGGTTATCCCATTTTTAATGGGGTGTTATTCATATTTCCATACGTATTGTACCTTCCCGGATTGTTCCGAAATGTCATTTCCGGATACTGCTTCCTGAGTGTAGAATGTATAGGATAGTGATAGAGCGGGATTCGATTGTAATAGGGAGGCTGTTATGGAGGTGTGTACTGTTTTCATGATGATGTTATTTATTAATGATATTGCAAAGAATGTTCCAAACTATAAATGTTGGGATGTAAATATTTGTTAAATAGTGTTTTATAGCTATTGAGGAGGGGTGCGCCGCGGGAGTTTAGGTGTGGATGTGCTGTGATGAAATTCTAAAATGCGATAGCGTAGCATCGTAGCCCAACTATGGTTGAATTCCTCATGTTTAGCAAATTGAAATAGGTTTAAACCACTTCTATAAGAAGAGTTCATTTTCGAAACATAGTTTTGAGATGTATTTCTGTTTAAAATAAAGAGAACGGTTTTATTCAAAGAATCATTCTTTGATTACCTTTGCTGTATGAAGCCAGACTTTTCATTTATTATACCTGTTTATAACAGGCCCGAAGAGATTAAAGAATTATTAGCGAGTATGAAAGCTATGGAGTATGATCAGCCATATGAAATAGTAATTGTAGAAGATGGTTCCACTGATACTGCAGCCGCAGAGGTAGAAAAATATAAAGATCAATTATCGATCAGTTATTATCAAAAGGAAAATACGGGACCGGGAGATTCCAGGAACTATGGGATGCGTGTGGCAAAAGGGAATTACTTTATAATTTTGGATAGTGATGTAATTTTACCGGCGGATTACCTAAGCGAAGTCGCTTCTTTTTTAGCGAAGAAGTTTGTTCATTGTTTTGGAGGTCCTGATGATGCACATTCGAGTTTCTCGGACCTGCAAAAAGCAATTAGCTTCAGTATGACTTCATATATGACAACTGGAGGAATTAGAGGAAGAAAAAATACGATGGGTAAATTTCAGCCGAGAAGTTTTAATATGGGCTTATCCAGAGAGGCTTTTGAAAAATCATCCGGATTCGGAAATATTCATCCCGGAGAAGATCCGGATTTGACCATCCGTTTGTGGGAGCTGGGATATGAAACAGCTTTGATTCCAACGGCAAAAGTTTTTCATAAACGAAGAATCTCCTGGGAAAAATTTAAAATACAGGTTCATAAGTTTGGGTTAGTGCGGCCTATTTTGAATAAATGGCATCCGCAAACAGCAAAAATAACCTATTGGTTTCCAAGCTTGTTTATCGCATTTGCAATACTGTCGATAGTCGCTGCATGTTTTGGGTACTGGTATTTTGCAGCCTTCCTGGCAGGGTATTTTTTACTGATTTTTATAGGAGCACTGCGATCTTATAAAAGTGTATCGATAGCAATCAAAGCTGTAATAGCTGTTTTGATACAGTTTTATGGGTATGGAAAAGGTTTTTTAACCGCTTATTACTATATTCATGTATTAGGTAAAAAACCAGAAGAGAAGTTTCGGAAATTATTTTTTCGGCAGTAGGTAAAAAAATAATTTAGCACAGGTGTTGATAAACCAGGGCAGGAACTCGGTGGGATGTCAGATTTTTAACGTCTCTTTTAAAACGATACTAATTATAGATGAAAGAACAAAGCAGTATACGTCATAGGTTTTCTTTTAAACGGAACAATGTAAAAACATTTCTGTTTTTTCTCACGTTTACATCCATGCTATGGTTGTTTATTCAGTTTTCTAAAAACTATACAAGAGAGGTGGAGGTGCCAATCCGATATGTGAATATCCCCAACGGAAAAATACTCAATACGACTAGTGACCTGAGCCTGAAGATTATTCTCAATGGAAACGGGTTTCGTCTGATGAGTAATAACTGGAAGAAAAATGCCTTGACTTTTGATGTAGAAGATGCTGTAACTGCTTCCGGTAGAGGGTATTCCTTTTTTATTGATAAGCAGGCATTATTACTTAAGAATAACCTGGATTTTAAAGGTCGGGTGTTATCTGTTCAGAAAGATACAATCCGGTTGAAACTGGATGAGAATTTAGAAAAAAAGATACCTGTAACAATCAATGGAAATGTGACTTTTACAGCAGGTTACGGAAGTGCAGAAGGAGTAATTCCAAGCCCCGATTCAGTAATTGTCTCCGGAGCAAAAAGGATTGTGGATACGATTGCATCCATACAAACAGAAGAATTTCTGATAGAAGGGGTTCATAAAAACTACAGTACAAAAGTAGCTTTGGATCGAAGTGATTTTCCTTTGGGAGTTACTGTGAGTCCCTTAGAAATTACCGCTTCTATAGACGTAAGTAAATTTACGGAAGGAAGTCAGGAGATCCCGGTGACACTTATTAATGTACCTGACAATCATGAGGTAAAGGTATTTCCAAAAGAAGTCAAGGTAGTGTATAGGGTTGGGCTGGATACATATAATACAATAGCGCCCTCTGATTTTAAAATTATCGCGGATTATCAAAAAGTAGCAGAAGGGAGTTCTTTTTTAATTCTGGAGATTAAGGAATATCCGGTTACGGTTCACGATGTGAGGCTGGGAGAAAAACAGGTGCAATTTGTAATCTTAAAATAGAAAGAAGATGAAAGTAGTAGGACTTACCGGAGGAATTGGAAGTGGCAAATCGACAATTGCTAATATGTTTCAGGATATGGGGATTGCTGTTTATATCGCGGATAAAGAGGCAAAACAGTTGATGAATACAGATGAAACCCTACAAGCTGCTATTGTAGACTTATTAGGAGAAAAAGCATATCAGGACGGAGCATTGAATCGAGCGTATATAGCGAATAAAGTTTTTCGGGATAAAGCTTTGTTAGAAGCATTAAATAGTATCGTGCATCCTGCAGTAGCGAAAGATTTTAACAATTGGAAGAATAAACAAAAGGGGCAATACGTTATAAAAGAAGCAGCTATTCTATTTGAGAATGGAGGATATAAAAAATGTGATTATACGATCCTGGTTGTCGTGCCAGAAGAAGAACGTATCAGGCGGGTGATGCAACGAGATAATACAACAGAAGAGCAGGTAAAAGATCGAATGAAAAACCAATGGACAGATGACCAAAAAGTCCCGTTTGCTGACTTTGTAATACGAAATAATAATCTGAAAAATACACACGATCAGGTTCAGAAAATCCACAATAAAATTATTCTCTTATCGTCTTGTGAATAAGTCATAGTATACTGTTAACATTTGGTTAAACCATAAAGTGGCTAAATGTTAAAGTCTTATTTTTGGGGCATGAATAAAAGACTATTCGTCCTGCTAATAATTTTGATGAGCTTGTCACTGATTGGTATCATTTTTGTGCAGGGATATTGGATTAATAATACGGTAGAAAATAATGAGGAACAGTTTTCGTTAAATGCAAAACATATTCTTATATCCGTATCAAAAGATATTCAGTATAGAGAGTTTGAAGAGATATTTTTTCCGTTGCAGCAAATTATAGATACAATTGATGCTCCGGATAATAAAACGATTCGACAATTGCTTGATATAAGCATTGATAGTACCAGAAAAGGATTGTCATATGCAAATGGTAGTTTAGAAGAAGATTATAAGCTGTTTTCTTCTTTTATAGCCTTCAATATCGATACGGTAAAGTTGAAAAAAGTAATATTGAATCGAAAGACAGATACGATAGGAGGAGAAAATGGAGCGCGTATCACAAAAAACAGAAAGATTTCTAAATTAGAAAGAATTCAAAGATTGACAGATCTTCAGCGAAGAGATTATGAAGAGGCTATAGGAGAAATCGCAAGTTATTTTCCGATACACAGGAGAGTAAAAAAAGAAGAGATAGAAAGATTAATAAATAAAGAGTTAGAAAAACGAGATATAAAAGTGGATTTTGAATATGCTATATATAGTAATGCACTAGCGACAAGAGTCCATTCTGATGATTTTAGCCTGGAATACCCAACTACTTATTCAGTACCACTTTTTATTAATGAACAAGGATTTAGTAAATATCAGTTGTATGTTAATTTTACAGGAAAGAAAAAATATGTATTATCCTCGATAAAAGGGATGACAATTCTTTCTATCATGTTTACATTAATTATTGTTATTGCTTATTCCAGTGCATTATCTCAATTAATTATGCAGCGTCAGATATCGGAGATAAAAACAGATTTTATCAATAATATGACGCATGAATTAAAAACACCAATAGCAACTATAAACCTGGCGCTAGATGCCATTAAAAACCCGAAAATAGGTGGAGATAGCGAAAAAACACAACGATACCTGACGATGATACGAGAGGAAAATAAAAGAATGCATGCTCAGGTAGAAAATGTTTTACGGATTTCTCAACTGGAGAAAAATCAATTAAATATTAAAAAAGAAAGACTAAAGCTACACGATATTATAGAAGATGCAATAACCCATGTATCTCTTATAGTAGAAGATAAGTCCGGATATATTAAAACCCATTTGGGCGCATTTAAATCAGCGATATTAGCCAATGATAGTCATATGATTAATGTCGTAGTTAATATACTGGACAACGCTATAAAATATTCTGAAGACTCACCAAAAATAGATATCTATACAGAGAATGTTAAGGATAGTATTCTTCTGAAAATTAGAGATCAGGGAAAAGGGATGAGTAAAGTAGTACAAAAGAAAATATTTGAAAAATTCTTTAGAGAACACACAGGGGATCTTCACAATGTAAAAGGGCATGGCTTAGGACTTACTTATGTAAAAAGAATCATAGATGACCATCACGGTCAAATTTGGGTAGAGAGCGAAAGGGGAAAAGGCTCTACCTTCATAATTAAATTACCATTAATATCATAAAATATGGAAACAGAAAACAAAAAGATTTTGCTTGTTGAAGATGATCCGAATTTTGGAACTGTGTTAAAAGACTATCTTGTAATGAATGATTACCAAGTAGTCCATGCCAAGAATGGAATGGAAGGTTTTGAAAAGTTCAAAAAGGATGATTACGACATGTGTATTCTTGACGTAATGATGCCATACAAAGACGGATTTACATTAGCAAAAGAAATCAGAGATAAAAATGAAGAGATTCCTATTATCTTCCTAACTGCCAAGGCAATGAAAGAAGATGTGCTTAAAGGATACAAGATAGGAGCGGATGATTATCTTAATAAACCATTCGATAGTGAAGTGCTGTTAATGAAAATTCAGGCGATTATGCAGCGAAAAACTACTGAATCGGTAGTTGACAGTAAGCAGTTTGAGTTTATGATCGGAAGTTTCCATCTGAATTCTAAGTTGAGATTTCTTACCTATAAGGATGAAGAATCTATAAAATTGTCTCCAAAAGAAAACGAATTATTGCGTTTATTGGCGTTGCACTTAAATGACTTAATGCCTAGAGAATTAGCATTGACAAAAATATGGAGAGATGATAACTATTTTACCTCTCGTAGTATGGATGTGTATATCGCTAAACTTAGAAAATATTTAAAACAAGACGAAACGGTAGAAATTCTCAATATCCACGGAGAAGGATTTCGACTGGTAGTTCGAAAAGAAGGGGAAGAAGAAGACTAGAAAATGTTTTTTTTAACCAAACCAATACTTTATTAAAGCAATATAAAAGGCTGTAGATGTCAGTGCATTTACAGCCTTTTTTTTATGAGAGAAACGTATCAATTTTCTGTATGATTTTCTTTGTGTCTTCCTGGTAGTCAAACCAGTGAATTTTTGGGTCTTTTCGGAACCAGGTTAGCTGTCGCTTAGCAAAGCGTCTTGTGTTCTTTTTTATTTCGGCAATAGCTGTTTCCAGAGACCATTCCTTATCCAGGTACTTGAATAACTCTTTATAACCAACAGTATTCAGGGCATTTAATGCTTTGAATTCATATAAAGCGGTTACTTCTTTTAGTAAGCCTTCCTCTATCATATGATCTACTCTGGTATTGATACGATCATAAATAATCTGACGATCGGCAGTAATCCCTATTTTTATAATATTAAAAGGACGGCTTTTTCCAGCGGCACTTAGAAAAGAAGAGTAGGGGGTACCAGTGCCAATACAGATTTCTAGTGCCCGAATCAATCGATGCGGATTTTGAATATCCATTTTGTTGTACTGTACAGGGTCTAATGTTTGTAACTGTTCCTGAAGTGCCGTGATTCCCTTTTTTTCAAAAACGTCATTTAAAGTAATCCGGATGGCAGGATCTATTTCGGGGAAATCATCAAGCCCATCAGTTACTGCCCGGACATATAAACCGGATCCTCCAATTAGAATAGCGATATCTTTTTTGGCAAATAAGGAGGTTAAGATGCTGAGTGCTTCTTTTTCATAATCTCCTACAGAATAAGCATCCTGTATGCTGATATGTTGTATGCAGTGATGAGGTGCCATACTCAGCTCTTCTGTCGTAGGAGCTGCAGTTCCGATCTGCATTTCTTTAAAAAATTGCCGGCTATCCGCAGACAAAATTTCGCAATCAAAATGACGTGCCAGTTGAATACTTAGATTCGTTTTTCCAATGGCAGTAGGGCCAACAATAACAATAAGATGTTTATTCATTATAGAGTGATTCTCCGCAATTGTGACAAAATTTAGCCCCGTCCTGGTGGTTATTTTCATTACAATTATGACAAGATTGGGTGTTTAAGTGAACTTTTTTTGAGTGCTGAGAATATTCTGCACTGACAATTCCTGTCGGAACAGCAATGATACCATATCCCAATATCATAATCAAAGCAGCTATAAACTGCCCGGCCGGGGTTACAGGAGCAATATCTCCGTATCCGACAGTAGTCATTGTTACAATGCACCAATAAACACTCACGGGGATATTTTTAAAACCGCTTTCTTCTCCTTCTACCAGATAAACAATAGTTCCCAGAATAATACATAGCACAATAACGGCAAACAGGAATACAGAAATTTTTGCCCTGCTGTTTTTTATCGCGGTACTTAGTTTATTTGCCTCTCCAATGTATCTCGATATTTTTAATATTCGAAATACCCTTAATAACCGAAGTGCACGTACGGTAAGCAGTGCGTGGTATCCGGTAAAGAAAAAAGATAAGTATAACGGAATCGTAGATAGAAAATCAATGATCCCATAAAAACTAAAAATATAGTTAGAAGGCTTTTTTATCGAAACAATCCGGGCAATGTATTCTAGTGAGAAAAAAATAGTGATAATCCATTCTGCATAATATAGCAAATCATAAGTCGATTGCGGGAGTCCTTTGACACTCTCCAGCATCACGAAAATGATACTAAGTACGATTAATATCAGAAGAATGATATCGAAAAATTTACCAGCCGGCGTATCTGCTTCATAAATAATTTCATGAAGTTTATTTTTCCAATGAGTTTCTGCTTTGTTTGAGTTCAAATTAGTTGGTTTTGGTCTAAAAATACTAAAAAAAAGTACGTATGCCCCAGAATGATTAAAGTATCATTTTTATTTTGATAAGGAATGATAGAGACATTTTTTTCAGAAACCATTATCTACTCATTACTGGTAGGTTTAATAATTTTTAACTTTTTGTTTTTTCTAATGTAACTTTGAATGATATGCTGGGCATCTCTGTTATGACTCATAGGTGTTATAATAGAGCGTAAAATCTCGATATTGTTTATCTGATAATTAAGGGTAAAGTACCCGAACCCCTGCAATATTCCATTTTCTATTAATACGACTCCGCGTTCGTCAACCTCTCTTCCCCGGTCGATCAAAACCATGGTTTCGTTTTTGAAAGAATGGTGATGTATTAATTCCATCACCCGTTCGTTATACTCGGCAGGAGATTCTTCTGATATACAAGCTCCATAGCATTGCTTAATAGTGTAGTTAAAACAATTTTTTTTGCCAGTATCTAATCCCATTAATTTTTGGCAGAGCTGATATTCCTCTGACCACTTAAACATAAAAGATTTGGCCTGCTGCCTGTTAGTGAATATAGTGATAGGTTTTTTTCTGAGGTCAATTCTTGCCGTTTTGAGATTGATATATCCTTTTTCGTCTGTAAATTGATAAAGAGCCTGATCAAAACGTGTTCTTCTCAGGGCCCGATTAAACTTAGGCTTGTGTAATTTGATTTCTTCATTCTCCTTTAATAAGGCGAGTAACTCACTTCCTGTAATCTCAAAAGTCACATGGGTAATTTCTTCCTGTATCCGTTTCGATTTCCGGTTATCACTGGTAAAATGCTGGTTGAGCCTTTTTTTGATATTCCTGCTTTTTCCGATATAGATAATCTTGCCTTCGGCATCGTGCATATAATATACTCCGGTCTCCGAAGGGACACTGTCAATAAGCTTTAGTAGCTTATCGTCAATTTGTCTTTTGGGTTTAAAACGAACCGTATTAGTGACAATCTTTTTTTCTACATCCTTGGCAAGAAGAAGTTTGAAAAGTTTTACAGTGGCTAAAGCATCTCCATTCGCCCGGTGCCTATCGGTCATGGGGATTCCCAGGCTTCGAACTAGTTTTCCGAGGCTATAGGATGGTTGATCCGGGATTAGTTTTCGGGAGAGTTCTACAGTACAAAGAGATTCTCTTTCGAATTCAAATCCCAGTCGTGAGAATTCCGTTTTCAGAATACGATAATCAAAACTCGCATTGTGAGCCACAATAATCGCATCTGTTGTGATTTCTACAATTCGCTTGGCAACTTCATAAAATTTGGGGGCATTTCTAAGCATTTCGTTATTAATCCCGGTCAGGTTGGATACGAAAGGCTGTATCGGACGCTCCGGGTTAATTAAACTTATAAATTGATCCACTATTTCATGACCGTCAAATTTATAGATAGCAATTTCAGTAATACCTTCTTCATTGTATTTTCCTCCTGTTGTTTCTATATCTAAAATTGCATACATATTGTATCGTTCCTACTTTTTTATACGGTTGTGGTTATACATAGTTTCTTTTTCCAAAAATAGAACTTCCAATACGAACCATGGTGCTACCGGAAGCAATGGCGACTTCATAATCCCCACTCATTCCTATGGATAGTGTTTTTAGTTGGGGGTATTGAGGAACCATTTCGTCGAATAAGTTTTTGATCACACTAAATTCTTGTCGAATCTGTTTTTGATTATCAGTAAAGGTAGCCATTCCCATAAACCCTTCGATATGAACATTGGATAAACTACTGACCTCTTCAGAAGCTAATAGCGCTTGGGCATCTGATGGAGAAAGTCCAAATTTACTCTCTTCTTCTGCGATTTTTATTTGTAACAGGCAATGGATGATCCGTTTATTTTTTAAGGCTTGCTTGTTGATCTCTTTTAATAGTTTTAAGCTGTCAACTGCATGGATCAAGTGAACATATGGAGCCATGTACTTTACTTTATTTGTCTGTACATGCCCGATCATATGCCATAAAATATCCTGAGGAAGCTGCTCCCATTTTTCTGTCATCTCCTGAATTTTGTTTTCTCCGAATACTCGGTGTCCCGCCTGGTAGGCTTCTTCAATATCGGCAACAGGTTTGGTCTTTGATACAGCGACTAGGGTGATCTCTTTAGGTAATGATTCTTGTATGTCTTGCAGATTAGATGTAATGCTCATAATGTCTCTTTCTAAGATACTTCTTTTATGGGGTATCAACGAATTTATTTTTCAAATTCATAAATAGTGATCCCACTTCTTAATTTAGGCTCAATATACGTGCTTTTTGGAGGCATGGTCAAGCCCTCATCGGCTATATTTTTCATTTGTTCAACAGTCGCAGGAAATAAACCAAAACCTGCTTTGAATTCCCCGGAGTCAACTTTTGTTTTTACATAAACAATGTCATTTTTTCCATGAGAGTATTCGATTCTGTCATCAGTACGAAGATCTGTTATGTTTAAGATGGGTTCAAGAATTGTTTTGAACAGAATATGAGCGTCTAGAGAATCTAATGCAGTATTAAATTCGTAGATTGTTTTTCTCAGATACAAAGAGTAAAACTCTCCTTCCAGGTATAAGCTAAAATGATGAGGTTTACTGGGTTTGTACACTTCAATTCCTCGATTTTCGATACGGAACCACTCATCCAGACGAATTAAAAATTCTTCTTTAGTAAGTCCGTTCAGATCTTTAATAAGGCGATTGAATTCATATATCCGAAGTTCGGATTCGGGAATCAGGTAACTCATAAAGAAATTATAGGCTTCTGTTCCTGTATGATTAGAATTTTCTTCTTTCAGGTCTTTGGAAAGTAAATAAGAAGAAGCGGATCGATGATGTCCGTCAGCAATATAGATGGTTTCCATAGCTGCAAACTCTTTTTCGATCTGCCGGAGAATTTCCGGTTGATTGATTTGCCATAAATAATGAGTGTCTCTGTAGGTGGTGGTAAACTCATATTCGGCTCTTTCTGCTACTGTATTTTTTATGATTGAGGTTATGAGGTCATTATCTGGGTAGGTGAGAAGCACAGGTTCTGCATTAAAACCTACTGTACGGAGATATTCTTTAAAGGTGGTTTCCCGATCCTGAATCGTATCCTCATGCTTTTTGATAACATTGTTCTCATAATCTTCGGCACTTGCGGCTGCTACAATACCACAAAAAGATTCCTGTTCCCTGTTGACAATCTTATACACATAATACGAGGTCTGTTGATCCTGAATAAAAATGTCGTCTTCCTTGAATTCCAAATACCTGTTTCGGACGAGCTTATATCGCTCTTCTCCCGAAATTACTTTTTGGTATTTGTAACCAGGGTTTACGATATGCAGAAAAGAATACGGATTATGCGTCATTCTGGAATCCCGTTCTTCTGGAGTATAACTTTGATAAGAGCGAGAGGCGATTAATCCTACTTTGTCTCTGGTGGGTCTGACTGCTTTAAAAGGTTTAATGGTAGCCATTAGTTTGAATTTATAAAATTTGTAGGATGTATATATCCTTTAGTATCATTGGAATATCCTTGTCCGATATCCATAAAGATATGATTTCTTATTTCCAGGTGTAAATGTGCGTAATATTTTCCATGGGCATTCCCTATAGTACCAATAGGTGTTCCTTTATGGAGTAAATCTCCTTTTTTGACCGCTATGGTATGACAATGTGCATAGACAGATTCATAATAGGAGCCTTTGTATTGATGAATAATACGAATTACATGTCCCCATCCGCCTCCGATATCCTGAGCAAAGGATACATATCCATTGGCAATGGCATAAATAGGATCGCCTAAATCACTATTTCCTCCCTTGATTCCATTCCAGTCTTCTCCCAAATGTGCATTTTCTCCAAAATGTTGCGCATTGTAATACCCTTTGGCATCAGGTTTGCCAACGGGGAAATCAAAACTACTGGCGATATAGGTTGGGTGTTTTTTAAAAAGATGATCCAGCTGCGGGTACTGCTGAGTATATGGAGAGGGACTTTTAGACATAGTAGCTAAACTTCCTTGCTCTTTTTTACAGCATATCTGTAATAAACAAATAAAAAGAAGGAAGTTTAGCTTCATAAAGTCATAAGAGATTATGCAAATTGCGTTGCTATTTTTTCCGCTTTTCTGCTCTCTGCATAGTCATAAAAGCCTTCTCCGCTTTTGATTCCTAGCTTACCGGCAGTTACCATATTTACTAACAGAGGGCAAGGTGCGTATTTCGGATTTTTAAACCCTTCGTACATTACATTTAATATAGAAAGACAAACATCTAATCCAATGAAGTCAGCTAATTGTAAGGGGCCCATTGGATGAGCCATTCCCAATTTCATTACAGTGTCAATTTCCTGAACTCCGGCCACTCCATTGTATAAAGTCTCAATAGATTCATTAATCATAGGCATTAAAATTCTATTGGCTACGAACCCTGGATAATCATTCACTTCTACAGGAACTTTACCCAGTGTTTTGGAAAGCTCCATAATCGTATTAGTAACTTGGTCAGAAGTGTTATACCCTCTGATAATTTCTACTAACTTCATAATAGGTACAGGGTTCATAAAATGCATACCGATTACTTTGTCTTGCCTGGAAGCTTTTGTAGCAGCTGCTATCTGAGTAATCGAAATGGAAGAAGTATTTGTAGCAAGAACCGTATCTTCTCCGCAAACTTCATCCAGCTCTTTAAAAATGTTCAATTTTAATGGTACATTTTCTGTGGCAGCTTCTACTACCAGTTGTGCATATTCAACTCCTTCTTTGATGTCTGTAAAAGTGGTGATATTGCCAAGTGTTTCTTCTTTATCAGCTTCAGAAATCACTTCTTTTTTGATCATTCGATCGAGGTTTTTGGTAATGGTTGCAATTCCCCGGTTCAGTGATTCTTGAGAGATGTCAATTAATTGAACTTTGAAACCTTTTTGGGCGAATGTATGTGCGATACCATTCCCCATTGTTCCTGCGCCGATAACAGCTATATTTTTCATGTCGTTGTCTGTTTTATAAATATTCAGAAAATAGTATTTTCTATGATGATCAATGTTGTAATCTAGTTAAAGCAAGCGATAATTTGCAAAGCTACCTCCAGTGCTTTTTTACCTTGTTCGAGCGAGACAATAGGAGTGCTGTCATTTTTTATAGCCTCGGCAAAAGTATCCAACTCATCAAGGATTGCATTGTTACTGGGGACACTCGGATTATCAAAATAAATTTGTTTTTTTACCCCTTCTGCATTTTGCAAAATCATGGCAAAATCGTCAGGTTGTTCGGGAGCGTCTTTCATTTTTACGACTTCGCATTTCTTTTCGAAGAAGTCCACCGATATATAGGCATCTTTTTGGAAGAAACGCGCCTTTCTCATATTTTTTAAGGAAATCCGGCTGGCAGTAAGATTGGCAACACAGCCGTTTTCGAACTCTATTCTTGCATTTGCGATATCAGGTGTTTCGCTAATTACAGATACTCCGCTGGCACTAATGTTTTTTACTTCAGAATTCACTACGCTAAGAATAGCATCTATATCGTGAATCATTAAGTCCAGTACTACAGGCACATCTGTTCCTCTGGGATTAAATTCTGCCAGTCGATGTGCTTCAATAAACATAGGGTTGTCTATTTTTTTTGCCACCGAGGTATAGGCAGGATTAAATCGCTCTACATGACCGACTTGTCCTTTTACATTATATGTATTAGCTAGTTCAATAAGCGCTTCTGCTTCTTGTACAGTATTGGTAATAGGTTTTTCTATAAATACGTGTTTTCCTGCTTTAATAGCTTTCTTTGCAACTTCAAAATGGGCAAAAGTAGGAGTGACAATATCAATCACATCTACAGCATCTATTAAGGCTTCGGCAGAGTCGAAAGGGGTAAAACCAAATTCTTCGGCAATAGCTGCTACCTGTTCTTTATTGGGGTCATAGAACCCGACTAAATTATAATTTGTTGATTGTTCTAATAAACGTAAATGAATTTTACCAAGGTGCCCCGCACCAAGTACTCCTGCTTTGAGCATATTTCAAGGTTTTAGACAAAAATAACATTATTTATAAATTTTAATTCTTATTTGTATCTAAAATGTAAAATATTCCTTTTAGAAGTAAAATTGTATGAGAATCTTTAAAATCTTTACGTAATTTTGGCTATTCAAAAAACGCGAATGAGAGCTAAAGATACGTTAAAACAAGCTGGAAAAAGAAAACAACTGGTCAAGGTATTGATTGATAAAGGGATTAAGGATAAAAAGGTGTTAGAAGCCATTAATTCAATTCCCAGGCATTTGTTTATGGATTCTAGTTTTGAAGATCATGCGTATCAGGATAAGGCATTTCCAATTGGTGCGGATCAAACCATTTCACAGCCATATACGGTGGCTTTTCAGAGTGAATTAATGGAGGTTAAAAGTGGTGATAAGGTATTGGAAATAGGAACAGGTTCTGGGTATCAGACAGCTGTATTATGCGAATTAGGGACTAAAGTATATAGTATTGAGCGACAAAAAGAATTGTTTAAAAAAGCCAAACTGTTTCTTCCTAAAATCGGATATCGCCCCAAACAATTGATTTTTGGTGATGGGTATAAAGGATTAGCCGAATTTGCGCCTTATAAAGCTATTATTGTTACTGCGGGCGCTCCTTATGTTCCTAAACCTTTATTAAGTCAATTAGCAATAGGAGGGAGGTTGGTGATTCCTGTTGGAGAAAACGCTCAGATTATGACCTTGTTCATACGAAAAAGTGAGACACAATTCGAAAAACACGAGTTTGGAGAGTTTCGTTTTGTCCCGCTGTTAGAAGATAAAAACTAAAAAGTAAAAAGCCTTTGCCATTGCAAGGGCTTTTTTAATTGTTATACGCTTTTTTTATACGATCCAGATTTCTCTTATTATCTCTGTTTTTAATCGTTTCTCTTTTGTCGTAAAGCTTTTTCCCCTTGGCGAGTACAATATCTAATTTAGCAAGCCCCCGTTCATTAATAAATAATCGGGTAGGAATAATGGTAAGACCGCTATTCTTTACTTCTTTTTCAAGCTTTTTTAATTCTTTTTTATTCAGGAGTAATTTTCGTTCACTCTTAGGATTGTGATTAAAATACGTCGCATGCGAATATTCTTCGATATGCATATTGATCACGAATAGTTCTCCCCCATTGTGGAATTCACAAAAACTTTCGGCAATACTGGCTTTTCCTTCTCGAATTGCTTTAATCTCTGTTCCTGCCAGTTTGATTCCGGCAGTGTATTTATCTAAGAATTCGTATTCGAATTTTGCCTTTCTGTTTAATATATTAATTCTGTTCTGACCCACGAGTTGATTTTTAATACTATTTCGGTAACGCTGTAAGCGCCCATAAAGCGAGGTAATATTTTATGGAACATCTTATAAGATGGCTGTAAAAATACAAAGCTTTCTCGAAAAGAAAGCTTTGTTATAGGATATATCTATAAAATTCGCCTATAATTGATCAAATTGAATAGATATTATTTTGTCTTGATCGTCCAGTAATAATTCCATGGACAGGCTTGCTTTCTCAAATGTAGCAGTATACGTATGTACTTTTCCCGAAGTGTTTTGGAATTCGGTTTGGGTTAATTTCCCAAATTGACTATAACATCCTTTTACAAAGGCAGCGACTCCTTCTTTTGTTATGTCATTTTGCGTTTCGGGAGTGTACAGTTCAAAAATAGCTGCTGCATCTTGCTGGTTAAAGTACTCTGTAAATGAGGTGGTTACTTTTTTGTAAGCATCGGCTTCCTGTGCAGTAATAGTCATTGATAGAACTGTAGAAAATAATAAAATAAGGGTATGTTTCATGAGTGTATTTTTTGGGGTTTGTTAGATTGCAAAATTACTAAAAAATCTTTTTTGTTAACATATCTCTACTCAGGAAGGGGTGGTTTTGTATGAAGGAGTATACCGGATTAAATCTGGTCTGACGAGTGCAGAAAAGTAAGAAGGGAAGGTTTGCAGAGGAATTGGAAGTTGCACCGGTTATTTAGAGAGAGGTACAACAGACGTTGAGAAAAACAAGTGCTGCCTTTTCGATACGTTTCAGTGTATTGGCACCTTGATTATTGGGGGATACGATAGTCGTACTTGTAATGCTTTAACAAAATTCTAGCATAAATGATTAGAATAAAGAGTACTTTCGTTATTACAGATGTACCTTGAGATTTGTACTGAGGTACTTTAAAAGAAATAAGTTTTTAATAGTAAGGAGGCTTCCTGAAATTGTAACATCTCACTATGTGAGTAAAATAAGTAGTTATGGTTCGTTTTTTATTTTTTTCGTTTTTTTTCGTGATGATTCATGTTTCGGTATTTTCTTATCAGCAGACGGCGCAGGAAATTGTAGATAAAGCAATCGAAAAGGCTGGAGGAACGGTATTCGATCAATCTGTGATTCATTTTTCCTTTAGAGGGAAACAGTATAGAAGTGAACGAAGAAAAGGGGTGTACCAACTGGAGCGCAAGGTTGTATCAGATACAAAAGAAGTGCACGATGTAGTGAGTAATAAAGGATTATTGCGGCGTGTGAATGGATGTGCGGTTACAGTTGCAGATTCTTTGGTGACTAAAATCAGTGATGGGGTAAACTCAGTGCACTATTTTGCAATGCTTCCGTATGGATTAAACGCTGCTGCAGTGAATAAAACCCTGGCAGGAGAGACGGTATTAAAGGGGGAACCTTATTACAAGATAAAAGTAACTTTTGATCAGGAAGGAGGAGGAACGGATTATGAAGACGAATTTATGTATTGGATACATAAAGAACGTTACACCGTTGACTATCTGGCGTATAAATATGCGGTTAATGGCGGGGGAATTCGCTTTAGAGAAGGATATAATCCACGAGTGGTTTCAGGCATTCGATTTGCAGATTATAAAAATTATAAAACGGAGGCCTTGCATACAGATTTGTCTCAATTGGATACATTGTTTGAGACCGGGAAATTAAAGCAGGTTTCTGTTATTGCCTTAGAAGATATTCATGTGTATGTACTGAAAGAAGATTGCTGTTAATTAATGTCCAATACAGTTTCTGTAATTTGATCTCCTGTGATTTTGATAATAAATAATTTGCCGTAATCTTCATGTTCGAGATCATCGTATTTCTTTTTTTGCAATAGCGTGTTTATAAAAGAAGGGATGGTATTAGAGTGCCCGATAATTACGGTAGTTTTTCCTTTTGTTTTTTGTTTAAAATCTTTCGATAATAGCTTGTTGGGAGCGTATGTGGTTATTGGTACCTTATTTTTTTGGGCGATAGGTGTAGCTGTTAGTTTTGTTCGTAGAAATTGAGTGCTGTATACGTAATCAATTGAGGAGGGAGCTAAAATAGCTGCCCACTTTTTTGCTCTGATATTTCCTTTTTCGGTAAGCATAGGATTTGGGTTTCTGGGGTCACTGAGGTCTTTTTCTGCATGCCGAATCAAGAAGTAAGTTGTTGTTTCTGATGTGGTAGAAGTAGTGGGAGAGGAACAACCAATAATAAGGATAGAAAAGAGAAATATACAGATGTGTTTCATAGGATTATTTTTTAATGATCAATTCCATGAGGATAAATTGGTTGATCTGGATATCTGATGGATTGAAGTTATTATCAGCAATAAGAATGAGAGAAGGGTTGCCATTAGGAAGGGTGGGACCTATCGTAATACCTTCTATATTGTCTACTATGTTATTTGTTAATTTTGCTCTGACGCTTTCAAAATCAAAGAGTAATTTTTTGGAAGCACTGGAATAAGGGGCATCGGATAAAGAGGTCTGATGAAGGGTATTGGTTGCATTTTTCTTATCAGCTACATAGAGTTTGACAGTATTTCCCTGTGTTCCGTAGCCGGATACATATCCTCGTTCCAGGATGATAAAAAGATCAGTAGTGATTTGTACCAGTCCGGTAATCCCATTGACTCCGAATTTTCCTTTTGGATCTCTTGCTAGCTTGTCCAGTGGGTAAGTAAATTGAAATGAAGGAGTTTTGCTCTTTTTGTCAAAGAAAGTGATTCTAGCGGGAGCCCCCTGATGCAGGAATGAAGGTTCTTCTCCGTCCTTTTGTAAAGGAAGCTCCATAGATGCCCAAAATCCCTTATTGTGTATGTCAGGGGTTAATCCCTCGAAAACAGCATTGTGTCTGGGGGCATTGCTCCCTGTAGCAAGCAGGTTGCCGGGAAGCTTGAAAGCATCTATGAAAGTACCGTTGAGCTCCGTAGTGAATATAGCAGGATTGCTATTGTTTTTAACAGACCCCTCACTGGTAAAAACCAATGTATTATTATCAGACAGTCGCAATGCTTCCAGATCCAGGGTTTTTTCTTCTGGGTTTTGAACTTTAATCGGAGCAGTAAAACGGATGTCTTCTATTTTGTTATTATTGATCTCTATAGAAGCTTTGTAGAATCTGGGATGTCTGGCGTCATCACATACGATATAATATTGATCGCTTTTTGGGTCATAATCAATACTGGAAAGCCCTCCAATTCTGGAACTACTAAATACAGTATCATTCTGTACAACATACTCGTCATGGAACTTTATGGAGATGTGTTTTCCGCTTTTGCAAGCAGTTAGGGTAATAAGAAAAAAGAATAAAAAATGAAAAAAGATACTTCTGAACATGCTGATTATTTATGATTGTAAAAGTACTGTTTTTTGCTTTCAGAAGATGGAAATAGGGTGTTATTATACGGTATAAAAAATATAAAAGAGACGTTATCATGGGTATGATGAAGTCTCTTTGTATATAGGTGATATCATAAATTAAATGAACTCTGGAAAAATGTTGCTATTTTCCCTAATAGGTCTATTCAAAAATGCCTAATTGCCAGGACACGACAAGCATTGATAAAAGGGCGATTATAAAAAATCCAATAAAAACATAATAAACTCTTTTTCTGGAAGAATTTATCCTTTTCGAGAATTTCATAGTGATGTATTTAATTGATTGATGTATTCTATAAGACGCCAAAAAACTAAAAAAGTTGCATTTTTTTGGATTTAATTTCTAAAATTCTTTCATCAAAGCTTTTTGCTTCAACAGGAGACTTAACTGATTCAAAAAGAGATAGTAACTGTTCATTGTGGTTCCATTTTTTTTGCTTTAGTAGATTAAAGTGAATGAATGTACTCCACAACACTGCTTTTAACTCTGTTTTATCTTCATTGAGCATCCTGATTTCTACTTGTAGCATGTTTTTATCAAAATTGATTAATTGTGATTCGATGCATACTTTCTCCATGGTAAATGCAGGCTTGAGATAAGCAATCTGATTGCTTCCGACTACCCAGCTTACTCCTTGGTTCTTTGCCATTTCAAAAATGTCAATTTGATAATGTTCTGCTACCTGATCTTCCCGGGCGTTGATCATATAATTGAGGTAAGAGGCGTTGTTTAGGTGGTTAAAAGGATCACAATCTTGAAATCGTATTCTGGCAAAACTGTTTAAAATTTTAGGTAAGGTCTTCATTATCTTTGTTTTTGTTAGTGAATAATTTTATACCAATCGGTATATTTTAGGTTAAAAAAATATTATTTTTTTATTTCATTCAGGATCATTTGATCCACTTTATCCATAATTGAAGAAAGATAGTTTTCGTCATTCATGGTATAGGTCATAAATACGGCTCCCTGGATCATTGTATAAATTTGTTTAGCATATAGCCAGGAATCTATAGCGGGTTTAATTTCTCCTTCTTTTTTTCCTTGTTCAATAATTTTTACCAGATTCTTTTGTATTCTTTCTATGGTATACTGAACATGTGCAAACAGTTCTGTGTTTTGATTATTAGCATCTACTCCCATATTTATAATAGGACATCCACCGTATTCATAGATGTAATCATAATAGTTGCGATAGAACTTGGTAAGTAAGGTCAATTTTTCAAAAGGCGAGTCACTTCTGTTTTGGTACTCTGTAATCCTGCGAAGTACTCCCTTTACGACCATATTAAAGGCTTCAATAGCGAGTTCTTCTTTGTTTTTGAAATTTCCATAGATAGCGCCTTTAGTGAGTCCAGTAGCTTTGGTAATATCACTAAGACTTGTAGCTGCATACCCGTTTTTATTAAAAATAGGGGCTACTTTCTTAATAATAAATGCCTTTGTCTGATCTGCTTTACTCGCCATAAAATTTACTTCTGAAACAAAAGTATCAAAAAAATAATACCAATCGGTATATTTTTATGTTAATTCTTTTTAAAATTTATAAAAGCAGGGAGGGGTTAGTGCATTTCTCTTGCTACCATACAGTTATCGGTACTTTTCTTGCTTTTGTAGTCAAGGAGAATTTTGTATTTTTTTAGGATGTCCTGACTTTGATTGCATCGTATTTTTTTAGAAGATACGGAGTTGGTTTTTATCGGTTGGTTGTTTTTGGTTTGGTATTCTTTTACTTTACACAAGATAGATTTTTCCTTGTCAAAATAATATCTTTTTTCCATCGTATGAGTAATATCAATAGGGTCTGGAGACTCTTTATATGTTTTGTAATGAGTTGTATGTGTAGTGAGTTGAAAAAAGAGCTGATTGTTCCATACATAATACTCATCTTTATGGCTAATATGATTCTGAGTATATGTGTGAAGAATGTGTTTTAGTTCGCTGCTGTTGTAATAATAAGTTATTATCCCACTTTCCGTAAAATCCTTGCAAAAATAAGAACTGTTTTCTTTGCTAAAAGAATTGCTCCCTATCAACTCTCTAATAACTTCATATTTTGTAGAAATATCAGAAATAATGCCCTTTTGATCCTGACTTTCTACATTTAAACAGCTCAATAATAGTACTGTTATACAAAATGTTCTCATCGGAGGCAATTTAGTTAAAACTTTTTCTTTTTTCAGAAAAAATTATCACCAAAATTACGGTTTTTTTGTTGATATCTTATTGGAAACCATTAATGTATCGTGTGGTATTTATAAAAAAAGCAATAAACCGGATGGCTTATTGCTTTTTTATTTAACACAAATTAATCAAAATTGCTTTAAGAAACTAGGTCTGTTTGGTTTCTAAATATCAATGCATCGTCAAATGCATCAATAAGGATAATGCTATCTGTAGAGACATTTCCTGCTAATATTTCTTTAGAAAGAGCATTGAGCACTTCTTTTTGAATGACTCTTTTTACGGGTCTGGCTCCAAACTCAGGCTGGAACCCTTTTTCTGCTAAAAGGGAAATGGCGTCATTTGTGGCATCTAAGGTAATTTGCTGCTGAGCCAGCATGGCAGATACCTGTTTTAATTGCAGGGCAACTACCTTTGTAATATCTACTTTAGTCAATGGAGTAAAGGTTATGATATCGTCTATTCGGTTTAGAAATTCCGGACGAATGGATTGTTTCAGTAGTTCTAATACTTCTGTTTTAGCCATATCCATAGCTGTTTCCAGGTCAGGGATATTTTCTAGTTTTTCCTGTATAATGTGACTCCCCATATTACTGGTCATAATAATAATGGTATTTCTGAAATCAGCAGTTCTTCCTTTATTATCTGTAAGCCTTCCTTCATCTAGTACCTGTAATAAGATATTAAAGGTATCGGGATGTGCTTTTTCTATTTCATCAAGTAGAATTACAGAATAGGGTTTACGTCTGACAGCTTCTGTGAGTTGCCCTCCTTCGTCATAACCTACATATCCTGGAGGGGCTCCTACTAATCTGCTGACGGCATGTCTCTCCTGATATTCACTCATATCTATTCTGGTCATGGCGCCTTCATCATCAAATAAATACTCTGCAAGAGCTTTTGCTAATTCTGTTTTTCCTACCCCTGTAGTTCCTAAGAAAAGAAAAGAACCGATAGGCTTTTTCTGATCTTGTAATCCAGCACGGCTTCTGCGGACAGCATCACTTACAGCTTGTATGGCTTCTGATTGTCCGACAACTCTTTTTTGTAACTCCTTTTCTAACTGAAGTAGCTTTTCCCGCTCACTTTGCAGCATTTTAGTTACCGGAATACCTGTCCATTTAGCAACCACTTCGGCAATGTCATCATTGGTTACTTCTTCTTTTATAAGTGATGATTTACTTTGCTGCTCTAACAGTTGTTTTTGTAAGGATTCCAGTTTTTCCTGCGCTTCTTTTATTTTTCCATAGCGCAATTCAGCAACACTGCCATAATCTCCATTTCGTTCAGCTCTTTCAGCTTCTAACTTATATTCCTCAATGTCTTTTTTAGTCATTTGGATGGCATCCACTACTTCTTTTTCGCTTTGCCATTTAGAAAAAATATCATTTCGTTCTTCTTTTATATTGGCGAGATCAGCGTATAGGGATTTTAACTTCGTTTCGTCATTTTCTCTTTTGATCGCTTCAATTTCAATTTCTAATTGCATAATTTTTCTATCCAGAACATCCAATTCTTCTGGTTTAGAGTTGATTTCCATTCGAAGTTTTGAAGCGGCCTCATCAATCAGGTCAATTGCTTTATCAGGTAAAAAACGATTGGTGATATATCGCTGTGATAGCTCTACGGCTGCAATAATCGCTTCATCTTTGATGCGTACTTTGTGATGTGTTTCGTATTTTTCTTTGATTCCCCGAAGAATAGAAATGGCACTTTCGGTATCTGGTTCGTCTACAATAACTTTCTGAAAACGCCTTTCTAATGCTTTGTCTTTCTCAAAGTATTTTTGGTACTCATCCAGTGTGGTGGCTCCAATAGCTCTGAGTTCTCCTCTTGCCAAAGCAGGTTTTAGGATATTTGCAGCATCCATTGCGCCTTGTCCGCCACCTGCACCGACAAGTGTATGTATCTCATCAATGAATAAAACGATGTCTCCATTACTGGTTGTTACTTCTTTGACAACAGCTTTTAATCGTTCTTCAAATTCTCCTTTGAATTTGGCACCGGCGATCAATGCACCCATATCCAGAGAGAAAATTTGCTTGTTTTTTAAATTTTCGGGAATATCTCCGGCAATGATACGGTGAGCTAAGCCTTCTGCAATGGCTGTTTTTCCAACTCCGGGTTCCCCGATAAGAATTGGGTTGTTTTTGGTACGTCTTGACAAAATCTGAAGCACTCTTCTGATTTCTTCATCTCTTCCGATGACAGGATCCAGTTTTCCACTTTCTGCTAATTGGTTTAGGTTTTTTGCGTATTTATTTAAAGACTGGTAGGTGTCTTCTGCATTTTGAGAAGTAACACGCTCTCCATTTCTGATTTCATTAATAGCAGCAGTAAGATCTTTTTCGGTGACTCCTTGATCTTTTAATATCTGTGCTACTTTGCTGGAAGATTTAAAAATAGCTAATAAGAGATGTTCTATAGAAACGTATTCATCATTCATTTTCTTAGCAACAATACTAGCTTCATTTAATGATTTTCCTGCTTCTCTTGATAGTTGAAGCTCTCCTCCGGAAACTTTAGGGAAGCTTTGTAAGGTGCTATCTACTACTTGCTGTAGCAATGATAAATTGACATTTAATTTTTTTAATATAAAAGGAAGTACATTCTCATCGACGGTAGAAATCGCCTTGAAAATATGTTCGTTCTCTATTTGTTGATGACCATAGCCCTGCGCTAATTGCTGCGCCTGCTGAATGGCTTCCTGTGATTTTATGGTGAAATTATTAAAGTTCATATGTGCTTTTCTTTTTCTTTTGTTGAGAAGGAATCAAATTACATACCTCTGTAATAAAGAAGTCAAAATGTCTGTTTTTGTGGTTTTTTGAAAGACAAAATGACAGGTTGTAAAGAATTGTATGGTAGATCGACTAATTTGTCACAGAACTGTTTCATGAAGAAGCATTTCATTAGATTTGTAATAATAAAGAACGATACTTACATTATTTATGGGGATATTTGATAAAATCTTCGGGTCAGGAGAGAAGAAAGAAGAGACCAAAAAGGAATTACCATGGAAGCAATTAACTGCTATGGAGCAATTGGATGAGATAGAAAAAGCATCACATTCCAAATTACAGGCTATTTTTAAACACTCTACACGATGTGGAATTAGTGGAATGGTAATTCGCAGTTTTGAAAGAAGTTTTGATTTGACAGGAGAAGACGTGGATTTGTATTACTTGGATTTGTTAAATCACAGAGATATTTCTTCAGAAATAGCAGCTAAATTCCAGGTGTATCACGAATCCCCTCAGTTTATTGTTATCAGAAAAGGACAGACAGTCCATCATGCATCTCATAGTGCTATTACCCCGCAGGTGTTGCATCAGTTTATGTAGCGGGGCGTTTTTCATACATTTTTAAGAACAGACCGGTAGCCATTTTACGTGCTCGGTTTTTAGCCAGTTCTGCTTTTTCACCACTGAATAAGTTGTCCAGTGTTGTGATCCATAGCTGAAGCCAGATACCGAATTGCTCGTTGGTAATACTGTGATTGAATGTTTTATCTACTTTTTGATGAACAGCTACCGGATTTCCTTTGAATTTTGGGACAAATAATAAATTTGTTTCCCAAAAATCAGTAAGTCTGTCGAGATGTGTATCCCAGTCAGAAATCATATGATTAAATATGGGACCTAAGATTTCATTCTCTCTCACTTTTTTATAAAAAGAGGTGATGAGAAGATAAATGTCGTCTCTGTTTTCTATGTCGTTCTTCATTTGTTTTTAGAATAACGCGTTAACTATGCATAGAAGTGTATTGACTCCCAGGCTGACAAGTAATGAATTAAATACAAATTTAGGCTTTAATTGCGCAAGAATCGAAGCATTGAAGAACATACTTACAAAAACACAGGCAGATAATTCTATAACTTGTAAGGTAGACCGCTCTTGCATTAAGATAAGCATAGCTGCTACAGAGCCCAGACAACTGGATAAAATAATCATTAATGGGATATATGCCATGTATAATTCTTTGAAATCATTGAGGAATTTTGAGTACATAATGTTGTTTTTTTTATATACTCAAAGGTACGCTTGACGACAGCTATTAATTTATGATCTGGATCATAAAGGCGTCGGATGGATCAGCGATATACTTTCCGGTTTTTAATAAGGAGTTCTCCTTTTTGTTCTAGTTTTTTGATACCTCTAATAACGGTTTCTACTCTTAGTCCTGTAAGATCTGCCAGTTGCTGTCGAGTGAGTGTAACTTTGTAGCTCTTAGGTGCTGTATTGCCTTGCGCTTCTTGTTTTTTGAAGTAATCCAAAATCCGGAGAATACGATGTTCGGGTTCTTGTGTGGAAATTTCCGATACCATAATGGCTTTATAATAGAGTCGGGAGGCTAGTGTACTGGTGAATTTATGATGAATTGTAGGGTGCTCTTCTAGCAGTTTAAGGAATTTCTCTTTTGGGAGCAACCATACTTCTGAAGCAGTAATTGCTTCTGCATTTGCAGGATATTTAAAATCTGAAAATAAAGGGGGCTCGCCAAAGCTTTTGTCTTTAGCGAAGATCCCTTGTATAAACTCTTTTCCTTCATCGTTATAATTATTCATCTTGATTTCTCCCGAAGCTACCTGATAATAAAAAATAGCATGTGATCCTTCGTGAAACAATACTTCACCTTTGTCATATTTTTTTAGAGTAGCACCTGCTTTTGCAAGTAATTCGGGGTCAATCATATTGTTTTAATTAAAACGATACCTGGTAATAATACCTTTTAGTTTGTTTTTTAAATCCTCTCCTGAGTCGTATACCATCTGCTCATTAGAAGGAAATGGAACTGCCTGTAACCCCAAAAATCGAACGAGTTCATCTTCCAGGGCTCTTCTGTCTCCGGAATGATTCGCATAAATATGCTCAAAAACATATTCACTGCTTAGCGGAAAAGCATCCAGAAGTTGTTTGGTTCTCAGGTTTCTATACTGGACATTCCCAACCACATTAGCAGCTTTGAATTGCTGAAATTCATAATAAGTACATCGAACGGTTTTTGTTTTGTCTACTTTTACCTTATTCCCCTCTTTATCTATTACGACCTCGCCATTTTCATCCAGTAAATACTCCCATCCATCAGTGATTACTTTTTCTCTGGAGAGTTCTCTTTCCCGCACTCGTTCCGGAGAGATGTTGATTTCCCGAAACGCTACTTCCATACTGTAATCGTATTTAATTCGGGATTGGGCTTTACTGTGATATACAGTCCAAAGATCATCTAATCCATAGGTGCTGAAATTGAGCATGTCTTCTTCAAGACGTCTAGGGATAATGACATCTGTTTTGTTTTTCATATTTACAATTACGAAATCAGTTCCTTTGAAGTGAGCTACTTCGATGAGCCTGTTCACGTCTTTGTAATTAGGATTGATTTTATTGAGGTAATTCAGGTCTTCGTATACCTTTCGGTACTCCATTTTGTTATGAGCACTTTCCAAAGCATTTTTCGAAGTAGTGTATAGATATTCAGATACTTTGTTTTTATACGATATAATCTGGGTATCGTATGATTTCATTTCAAAAACAGCATTTCTGTTTTCATTTACTATAAATAATGGCAGAATAGGCCTGATGCGTTCTTGTCTTGATTTTAGCTGCTGATAGGTTCTGAATATTTTTTCATAGTTCGCAGGGTTTTGATCTTTTTCCAGATAGGAAATTGTATTAATATCTCTGGCAACAACCTTGGCATAAGCATCTTCTAATAAAGGAATATAAGGCTGTTTTCTTTTTTTGTCTTTCCCTCTTTGTAATTGTTTTAAACTGCTTTGTATTACACTATCATAGTTCCCGGTATTCAAAGCTTCCTGATTTTTTTTGACACTGCTACAGGAACCTAATATCAGGGTAATACATAAAAAAAGTAATAATTTTTTCATAGGATCGGTTTATATGTCCACTATACGTTACAATTTTGGTGCCAAATAAGGTAATAAAAAAACCTCGGATATAAGCGTCCGAGGTTTTATGAATTGTTGGATCGTATTATTTTTTAGAAAAAACAGGAAGTAATTGAGAAGAAACTTCTCCAAATCCAATTCTTGTTCCTTCTTTTTCGCAATATCCTCTGATGATTACAGTATCATTGTCTTCTATAAACTTACGGCTGCCTCCTTCGTTTAGTTGAACAGGTTTCTCTCCTCTCCAGCTTAATTCCAACATAGAACCATAAGAATCTGGAGTAGGACCAGAAATGGTTCCACTTCCCATCATATCACCAGAATTAACAGGACACCCATTTACAGTATGATGTGCTAATTGCTGTGCCATATTCCAGTACATGTACTTAAAGTTGGTTTTGGAAACTACAGTTTCTTTTTTCTTCTCAGGTTGTATAGCAACCTCTAGTTTGATATCAAAACTTTTCTTACCCGTGTATTGCAGATAAGGTAGTTGCTCTTTTAAAGGCTTAGGACCATCTACACGATAAGGCTCTAAAGCATCCAGGGTTACAATCCAGGGAGAAATAGAAGAAGCAAAGTTTTTAGCCAGGAAAGGACCAAGAGGTACATATTCCCATTTTTGAATATCTCTGGCACTCCAGTCATTAAATAATACGAGACCAAAAATGTAATCCTCAGCTTCATCTACAGGAATTGGCTCTCCTAATTGATTCGCATCTGTAGTAATAAAAGCCATTTCTAACTCAAAATCTACTAATCTGGATGGCCCAAAAATAGGCGTATCAGAACCATTAATTAATTTTTGCCCCTGAGGTCTGTGCACAGGAATTCCCGAAGGAATAATAGAACTGCTGCGCCCGTGATATCCAACCGGAATATGTAGCCAGTTTGGAAGTAAGGCATTTTCAGGGTCTCTGAACATTTTTCCGACATTGGTAGCATGTTCAATACTACTGTAGAAATCCGTGTAGTCTCCTACAGTAACCGGAAGTTGCATTTCGATTTCGTCAAGTGCGAACAAGACTATTTTTCGATGCTCTTCATTGTTTTTTAACTGATCATTTTTAGCATCAAAAATATCGGCAATTCTATTTCTGACCAATCTCCAGGTTTTTTTTCCGTCAGAAATAAAGTCATTTAATGAGTCTTGTAAAAATATATCGTCTGTTAATGGGATACCTTCAAAATATCCCAACTGGTGTAAAGCACCTAAGTCTATGGCCGTATCTCCAATTCGGGTTCCTATAGTGATAATATCATCTCTGGTAAGAAACACTCCAAAAGGGATATTCTGAATAGGAAAATCCGTATTTGCAGGAGTTTCTATCCAGGTTTTTCTATTTGGGTCATTTGCGGTTATAGGCATTGTGATTTTTTTATGTATAATTATATGTCAAATATAAAGTTTTCATCGAATTTAAAGAATGTATTTGCTATTTTTGGTTTTTTTAAAATACAAATTGAAAATTCATGCAACGAGACGAACTAATTTTTGATTTAATCCAAGACGAAAAAGACCGTCAGGTTAATGGATTAGAACTTATTGCTTCAGAAAACTTTGTTAGTGAACAAGTAATGGAAGCGGCTGGATCTGTTTTAACTAATAAATATGCAGAAGGATACCCCGGAAAACGATATTACGGTGGGTGTGCTGTTGTAGATCAAGTGGAGCAAATAGCAATTGATAGAGCTAAAGAATTATTCGGTGCTGAATATGCAAATGTACAGCCCCATTCAGGTTCTCAGGCAAATACAGCAGTTTTTCATGCCTGCTTAAAGCCAGGAGATAAAATATTAGGATTTGATCTTTCTCATGGAGGACACCTTACTCATGGTTCTCCGGTTAATTTTTCCGGGAAATTATATACGCCGGTATTTTATGGGGTTGAAGAAGAAACCGGAAGATTAAACTATGATAAGATTCTGGAAGTTGCTAAGGCAGAACAACCTAAATTAATTATAGCAGGAGCTTCTTCTTATTCTAGAGAAATTGACTATAAAAAATTCAGAGAGATAGCAGATAGTGTTGGAGCGATTCTAATGGCAGATATTGCACACCCGGCTGGACTTATCGCCAAAGGGCTTCTGGCGGATCCAATTCCTTACTGTCATATCGTAACGACTACTACTCATAAGACATTAAGAGGTCCCAGAGGAGGATTGATACTTATGGGGAAAGATTTTGATAACCCATTTGGAATTACCTTAAAGAGTGGAAAACTTCGCAAGATGTCTTCTATTTTGGATAGCGCTGTTTTTCCAGGAAATCAGGGTGGTCCTCTAGAGCATATTATCGCAGCCAAAGCAATTGCTTTTGGAGAAGCATTATCAGATGATTTCCTGCATTATATGGTACAGGTAAAGAAAAATGGAGCAGCAATGGCTCAGGAGTTTCATAAGAAAGGATACAATGTTATCTCTGATGGAACAGACAATCATATGATGTTGATTGATCTGCGTAATAAAAACGTGACAGGGAAAGAAGCAGAAGAAGCATTGGGAGTAGCAGATATTACTGTTAATAAGAATATGGTGCCATTTGATGATAAATCACCATTTGTAACTTCCGGAATAAGAATTGGAGTATCTGCAGTAACTACCAGAGGTTTAAAAGAGGATGATATGCTTACTATTGTAGATCTTATCGATCACGCGATTGCTAATGTAGGAAATGAAGAAGCCTTACATGCGATAGCAGATAAAGTTAATAAAATGATGACGGATAAGCCTTTGTTTGTAGCCAATCAATTACAAAGCTAATTCATAACCATTGATATAAATATAAAAACCATCTGTAAGCACAGATGGTTTTTATATTTATATCGGTTTTTTAATACCCTAATAATTCATTTTTATGAATGATTCCAGTTATCTGGATCACTACTGTTGTTAGGAGATAAGCCAATGATATCTCCTTTAGTATCTACTCCCAAACCAATTACAGTTCGGTTCACATAATTAAAATAACTAACGACCTGATTAATTTCCAGAATTTCTCCATCGGATAGCTGTTGACTGCGTAAACGTTCTATATCAGCTTGTGTAATCGTATTATGAGCTAAGGTGAGTTTTTTGGCATATCGCAATCCTTCTTGATATAAGTCCTGAAACAAATCTTCCCAGGAATCATTATGAAAACTATCGATTATTTTTTGATGCTTATTGTCATCATTTAATAACCGTTTTAAACCGGCAGCATGATGATCTACACAATATGAGCAATTATTTAGGTGACTAACAAAAACTCCCAGCGTTTCCAGGTACCATTTGGGCAAAGTATTATTAGCATTATGAAGTACGTTTTTATAGAGTCCCATATGACCAGTCAATGTATGAGGACGAAGGCTGTGAATAGATAAAACATTGTCAATGTTATTATTAGGGCCTTTGATACGATCATAAATCTTTTTTAGCTGCCCTTGCGCTTCTTCATAGGAAATTTCTTTTATCCAACTCATAGTCTTAGTAATGTTAGTGAGTCTTAAAAGTACACTTTATTGTTTATAAAAAAGGAAAATTCTGAGAATGCTTGGAGGTTTTTTAGATAAAGTGCTTTAAAAATCCATGAGTTGATTATTTTGGTAGAGAAAAGAGGGGGAAATAAAGATCAAACTATTGATATTAGTAGTATATTTCCAAAAAAATTAATCTAAAAATGAAAGCATGGAGTTTTCTATGAGTTCTAAAAAGCTATTTTTTAGCGTTGTATGCTTCTTGAGTGTTTTAACAGGGTATGGGCAGGAAACTACAGTTATAGAAACAGAAGTAGCTACTGTACTGACTAAATCCCAAAAATTTATTCCTCAAAAATTAGATAGTGCTCTGATTTATGTCGAGAAAGCAGAAAAATTAGCCACACAGTCTACCGATAAAAATATTCATGCCCGAATTGCCATTCAAAAAGCGGGAGTGTACATATATCAGCGAAATTTAAAAGAAGCTTCGGCAGCATTAGCACCTTATAGAGAGGATACATCTTTGGATTCGATACTTATAGGAAAAGTGCATCAAAATATGGGAAGTGTCTTCCTTTCCGAAGGCAAAAAAGAAAAAGCTCTAGAACAGTATCTTCAGGCAATTCCCTTTTATGAACAGCAGAAGGATACATTGTCATTAAGTAAGATATATGCGAGTATAGGAAGTATCCAGTCTATGTCAAAAAATAATGAAGGAGCGATCGCTTATTTTACCAAAGCATTGACGTATAAAAATAATAATCCGATGCTAAGAGTACAGATTCTCTCGAATCTGTCTTTAGCACATTATAATACAAAAGCATATGATGAAGCGATAACAACGTCTAAAAAGGCACTCGTCATTGCAGAGAAAATAAACCATGCAGGTTTTTTAGCGATTATATACACTAATTTGTGTAATTTCTATAAAGAAACAAAAGCATATGATACAGGAATAACATATGGAGAAAAAGCACTGGCACTAAAAACAAAGCTAGGTCAGAAATCGAATCTGGAATATACATATAATAATATAGGATATTGCTTTTTAGGGAAGAAAGACTTTCAAAAAGCTAAACATTATTTTCTCAAAGCCTTGAGTTCTGCACCGCCTGAGAATCAATTGTATATTCTGAATAACTTAAAAGATGCTTCGAATGGACTACAAGAATATAAAGAAGCATTGCGTTATGCAGAACAATATGTACAGCTATCCGATTCATTACAGGTAGCCAAGGAAAAAACAAAAATTGCAGAAATTGTTACAAGATATGAGTCTGAAAAACAAGCACAACAGATCGAAGTTCTGCAAACTGAAAATGAATTGAAATCTTCCCGGATTCAGAATCAAAAGATATATGTAGCAGGAATAATACTATTGACTCTTTTATTGATTTCTATCCTTATTTTATGGAATAGAAACCAAAAAAATAAACAATTATTAAAACAGTTGCAGTTACAACAACGACTATTGCAAACTCAATTAAATCCGCATTTTTTATTCCATGCATTACAGAGTATACAGAATTATATTTTCAAAAATAAAAAAGAAGAATCCGTACAATATCTGGCTAGTTTTAGTACAGTAATGCGATCCGTATTAGAAAGTTCAGAGGAAGATTTTATTATAATGGAAAAGGAAGTGGATGTTTTATCCAAGTATTTGCACCTACAACAATTACATTATTCATTTGCATATAATATAGAGGTTGATGAAAGACTTCAGCAGGATAGTGTTCTTATCCCGACAATGTTTACCGAACCTTTTTTAGAGAATGCGGTTATACATGGAATTAAGAATGTAAAAAACGGATATATCAATGTGCGATATGCGTTAGTTAATAAAAACATTGAAGTAACCATTACAGATAATGGTAATGGTTTTCAGGAAGGAGCTTCTGATCATAACAAATTGCATAAATCGATGAGTTCTGATATTATTCAAAAACGAAGGGAAAATTATCAGAAGATTCATAATTTCCCTATAGAAGTACGGATAAAGTCTGATGAAAAAGGAAGTATTATTTCTATAAATTTCCCTTTAAAAGAAGAGATATTGTAAGTACTTTTGAGGTATGAGTATTTCTTTAAGTTGTATCATAATAGAAGATGATCATGGTACCAGGGATATGATCAGGGAACTTCTGGAACGTTCGTTTGATGATATCAAAATCGTAGCGGAAGCTTCAGAAATTGAGGAAGCAAAAAAAAAGATTATAAGTTATCAACCAGATTTTGTCATTCTGGATATTAACTTGAAAGATGGAAACTCTTTTGAGTTGCTTCGTTCTTTTGAAAATATACAATTTAAGATCATATTTGTTACCTCTTTTAGTACATATGCTATAGAAGCTTTCAGGTTCAGTGCTATTGATTATGTGATGAAACCTTTTGACCCTCAGGTGTTACTGCAGGCAGTAGAAAAAGTACAGAAAGAACATCAAAATGAACAATATCAGCTGCAGATCCGTTCCCTGTTAGACAATCTGCAACCGTCAGGAGATAAAAAAATTGTTTTAAAAAATGCAGATGCGATTTATGTAGTACCCTTGGCAGAAATTATATATGCTAAGTCAGATAATAATTATACAACCTTTTTTACGAAAGATCAAAGAGAAATTTTGGTATCCAGATCGTTAAAAAGATATGAGGAAGATCTGAAGAACCATTCTTTTTTCAGAGTACATCAAACTTTTTTAATCAATCTGGCGTACATTACTTCTTTTTACAAGAAGAGAGAAGAAGTTATTCTAGATCAAAAACATGCAATACCAGTTGCGCAAAGTAAAAAAAAGGCATTATTACATATTATTGATACTCTTTTTTAAGAACGCTTTTTCTGGTATAAAAGGCAATCTTTTAAGTTGGGATAATCGCTTAACTTAGGATGTGTAAAAGTCGTTACTTTTTGCATTCCTATTTTAGTCATTATAAGCTCTGATTTTTTATTGATCACAGGAGCAACAGCATAGATACTATCCAATTGTAAGTAGTCAAACCCATGTGCTAGACAGGCAAGTGCTCCTTCTGTGGCATATCCTTTATTCCAGCTACTTTTTTTGAGACGCCACCCAATATCTACAAAGGAAGCAGGTGTTTCGAGATAAGTCTGTTCACAAAGTCCAATAAAACCAATGCATTCCTGGGTATCCAGAATATCTACAGCAAAATAACAATATCCTTTTTCATCAAATGATTGCTGCATTCTGAGCATAAAGTCTTCGCTTTCTTTTCGAGTGGGCTTATAAGGAAAGAATTCCATCACAGCATCGTCTTGATTAATAGCTGCAAGTATTTCTATATCTTCCGATCTCCAATTGCGAAATCCTAAACGTTTGGAAGTAAAAATGTAAGAGTGAGTCATGTGTTTTTGATTATGGCTAAAACGATATTACAAATACTTGTTGCTACTTATAATCTTGATGGCTAAAAGCGCTAAAATGATAGCAGTTCCAATAGGAATGTAGTAGATTGATTGTGGCAATAATAACGCAATTAGCAGTGCTCCTATTGCAATTACTCCTACGGCGATTAAATATCCAATTTCGTCATAAAACCAGGCGTATGGAAAAAAGTGAGCACCCGTAATAATGGCATATGCCATGATAAAATAATCAGGTTGCTTAAGCAAGACAAAAACAAGTAAGGGAAAGTAGAATAACTGAGCAAAATTAAGCCATAATCCTAAAGGTTGTAACGGGTTGTCTTTGATTTTCCAATTCGTTTTAAAAACCTTAGATAGTCCAAAGGCTAACGGTAGCATGACAGTACCGAAAATAAATGTAATTACACTCTTGTTATATGGGGTGTAATCAAGCATCCAGATAAAAGAAATACCAATCCATACAATGGTTCCTGCGGTTATAAAATCAATCCCCTTTTTAGCTTGTTGCTGTATGGTTGATTTGATCACTCCAAAGTTGTTTTGTGTCATAGTTTTTATATATTGTTTAGAAGGGGAATAGGGTGTACGCTAATCGATACAAGATCCATTTCTATCCAAATATACAAATATGATCACAATCCGTGATGCGAAGTTTTTAGAGGAGCATATTACTCCTTGGTATCATCAAAAGCAGCACTTTCATAGGCTCCGATATCAGGAGCAGAAATACTTCTTTCAGTACCCGTAATATCTGTTCCCTGAGAAGGAGTACTTGCCTTTCCGTTTGCCGGAGACGAATCATCGATAGTAAGCTTGTTTTTTATAGGCTTATAAAATAGAGGGTCTTCATTAAAGAGCATGTTTTTGTAGAGGTTCTCATTAGAAAAGTCATACAATGGATTGTCTTTAAATTGTTCCTGAGGATCACTGAAGCCTACCAGGCAATGTTCGAAACTGTAATTAAAAGCAGCCTGATCACTTTTGCTAAGTAATAATTCGATAGGCTCATTCCCATAGATGATACAATTTTTAAAATCAGCTTGAATCAAATCTTTTTGTTCAATAGTATTTTCATCAATCTCAATAAAATTAGAAATGGATACGGCTGGGTATTGTCTGACACTAAACCCCCAGTAGTTGGCAAAGGTACAGTGATTAAAATCATACCGCCCTCCGTAGGTACAGGCTAAGGAAACTTCTCCAGAGTTATTAATCACCAGATTTTCTCCTTTGATATGTCCGGTTTTGGCAAGAATTCCAACATTGGAGCTATTGTATATCTGAGAATTTTGTATTGTTAGGGTAGGGACATCTGTACCATCGTTAGAGTCGATTAAAATCCCTACAGTAGCATTCTTAATGGTGGTATGTGTTATCTGGTGCCCGGTACTACCTTTAGTCAGCCAGATTGTTCCCCATTGTCCAGGAGTATCTGAGAAACTATCTTCAAGGCGATCCCCCTGAATAATCACTTCATTTTCCAAAATCTCGGCATCCGAACTGGGGGCTCCGTTGACTAATAGGGTAGCCTTATCAGGAACGATAAGCCCTGAACCTTGATGAAAATGAATTCTTGCTCCCGCATCAATAGTCAACGTTTTATTATTGGGAACCGCAGCATATCCATAAATAACGTATGGTTTCTCATTGGTAAAATGTAATTGCTCTTCTGTGAGAATAAACCCTTCTATTCGTATTTCATTATTGTCATTGTCAACGCCTAATAATAAGGTTTCTATTTCACCAGTCATAGTATTTCGTGAAGGGTGTAAAAAAGTAGCATCCTTTATCAGAGTTACCAAATCCACATCTTGTTGGGCTCCTTCTTTATCAAATAAGATTTTATCAGTATAGAGAAATTCCAGTTCATTGGTTTGCTGCGTAATATCAGTTGTTGTTTCTACGAAAACGAAAATACTGTCCTTAGCCAATACCTGAATATCTGTAAAAGAAGTACCTGCGATACCATCAACATTGAGTCGGTAGTTAGAGGTTTCTCCTCGTTCCAAAGAGATGGATGGGATAGAGAGATCATTACTGGTACGATTGTATACTTTAAAACTGTAGGTACTGGAGCCTATATTCGTAAATACAGTATCAAGGAACAAGGTGTCGGTAGAGAATTCCAGATTTCCGGTACTGGGATCTGCTTCAAAATCTTTTCGGCAGGAACTCCATAAAATAAGAATACAAAGCAACAATAACGACGTTAGATATCTCATAATTTGTTTAGGTTATAAAAGAAAAAGAGATCGAATTTATAGCTTCCTGAAAAGAAAATAAAATCAATATCAGTTCTGTGTTAAAAGTATAACTTTTTGATGACTACTAATATTGTTCTAAATAATAAATTTGATGAAGTTATCCTTTCTGTAAGAATGAAAACATTTGTACATTTGCTTTAAGTAAAATAAATAAGCACAACATAATAATCTATTATGAGTACATATGATGTAGCCGTTATCGGCTCTGGACCTGGAGGCTATGTGGCTGCCATTCGATGCGCCCAATTGGGTATGAAAACTGCAATCATAGAGAAGTATTCCACTTTGGGAGGAACTTGTCTGAATGTAGGATGTATTCCCAGTAAAGCATTGTTAGATTCTTCTCATCACTACGAGCATGCCGTAAAACATTTTGAAGATCACGGAATAGAAATTCCAGGGGAAGTAAAAATCAATCTGGAAAAAATGATCGCCAGAAAACAAGCGGTAGTTGATCAGACCTGTGATGGAGTGAGTTTTTTGATGAAAAAGAATAATATTGATGTTTATGAAGGAGTAGGAGCATTTAAAGATGCGACACATCTGACAATTACCAAAGCAGATGGTTCTTCAGAAGAAATAGAAGCAAAGCACAGTATTATCGCTACAGGATCCAAACCATCTACCTTACCGTTTATTTCTCTGGATAAAGAACGAGTAATTACATCTACAGAAGCTTTAAAATTAAAAGAAGTTCCAAAACATTTAGTTGTTATTGGAGGAGGAGTTATTGGATTGGAACTGGGGCAGGTATACAGAAGATTGGGAGCAGAAGTATCTGTAATAGAATATATGGATAGAATTATTCCGGGAATGGATAAATCTCTGGCTAGAGAATTACAGAAAGTAATGAAAAAGCAAGGAGTAAAATTCTATACCTCTCACAAAGTAACCAGTGTAACTACTTCTGGGAATGAAGTAAAAATTACAGCAGATGATAAAAAAGGAAACCCAGTAGAATTTACAGGAGATTACTGTTTGGTTTCTGTAGGGCGTCGTCCGTATACCGACGGTTTAAATGCCGAAGCAGCAGGTGTAAAAATAAACGAAAGAGGACAGGTAGAGGTAAATGATCATTTACAGACGTCTGCATCTAACATCTATGCTATTGGAGATGTGATCAAGGGAGCTATGTTAGCACATAAGGCAGAAGAAGAAGGAGTATTTGTAGCAGAAACTTTAGCTGGTCAAAAACCACATATTGATTACAATCTGATTCCTGGAGTTGTATATACCTGGCCCGAAGTTGCTGCTGTTGGAAAAACAGAAGAAGAACTAAAAGAAGCCGGAGTAAATTATAAAGCAGGGCAATTTCCGTTCAGAGCCCTGGGAAGATCGAGAGCTAGTGCAGATCTTGATGGATTTGTGAAAATATTAGCAGATGCTACTACAGATGAGGTACTGGGAGTGCATATGGTAGGAGCTCGTTGCGCAGATCTGATCGCCGAAGCTGTTACTGCTATGGAATTCAGAGCATCTGCAGAAGATATCTCTCGTATGTCTCATGCACATCCGACCTTTACAGAAGCGATCAAAGAAGCTGCGTTGGCTGCAACGGATAACAGACCATTGCATATATAGACAAAACTTTTTTGAACGAAATAAAACAAATAAAAGCCTTTAGGAGTATTTTTCCTGAAAGGCTTTTTTTATATGGTGTCTAATCTAGATAACACTTCCTGTTTATAATTTCTGCTGATAGGAATGGATTTACGGGCAATGACAACTTCTTCATTGGAATAAGAAGTAATTTTAGAAATCGCTATGATATATGAGCGATGGATTCGTAAAAAATCTTGTTTAGGCAATCGCGATTCTATGTTGCTAATAGTCTCCCGCGTTGTAATAACAATATCAATACAGTGAATTTTTAAGTAGTCGCTGTAACTTTCTATGTATAGAATATCAGAAAAGGTTACTTTCTTCATGCGTCTGTCTGACCGAACAAAAATAAAATCATGTGTTTTATTCTTATCAGAAGTATCTGAAATATTAGTGTGATATACATCAAAATAATTATTGACAGCTTGCAACAATCGTTCAAAAGAAATAGGTTTTAACAAATAATCCACTGCGTGAAGATCAAAACCGTCAATTGCATATTCCCTATAAGCTGTAGTGAAAATAATTTTACAGTTTTTATGAATAGAACGGGCAAAAGAAATACCTGATATTTCTGGCATATTAATATCCAGAAAAATTAAATCCACCTGGTGTTGGCTGAGATAATTAAATGCTTCAAGAGCATTTGCACAACTCATCAATACTTCAATACGATCAATTTTGGATAAGTGCGATTGAATAATTTCCCGGGCAGTAGGTTCATCATCAACGATAATACAAGAAATAAGATTTTTCATGAAATTGTTCTAATTAAGTTATGTTTTGAGGAATACTGTAGCGAGGTAGGGTAAAAAAATATGCAGTATAGGTAGATTGTTTTTATTGTCATCTAGGGAGTGAATCGAAGCTCTGTATGATACCATTGATTTGTCTGTGAGATCGTGAGTTGATGTTTGTCTTTGTACAATAAAGATAGACGCTTTTTTAGATTTTGTAATCCAATACCTTCTTTAGTATTAACAGGAGAAGATTTAACAGAATTTTTAACCCGGAAGCAAACTTCTTTATTGATATATTGAAGTGAAATATGAATAGATAATTTTCCATCGCTGATATGACCGTGTTTAAAACTGTTTTCTACAAAAGGGATGAATAACATAGGAGGAATTTTTAAGGTGTTTTTGCCCTGTGGCAGTTTTAATGAAATATCCAGTGTATCCCGGAATCGCATTTTTTCCAAAGCAATATAATCCTGCATATGATCGATTTCTTCTTCCAGTGTTACCATGGGCTTATTAGATTGGTACAACAGATAATCAAGTAAATTAGCTAGTTTAAGAATCATATCCGGAGTATCTTCAGATTTTTTTAAAGCAAATCCATAGAGTGTGTTTAAAGTGTTAAAGAGAAAATGAGGATGGATTTGCATTTTTAGATACTGAAGTTCCTGTTTTTTAAATTGTAATTGGGTTTCTAAAATTTTGTTTTGTAGGTTTTGATTAGTGGCTGTGGCGGTATAATTATGCTTGATCAGGCTGAATGCACTAAATAATATAACAATGAGATAGACAGCTACCATGACAAATAGGATACTTTTGCTCATGGGAGCCATTCCGGCAGTTTTTAATTCCGATAAAAAGATCAATCCATAAAAAATGGAGATAATAATAAAATACGTAGATAATACCAGCGTATAAATACTGTATAAAATAAGAAGGCCGTATCTTTTAGGGAGGAGGTAAGTAGGGATAATGTAATAATTAAAAGTATAGGTAGTTGCTATGGTTACAGGCATTAAAAATGCCGAAAAAGAAAATACATACTGAAAGTTAGTGCTTTGATGACCAAAAAAAACGATGTAAAAAACCAAGACTCCAACCCAGAAAATACTGTGAAGCAGAAGTTGCTGTATCTTGCGTAAAATGAATTTTTTAGAAATCATCAGCATACAATATCTGTATTTTTTATATTTAAAACATGTTTTTTTACATAGAAAACAGCTTTAAAAAGGGATTCTACTGGCTAAGTAGGGGATTTGGGGATTGTTTTGTTTGCCTATGGGGGGGCAGTATTTCAGTGCCAGTACAAACATAAGTATATTCTAAATCCTTATTATCAAGTAAAAAAGCAGTAAAAAACCGTTGTTAGTCGCAGAAAAAAGAAGCCAGCCCTAAAACAACTTAGTTTTGATCTCAAATAATGATTAAAAAATAAAATATGATGTCTATACTATTTACGAGTCTGTTACGAGTTTCTTTTTTTTCTACTGTTTATCAGCGTATGGAAGAAGGAGGTATTACTTCTATGAGTATTTTGATGTTATTGTTAATGTTGTGTATTGCAATGATCATAAAAGGAATTATTCATTTTAAAAAAGGATCCCTACCCACTGATAAAAACAGTAGGTTGATTAATTCGATTGGATTATTGGCCTTAATTATTGGCGTGTTTAGTCAATTATTAGGGCTGATAAGCGCCTTGGATCACTTTCACTTTTTAGAAGGCGCTTCTCCAAGTGTATTGGCAGGGGGGCTAAAAACTACTTTCTTACCTACACTATTAGGGACTTTTATCTTTATTATAGCCAGAATTGCCACAACTATTTTTATTTGGTTGACCAAAGAGAGACAAGAAGAAGGTGTTTAGAAAAAAACAGAAAAATAAGGTGAGCAATAATACCAATAAACTTATCAAAGAAAAGTGTACTAAAAAGAAGAATTAAGAACGTAGGTTTCTTAATTCTTCTTTAAAGAAATTATTGAATAAAGAATGCTGTTTTTTTAGATAGGAACAGCATACGATTGTTTGACCTTTTCCATTACAAAAGTACTATGAGCACTACCGATATTTTCAATAAGCCCTAATTTATTCAGTACAAAGTTCTGGTAGTGTTTCATATCTTTGACCAAAACCTTTAATAAAAAATCATAGTCTCCAGATATGTTATAACACTCGATTACTTCTGCAAGTGATTTAATATCTTTAATAAAGTTATTTCCAATTTCTTTTGTGTGTTGTTTTAAGGTAATATTACAAAATACAGTGAGACCACTGTTTAGTTTTTCCGGACTGAGTACAGCAACATATTTTTTAATATATCCGTGATTCTCCAGTCTTTTGACACGTTCGAAAACGGGCGTAGGGGATAATTGAACCTTTTGAGCAAGCTCTTTGGTAGTGATGTTAGAGTTTTCCTGCAGCAGTTTTAAAATCTTGATATCAACATGATCTAATCTCTCTAGAGATGGTCTTTCGGTTTTAAGAAACATAAAAAATGGGTTAGTGGTTACTACTTGTGAACCTCTAATTTATGTTTTTTTTGCCTATTAATTGCTTTTTTGTAGGTTTAATTTTCTGTTAATTAGTAGTTTAGTGGTTATTTGGGCTTTTGATAAGGATTGAGAATTGCTTTCCATTGATCGGATTCTGCAAATGTTTTGATGTACTGATTTCTTTTTATAAGAAGCGTTGTCATGTATTTTTGTAAGAAAATGATGTCCATACATACTCCGAGAATACCAAAAGGAGCAGTATAATCAAAATAATCTGTAAGTAAGGTATCGGAACCTACTGTAGAAAAATGATGTTCATGCCTGAAACGCTTAAAAACTCCCCGTACCATCTCATCTACAAAATAGTCAGGAGATTGGTAAGCAGTGATTTTAGATGTTAACGTCTGAAAAACACCCAAATGCTTTGCCCTCCAAGTAACTTGTTCTTCTAATTCGATTAGTCCAGAAGTTTTTCCAGCAATGGCTTCTTCTTTTGTATGGGCGGTTGAGATTTTGTGTAAGTCAATACTTCTGGATAAGTCAAAAACTATTTTTTTATCTGCTTTAATTATGGTTTGTAGTGCTATAGTAGGCATAGGTATATAGAAGTCATTAAGGAATTTTTAATTCGAATAAAGAAACAGTAGCATTGTGATAATGAGCAGGTAGTTTTTCTGTGTTTTTTAATGAAGAAAGCCCTAAGAAATCGAAGCCACATTTTTCGTAATAGGTAATTAATCCGCGGTTTTCTCCAACGGTATCCATCCGTATAAACTGCTTATTGTGGACTTTAGCATATTCGATCGTCCAATTGACTATTTTGCTTACCAATTGATGTCCCCGGTATTCCGGATGAGTCGCAATTCTATGAATGTAGATTGCAGGATCTTCATTTTTTTCTTCCCAGATATATGGGTCGTCAAAAGTAATAGCCCATACGCAGGCAACCTGATTATCTATAAGTATTTTCCATTGGCGTTGTTCCTCGATTTCTTTTGTTATTAATGAAGGGGCAAATTCAGGCCAGGGAACAGCCGATTTTGTTTTTTGGTATGCGGTAGCAAAACGATATAGCCGAAAGATTTCTTCTATATCATCTAGTGTGCTATTAACTATTTTTATAGACATATTATAAGCTTAGGGTCTCTTAGAATGTAGAAACATTAAAACAATTAGGACTGTTTCATAGTTACTGCATCATTGTATGATGATCTACTGTAATCAGTATTGATTTCAAGATAGTGAAAACGTGATATATCGGTAGTGTTCTTGTTGTTTTTAACGTTTAGAAAATGATGAACTAGTCCCAAAATAAAAGCCTCACCCCGAATTCGTAACGGAGAAGAGGCCTTTGCACAGTCGGAAAACAACATCCATTAGAGGTTTCAGAAAAGACCCCGAACTGCTCTAAGCATGTTGTGTACCATCTTCTATAGACCAAAGGGTATGCCAAAAATGAGTATATTAAAATGAGGGGGGGTGTTAAGTTGTTGTTTATTAGGTTTTTGTTCTTTGTAAAGTGTAGTTTTATAGTTTTTGATACTGTAGAAATAGCAAGAAAGAAGAAAGGAATACTGTATAAAAGATATCATAATAAAACATTTTTTATAAAGTAATGGTATCAGATAAATCTCAAGGAAAAAATTATGCTTATTTTACACCATATTGAATAACCCCGCAAAAAAGAACATATGATTTCTCATAGATACAAAAAAGCTTTTCTTTCTATACGAATGATGCTTGGGTGTATGATAGTTGTGTTTATATCTTGTAACTCATCAGTTCAGAAAGAAATAAAAGTTACAAAAGGAGTTTCCGAGGAATTGGCAGCAAGTCGGAAGCAACAAATAAAAGAGGTACTGTATACATTATCTTTTGATATTCCCAAAGAGCAAGAAAAGCCAATTCATGCTCATCTGCAATTAGAGGTAGATATATCAGATGTAGCGATCCCTTTGATATTAGATTTTGAAGAAAAGAGAAAAATGCTTCAATCCCTTTCTGTAAATGGAAAACCTGTAACCATTAGACATCAAAATGGACATTTGATTATAGAAGCGTCCTATCTGGTAGCGGGAAAAAATAGTATAGCAATTGATTTTACAGCAGGAGAACTTTCGCTTAACAGGAATAAAGATTATCTGTATACGCTGTTGGTACCGGATCGGGCTAGAACTCTTTTTCCGTGTTTTGATCAGCCAAATATAAAAGCAGCATATCAGTTGACTATCAATGCTCCCAAAGATTGGAAAGTGATTTGCGGTGCACCCTTAGAAAGAACAGAAGAAAAAGGCAATCATATTCGTTATGAATTTGGAACGACAGCAAAGATAAGTAGTTATTTATTTTCTTTTGTAGTAGGAGCCTTTCAGCAGGAAGTGCAAAATCCCGGAATTTTTGATATGACAATGTTGTATCGGGAAACTGATACTGTCAAAATAAAAAGTAGTATTCCTAAGATATTTGATCTTCATCAACAGTCTATAGATTTTTTACAGAAATACACGGCGTATCCTTTTCCGTATTCCAAGATGGATTTTGCTACTATCCCAGGATTTCAGTATGGGGGAATGGAACATGTAGGAGCTATTCAATATAGAGAATCTATATTATTTATGGATAGCACAGCTACTCTCAATCAGCAATTGAGAAGAGGTAAACTAATCGCTCATGAAACAGCACATATGTGGTTTGGTGATTTGGTGACAATGAAGTGGTTTGATGATGTGTGGATGAAGGAGGTTTTTGCTAATTTTATGGCAGATAAGATTATGAATCCGGTATATCCGTCAATCAATCACGAACTTTCTTTTCTAGCAGATCATTATCCGGCAGCTTATAGTGAGGATCGTACCAGAGGCGCTACGCCTATACGACAAAAATTACCAAACCTTAAAGATGCAGGCACTTTATATGGACAGATTATCTATCATAAGTCTCCGATTATGATGCGACAGTTAGAAACAGCTATGGGAACCTCTGCATTTCAGGAAGGAATACAAGAATATATACAGACGTATGCTCATGATAATGCTGATTGGAACCAACTAGTACAAATACTGGATGAGAAAACTCCATTAGATATGAAGCAATGGAGTAATGTCTGGGTTCATCAATCCGGACGTCCTGTTTATACAGATCAACTCATCTATGATGATAAGGAAAAGATTGTTTCTTATACAATTACACAACAGGCAGAAGATGCAACGGATAAAATATGGCCGCAACAATTCGAGATTGCTTTAGTTTATCCGGATAGTATTGCTACACTGGCAATTACCAGCACTCAAAAGGATACTCGTATTGATCAGGTCCAGGGGTGGCCCAAACCTCAGGCAGTACTCTATAATACTGATGGATATGGATATGGTGTTTTTCCAATTGATGTAACACGATTACAATTGATTCATAAACTTCCAAAGGCAGTGTCTCGTGGAGCTTCTTATATCAATATGTACGAAGCAGTATTATCAGGAACAATAGATGCAGCAAAAGCAATTCAATTTTTTATAAAAGCACTGCATCAAGAAAAAGAACCCCTGTTAATACGGATTTTGACAGGAAATATCCGCTCTCTTTTTTGGAAGTATCTACCCGTTTCTCAACAGGCAAAAGTTGTAGAGCTAATAGAACCTACCGTATATAGATTATTACAATCAAACATAGGTAGTGCTATAAAGAAGCCTCTTTTCGGGTTGTATAGCGCTATTGCCTATACTCCAGCGGGGAAAGACCGGCTATACAAAATTTGGAATAAAGAAGTAGTCATAGATCAGTTGTTACTCAATAAAGATGATATTACTAATTTGGCAATGCAGTTAGCTGTTTTTGAACATGAAAAACAAGAAATAATTCTTCAAAAAACTCAAGAAGGGTTAAAAAATCCAGATAAGAAAAAACGATTTACTTTTCTACTACCGGCATTGTCTTCTGATGTTCAGGTTAGAGATGCCTTTTTCGAATCGTTTAAGGAGGTATCTAATCGGGAAAAAGAATCCTGGGTTCAGACAGCAGTACGATTGATACATCATCCATTGCGACAGGAGGAAGCGGTCAAGCATTTGGATGTAAGCTTATCCTTAGTAGAGGAAATACAGCAAACAGGCGATATTTTTTTTCCAAAATCCTGGTTAAATAATACCATTGGGCAATACAGTTCTGAAGCAGCATATAAAAAACTTTCTCACTTTTTACAAAGTAAGCCAGAGTTTAGCCCGGTCTTAAAAAATAAATTGTTACAAGCTACAGATGCTTTATATCGAGTACAGAAGTTGCATAAAAAGAGTATTTCTCAATAGGCTATAGAGTATACAGTTAATAAGAGAATAGGTAGTATAAAAACGGAACAGCTATTGTTGTTGTTTAGAAAATAATATGATGAGGTATATAGGAATCTTTTTAGTAATGATAAGTAGTGTATATGCACAGCATTCTACGGTAGTTACTTCGACTTTTTTTTCTGATGCGGCAGGGAAAGATATTGCTTATCAGGTATACTTACCCGATAACTACAAAAAGCATAAAGATTCGCTAGCAATACTTTATGTATTACATGGGCATGGAGGAAGTGAAAAAGATTGGATGCATTCCGAAAAGGGACGATTACCATTCTTATTAGATAGTTTAATTACAATTCGAAAAATACCTCCGGTATTAGCTGTGACGATTAATGCAGAAAACAGTTGGTATATAGATCATGAACTTCCGATGGAAGAACTTTTTATACAGGAGTTTATCCCTATAATAGAAGAGCGGTATACATCTCCCAGAACCCGGGATAAAAGAGTTATAGCAGGAAACTCAGCAGGAGGTTTTGGGGCTTTACGTCTGGGGATGAAGTACCCTTCGTTATTTCATTCAGCCATTTTATTAAGCCCGGCGGCTTATTATCCGCAGCCACCTTTACAATCCTCATCACGCCGTATTCCGGCATTTGCAACTGAAGGTGTTTTTGATCCCCAAAAATGGGATGCCTGTTCTTATCCATATTTATTAGAAGCTTATAAAAAACAACAGTTACCAGTACGATTTTTCCTCTCTACAGGTGATGACGATCCTTTTGATATTGTGGAAGTAGTCATAAGCCTTCGTACTTTTATGAAAGCAGAAAAGATACCTCAGGAGTTGAGTATTATTAATGGAAGACATAGTTGGGATGTGTGGCGTTCGTGTCTTACGCGGGATATACAGCGTGCGTTTAACTCTCCAAATAAATTTTGAATATTTAGTTTTTCAGGAAGTAAAAAAATAAAATGAAGACTCAAGGTAGTACTCTGTTGGAAAAAATAAAATTCTTTTTTTGTAGATACAGTTTTAAGGAAATAGAAACATTTTTCGGAAGCAGCGGTAGAACTTACAGAAAATGTAATTTTTAAAGGAAAACATGTCGGAGTTATCAAAGTACATACACCATATCGTTTTATTCATAAAGGTACGATAGATGGGACATTAATAGTTTCTGAAAAATCCAAAGCAATTATCTTTGGAAAAATAAAAGGAGCTATTATTTCTAGTAGTGTGATTTGTTTACGAAAAGGTTGTGAAGTAGAAGGGGAATTAATCACTAAAAAAACAAGTATTGCTCCGGGGGCAAAAATTAATATAAATACAGAAAAATAAGGTATAATAATTTATTTTAGATTCATTCAATTTTAAAAACAATATGTCAGGATTTTTACCTCAATTAAAAGAATATATAGAATCCGGTGATGTAAAGTCGGCAGAAGCTATTTTGCCAATTGTCGATATAGAGGAAGATTCCTATGAATATGTCACTTTTATTATTGAGCTAAGAGCACTTGTAGCCTCTTATTATAAAGAGAAAAAACAGTTGGAATTGCTTGCGATAATACAATTGATTGCCACTTCAGAGAAACTTCCTTTTACAGAAAATTGGCCACAATATATCGATTTGATATCTAATGCGATAGGAGGGATTGTTGTACTGGATAAAAAATACGATCGGGAAGAGCTTTTAAAACAAGTACTAAATAAACTACCGAAAAAGAATCCTTATGTGGCAAACCATGAAGGAATTAATTATAATCTTGCTTGTTTCTATGCTATAAATGGACAGAAAGAAGAAATGATAGAATACATAAGAAGAGCCCGGTTTTATTTTGAAGCCGATAAGTTTTTACAAGATCATAGTTTTGACCAGTATAAAAAAGAAGCTTTTTTCAAGAAACTGCTCAACAGTACAGGAGATGCTGCATGGATTTGGTGGACACAAGCTTGGCCCATTATGGAGTGGTATGATGAGTCGAATTAACCTTATTTGATGAATCAATTAAGGTATATGAGTGCAAAAAATAGAAAAAGGAAGAAAGTAGATGTGTATCCGAGATATTACGGGATAAAAATGACATGTAGTACTTTAGGGATTATACTTTCTGTCGCTATCTTATTTGGATTGACACTTTTTTTATTGCAGGAACAACATCCCTTACTTTATGTAGGTAGTTTAGGGGCATTTGTAGTATATGGAATTTCGACATATGTCTATCATACCATGTCTATTCGATATCTTCATAATTTATATGATCGGGCAATGCACAGGAATAGTGGATTGATTATTACTTTGTCCTATACTCAAGAAGAATGGAATACATTTTATATCCAATATGGAGCATATCGCAGGAAAAAACACATACGAAACAAATTGTTATTTATTTTGCTGGGAGGAGCTTTGGGAATATTGTTATATAGAGACAATGTTCCATTATTTTTTTTAGGAGTTTTTATGGGACTTGTAATTTTTACTCCTTTGATAATACGATATCAATATGAAAAAAGGTACTATTATGCTCCCATTCATTATCAAAAAAGAAATGAGGTTAAACTAACGATAGATGGAATTTTAATCAACACTCATTTTATACCATTGTCTAATGAGCATGGATATATTAGTTTTTGTAAAGAAACGACCTTTTTAGATCAAAGTTGTTTGGAAGTTTTTATTGTCAAAGGCTTAGGAAGAGGGAAAAGAATTATAAAACAGTACATCCCATTGCCCAAGAGAAAACAACTTCCTCCAGAATCGATTGTTGAATTGATAAAAGAGCGTTTTTGTAATGTAGACTAGGCAGTAGTTGTTTGCTTTTACTCAATAAGTGATAAAACCATTCATTGTAGGAAACATATTGCTAATTAATAAAACGTGAATAAAATGTTAAATATTAAATAAAATGATTGCTTTTTTTGATGAAAAAATAGCTTCAAATTATGAGGTTTTACTCTTATGTGTGTGATATTGTTGTTTTTAAACAATTGATTTTTATTCTTTTATAAAGTAATGTTTTTTAATTAGAAGTAAGGTTTATCCGTAAAAAGTTATTTCGTAGTAGTTGTTAATTTAAACTAAATACGAAAAGTTTCCTTGCACGTATTACTGAATAAGGGTAAGTTTGCGCCCCTTTTTTATTTTAATTAAATCTAAATAAAAAGATGCGTTTGTTGCTTTCTATTATCGTGTTATTCTTTATTCATTTAAAAATTTTCTCACAACAACTTGTTGTAAAAGGGAAGATTGTGGACGCAAAGACTCATACCCCGATACCAGGTACCAATATTTATAACCCAACAGACCATACCGGAACCATATCTGATTTTAATGGAGAGTTTCAGGTAAGGGCAGTTGCGGGGGATACATTGGTGTTCTCTTCGTTAGGGTATAAAACTAAGAAGCAAAAAATAGATAAGGCAAAGCTTTTTATTGAACTTACTACAAGTTCTTTTGAGTTGGATGAGGTACAGATTATAGCAAAAGCTAATATCAATGATATCGATTTAAGAAAGGCTGTAGGGACCGTAACAACGATTCCAATAGGAAAGATAAAGGATCGCCCTGTTGTAAACATGATTGAAGCTTTACAAGGTCAGGTGGCAGGAGTACATATTAAAAGTAGTGGTGAATTAGGAAAACCGTTACAAATCAGAATAAGAGGGACTTCAACGCTACCAATTAAAACAAAAGATATTGCACCAGAAGACCGGTTTACAATAGACAACCGGGCAAATCAACCTCTTTATGTTTTAGATGGACAAGTGATTAGTGCAGCGTCTTTTGCGGCATTAAACATTAATGATATTAAAGAAGTCAAAGTTTTGAAAGATGCTGCTGCCAATGCATTATATGGAGTAAAAGCTGCTAATGGCGTTATAGAGATCACCGGTAAAAGAGGGATAAATGGAGAAACACAATATTCGGTTTCATTCCAGAAAGGAATAACATTAAAAGGTGAGCCTAGTATAGCAATGATGGGAACAAGGGAAAAACTGGAGTTTGAACGATTGTCTAAAAATATAAATACCCCCGGATATAATCTGTCCGAAGAATACTTTAGGAAGCTTTTTCCGAATGACCCAAAGCTTGAAGAACGTATCACAAGAGGAAAAGAAAAATTAGATTCATTAAAAAAAATAAATACCAATTGGTTCGATGAGTTAACGAGAATTGATACATATCAATCCTATAATCTTAGTATCCGTGGAGGAAATGAAAAGAATAGATTTTATATATCCGGTAATTTTACACAACAAGGAGGAAAGTTTGAAGGGAATAAAATTCATCGATTTACAGGAAGACTTAATTACGAATATAATTTGCTAAAAGATGTGCATATAATGTTTAATGCAGGTTTTGGCGTCTCAGAAAACACTACTCCTAATTCATCTTCATATACACCATCTCAGTTAATATACGAATTAAACCCCTATGAGCAACCAAACAATATCGGAGAACTAATATCGTATCCTGGCAGAACATTTTCGGATTTGGTAAATCAATACAGTAAAACAGCTGATGAGAATCGATTTAATTTTTCAGGAAATCTATTTGCAAAATTTTCAAAAAACCTACAACTATCCTCTGTAATAGGAATCGATTATGTCTATCAAGGGGCATTAGCAATTGTACCAAAAAATGCTTTTTCTGAAATGACATCTGGAGTTCCCGAAAACGAAAGAGGAAAGGCTACAAAAAATAAAACAATGGGGACTAATTTTAGTACAAATACCCGATTAAATTATCAGCAGCTCTTCGGGCGACATACTATTTCAGCCAGTGCTAATGTGGATTATTATAGAAATGGCTCCGATTTTATAGGGATTACAGGATACGGACTTCCTAGTAATTTACATTCAGGTGCAGGAATTAATAATGATATTGAAGGAGCCAGACGATCACGAACAGCTTCAAAAAAAACAACAGAAGCCCAATTAGGGTTTGGGTTTTCAAGCCTGTATAACTGGAATGATAAATTAGAATGGTATGGAAGTTATAAAATAGACGGCTCATCACTATTACCAAGTGACAAAAGGTGGAATACCTTTTGGGCAACAGGGATTGGATATACAGTAAGTGAAGAAAGTTTCTTTAAGAATAAGTTGATACGCTATTTGAAATTCAGAGGGAGTTATGGAGTAACAGCAAGCTTGGCAGGAATTACAGCATCTCTGGCAGTACCTACATTTTCATATGGTGATGATGGGTATTTAGGTATTAGAGAGTTTTACCTGCAAAGCTTATTTAATGATAAACTTCGTCCAGAAAAAAATACTTCGGTCAATGTGGGAATGAATATTGGAATTGGGAGTAATGTAAATATTTCCTTGGATGTATATCATAGAAGAACTGATGATATGCTACTTACGGTACCAGTTGCTCCTTCTAACGGATTTTCAGAACAATTAAGAAATGTTGGGATACTGGAAAATAAAGGAATCGAAATGTCAGTAAATGCCACATTAATTAATACAGATACTTTTACCTGGAGTACTTCAGGGAACTTGTCTTATAATAAGAATGAAATTATTGATTTATACGAAGGTACCGAATTAACACTTAGTAATAATCCTTTTCCGGATTATAAAGAAGGAGAATCGGCAGATTTAATTTATGGGTTAGTCAATCTTGGAATTTTTCCTGCTGATGGAACTCCCAGATACCGGCGTGTAGATGGAAGCCATTTTCATGGAAATTTGGAAAAACCTAACTCAGAAGATTTTGTCGTGTTAGGGAATGCGACTCCACCTTTTACAGGAGGCTGGTTCAATAGTCTAAGATATAAAGACTGGCAATTATCTTTTGATCTTTATTTCAATTTTGGAGGAAAAGCAGTTTATAACAATCAGTCTGTTGTTTTAGTAGATGATGATACCAATAAAAATGCAGTAAGAGGACAGTTACAGCAGACATGGTTTGAACCTGGAGATGAAGGAAGATTATATCCTTCATTAACATTGGGCACAGGAAATATTTTCGAAAACTTAAGCTATGCTTCAGACAGAACAGTAGGAAGAACAGATTTCATTAGACTTAATAATATTATGCTTAGTCATCAGTTTAACACCCGAAGCTTAGGAGCTTTTGGAAAAAATATAGACAATCTTAGGATGTATGTGCAATTGAAAAATATTGCTACCTGGTCAAACTTTGGAGGAGGTGATCCCGAATCTGCAAATCTGGTAGGTTCAGTTCAACCTATCATTACTATTGGAACAAATTTGAGTTTTTAATTATGAAAAGAGTATTCGGTATCATCATTATTTTTATCTCATCAGTTTCCTGTTCCCTGGATATTCCCGTAGAAGATGAAATTACAGGGCTAGATGTAATTGATAATATAGATATAGCCAATGAAACTTTATCGGGAATATATAATTCATACCCAAAAGATAAAGTCATGTTCTCTAAGCTGGCTGATGACTTTTATCCCAATCATACAATTTCTGAAAATATGTTTGATTTTAATTTGTACAGATGGGAAACTAATGAGTTAATTGTATGGGCTGCTTCTTTATGGCAGGATTATTATCACTCCATAAGCAGGGCAAATGTATTGCTAAACCAAATAGCATCCATTCAGACAACCACCCCAAAAGAAGGAGAAATACTTGATTTTATTCATGCCCAAACGCTTGCTTTAAAAGCATTTTCTTATTTGGATCTCATACAATTGTACGCTCCGAGGTATTCAGATTCAACACGGGAACAGGATGGAATTATCCTAAAGGATAATATAGCCTCTGAAGAAAAACCCCGAGCTACTATGGAAGCTTCCTATCGGGAAATAGAGAGATTACTACTAAGAGCAATTGAGTTATTTCCTCCCGAAACAACAACTAAATACAGGTTTTCAAAAAATAGTGCTAAGGCATTACTGGCCAGAGTATACCTGCATTGGAATAAATATGAAAAAGCGATTGTACTCTGTGATGAATTATTAAAAAGGAATATAAATCAGGAGAGTTATGCAAGCTTGTGGAGATCCCCTGATAATAGCGAAGAAGCATTGTTGGTGTTTGATAATGAGGAGTTTAATTATGCTTCTCTTTTTGATAATATAAGCGGGGAGTACGAGTATTATATACACTTTTCTATTACGTATGGTATTAATGATTATAGAAAGGATATTAATCTTCTGGAAGATGATTTCAGGAAGTTGGATAACTCGGTGATACGTGCGGATTTTTTAGGAAAATACAGAAATTCTTTGGTAGATGAGACTCCAAAACCAATAGTAGGAATACGATTGGCAGAACTGCATTTTATTAAATCAGAAGCACTCTATAAGTTATCCAGAGAAGAAGAATCTAGAGAAGCATTAAATTCCTTTTTATCACTTAGAAATGCTTCCCCTGTTACAACAACCGGATCAATTTTCTTACAAGATCTATTACGAGAAAAACAAAAAGAATTTCTCGGTGAAGGAATTCGGTATTTTGACCTAAAGCGGAATAGACTCCTTCTGGAACGAGTGGATTTTAACGACCATGCTATCATTGACCAGATATCTACAGATGATTTTAGATGGGTATTTCCTATCCCTGAAAATGAAATAAGACAAAACAAAAGAGTACAACAAAACCCCGAATGGGAAAAATTAATTTAAAACACGTAAATACTTATGAAAATAATACAATCAATACTATATACATTACTAGGAGTAATGCTTATTACATCTTGTAATAGCGATGATGATGGTGCAGCACAGTTTAATGGGGATGTCTCAGTTACACTGATCAACAAAGGAAATTCATCAGCGACAGAAGGAGAAGCTACGGATTTTATCTATGATGTTATTTTGAGTAAATCATTTGATTCAGCGGTGACTCTTAATTTTTCATTAGAAGATATTTCAGGTTATTCCTCTTTATTAGCAATAGATGCTCCAGTGATCATCAAAAAGAATACGACAAAAGGGGTACTGAAAATCACAATGCCAGCAAAACCAGATAGTGAAAATTTATTGTCTGAGGATAAAAACTTCCCCATACAATTAACTTCTTATTCCGGAATTGATAATAAAATAACATTATCTAGTAATGAAGCTATAGCAATAAAAGTTGAAGCGGATTTCACACCTCTTACTCAGGAACAAAAAGACTTATTAGAATATTACAAAACAAAGGGAATTGATCTTACTCCCTGGATTGGAAAGATCCCTGTAGAAGTAACTGTTCAGACAGACGGTAATGGAAGTTTTTCCCCTTTTGATCAGGCTACTACCAAAACGTATACAGGAACTACTTTTATTACACTGAGTGAAAGTGCAACTAAAGAAAAACCTTTATTAGTAATGACAAATAATGCTTTTGGGCTTTCTGAATACCTGCAATATGTCTTTAGAAACGAAACAATAAATAATACAGGGTTTTGGTACGCTCCTAATGATGATAATGTCAACCCTGCAGCAAAAGAAGTACTAAAGGCAATAGGAAATCAAAGTGAAACTAAGTGGCTGAATAAGGAGTATTCTTTTAATGTGATAGTAGATAATTTAGAATTTAAGGAGGATAATACGATTCATTTTGTACAAGAAAATGGAGCGCATGACATTTATACTAATTTTCTTGATGATCAGCGTGTAAAAGGATTATCAGCAGTTGATTTTCAGTATGAGTTCCCGCTGTGGGATGAGCTCGAAAAATTAGCTAAAGGAAATATTGAACTCACGAACCATATCATTTCAGGAGGATCTTTACATCCTAATAATTATATTGGGTATAGTACGATTTTAGAAGATGATTGGTACGAAACAAACTGGGTTACTCCGACAAGTAGTTATGATAATACAGATAAGGTTATGCAGTTTACATTTAATATAGATCATGCCAATTCTGGAGATTATGATATTGTAAAAGTAACCTATACCTCTCCTTATTAAAATTCCATAAAGACTAAAAACTTCAATAGTTTTTAACCGTATATAGATAACGGTGTACCGAGAGCTTTGTATTATTATAAGGTCAAAAAATTAAGTATTCATTAATAAGTAAACCCGTAAAAGACAAAGCTCTCTTGTTTAATTGATAATCGAGGTCTAAGTGTTCAGAGGGGTACTCCGAATTAACATCCATTTCTTATGTAATATCTCGTGAGCTTGTACCGAGGTAGATTACTACAATCAAGATAAAATTTCACCTGTATGGTTTACAGTTTTTTCAAAATAAGCAGTTATAACATCTATAGATTAATCTTACAAAAGTTTTATAGACTCACAGGGATACTTATTATTGTATGCTATAGTACTTTTAGTAATGCTCAAACGGAGAAATTATCCAAAGAGTTGATAAAAGGAAAGTTAGAAAATGGGTTTCAATATTATATCAAAAACAACACCTATCCACTACAAAAAACACTGTTTTATTTAGTAGTAAAGGCAGGAGCTATTCACGAAAAAGATCAGGAGCTTGGATATGCACATTTTTTAGAGCATATGGCTTTCAAAGGAGGGAAGCGTTTTCAGGAAAAAAAATATATAACATCTCTATATGAGCAGGGACTTCAGTTAGGAAAACATTTTAATGCCGTCACTAATTATCAATATACTATATACTCTATAGAATTTCCAAAAGAAGCAACACTGGAAATGCAAGAAGAAACATTTGCCTTTTTTGCTGATATATTAGACGGTTTGTCATTAGATAATGAAGCGATAGCTTCAGAAAAAAGAATTGTTTTAGAGGAAAAGAAAGTTGCGCCAAAAGTATCAGAATATTTTAAGTTTAGATTAGGAGAGAGCAAGTACAAATATCGCTTACCTATTGGCACAGAAAACAGTATAAAAAATATTACCAGGGAAAGCCTTGGTCGCTTTTATGATGAATGGTATCAACCAGAAAAAGCAGCAGTTTTTGTTGTAGGGAATGTCTTCCCTTCTCAAACAGTCTCATTAATTAAACAACAATTTGAAACTATTAAGAACAAGAGGACAAATAGCACTGTCAATGAAGGGATCTATGAATTTTTAGAAGAGGCGATGGCTATTGATATATCAGATAGTTATACATCTTCCAGATTATTTCTAGAATGGGGTTGGAAACGTCAGAGCGAAGAACAGACAGAAGATGTATTGAGAAGAAAAATAGTATATCAGATGCTGGGAAGGATTCTACAAAAGAGGACCGACTCCTTATTTTCTAAAAGGATTGATGGACTTAAGTTGACAGATGGGTATTTTATGGCAGATGTTAATTACACAACTATTTCCTGTAATCCAAAGACAAATCCCGAAATGACAATAAAGAATATATTGCGAGAAATTAAAAGAATTGCACTATATGGAGTTCCCGAAAATGAATTACAATATCATTTGAAAAAAAATCAACAATTCATAACATATAAAGAAGATAATTTTAAACAATCAGGTACTTATATTCAGGAGTATCTAGATCAATACTTAGATAAAAACGGTTCCTTTTTTTTAGAAAAAAAAGACAGTATTATTCAGCACCATATTTTATCCAATATCAATTCTAGAGATTTTAAAAATGAAGCTCAAAAACTATGGGATTCCAATACAATGAGGCTCTTTTTCGAACAAGCTGCTTCTGATGATACTAAGAATAAGTTTTCTTTGCAAAAGTTTAGAAAGTTGAAGAAACAACTTGATGCCGATAATATTCTTCCTTTGATAAAGAAGTATGCAAGGAAAAAAAACTCCTTAAAAAAAACATCAAAAAACAGGAAATTAACAGTACCGGAAATAGAAGAAGAAAAAGCTTTGTCATCTGTGTATTATCCGAAATTAGGGATCACCAGGTTAACTTATAAAAATGGACTTGACGTAGTATTGAAACCTGTTAAGAGCGAAACGGATGTTATAGAAGTTGTAGGCTTGGCACCGGGAGGGACTTCTTCCATATCAGACAGTTTGTATTATCAATATGAATCTACTATACCATATATAGAGTTAGGAGGCATAGGAAACCTTACTGATCGAGATTTAGAACAGTATCTAAGTGATAAAGATTTTAGTGTTTCCTTTGCCATCTCCGAATTTGAAAGGAATATACATGCGAGTACTCCACATCATCAGTTAGAAGAGTTTTTTAAGTATCTTTTTATAAAAATGACGGCAACAAAAACTAATGAAAAAGAGTTTACTACTGTTGTTCAGGATGAAATTAAAGCATTGAAGAAACGTACATCACATTTTTCTATTGTCAGCCCTTTCAAAAGAAAAGTTGATCAGCTAAAAAAGAACTATTTTCCTAATAGAAATGGTGCACAAACAAAAGAGGAATTCGAAAACCTGAACCTTTCTCAAATGCATAACTTTTATCAGAAAGCATTTGCTAATGCAGATTCCTGGAGGTTTATTATAACAGGTAATTTTAATAAAGACAGTATGTTACCATATCTGAATAACTATTTAGGAAACCTTCCACATAATAATAATCGGATGGAAAATAAAGAATTATTCACTCATTCAGAACATGAAAAAGAGTTGATCATTAAGGATCAAAAGTCAAGGAATACCACTAGTATCAGTTTTGTATTATATGGCGGGTATATCCCAACGGTACGAAATACAATACTAATTTCTCTAACAGAGCGTCTTATAAGAAACAGGGTCGTTAAGACATTAAGAGAACAACATGGAATGACGTATACTCCCTTTGTAGAATTAGAAAAAAAACGTTATCCAGCCTCTAATTATGTTTTAGAAATACATTTTGATTGCACTCCAGATAAAATCGACAAAGCAAAAAAAATAACTCAGCAAGTGTTGGAGGATATTATAGCATCTCCAATACAGGAAAAAGAATTGAAATATTATAAAAATGGAGTAGCATTAAAACATAATATGATCGTTTCTGATACAGATATTTATAACTGGAACTCTTACATAATAGAATGCTTGTCTAACAATGAAAAAATTGAGGATTTAGAAAAATTCCCAGCCATCTTGAGTGCTATTTCAAAAGAAGAATTACATGCTTTTATAAAAAGATCTTTGGATGTAGATAAAACAAAAATAGTCTCCTTTTTTTAAAAAAAATATAACCGGATATAAAAAACATTGAAATTGAAAAACAAGACGATACAGGAAGTTTGGGAATATTTTAATTAATTGGTATGTTTACTCTAAACTATGTTCAGGGTTTATCCTGAAAGTATACATGTCAGAGAATATTGAAAGCAGACAATAGACATATAACTACTCAAAAATGGGAGCTGGAAGGAATTTCGATTTCGCATAATATCATTCATTTTACCTCTTTAGAAAAGCACCGTTCTGTAAATGAGCTAGAAGCTGTTCGTTTACATTTTGGATTGAAAGGGGATTATGATTTTAGCTCTCAAAAATTACAAACTGCTCATACGTTTACAGGGCATCATAATAATATAATGTACTCTGATGGGCTGGATTTAGAGGTATGTGCAAAAAGCAAGCAAATCGAAACATTTGGAGTTAATTTTACTCCTGATTCCTTTGTCCAGATAGCGCAACATGGTAATGATGCGCTAAAGCGACTGGTAGAAAATGTTATTGACAAAAAAAATGCTGTGCTGTCAGATGAGTGGCGACCAAATAGCTTTAAGATACATCAGGTGATTAACGAAATCTTACATTGTCGTTTTGGTGGGGAATTAAAAAAACTATTTCTACTATCTAAGAGTATTGAACTTCTGGTTCTTCAGGCAGCATTATACGAAGCAAAAACATCGAATACTTTTATTAAGACCAATACAGATAAACGAAAACTATTCGAGGCGAAGGAGATCCTAACAGACCAACTGGGGGAACCACCAACAATCTACCAATTATCAAAATTAGTTGCCCTTAATGAGTACAAGTTAAAAAAAGGATTTAAAGAACTATTTGGAACAACTATTTTTGGATACATTCACCATAACCGGATGTGTATAGCACAACGTCTGCTGTTAGATACACAAAAATCTGCCAAAGAAATAGCCTATGAAATAGGATATAGTTCTCCTCAGCATTTTTCGAAAGCTTTTAAAAAAGAATTTGGAAAAACTCCCGATAGTATAAGACGTTCTCCTGATAGTACCCTCTAAAAAACAAGAAAAAAAACATCTTTGTTTCAATATTAACAATAGATAAAAAGAATGAAATACATCTGGTTACTAGTGCTATTCGCAATGACAGGTTGTATGTCAACAAAAAGAAACAAGGAGATGAAAATAGAAAAAGAAATCCATTTTTCAGTATCACAGGAAAGAGTATGGGAAGTGTTAACCAATCCTGAACAAACCAGAAAATACATGTTTGGATGCGAACTTATATCTGAGTGGAAGGTAGGTGCTCCAATGCTATGGAAAGGAAAGACAAATACAGGAGAGGTAATCGTATATGTCAAAGGAAACATTCTAGAGCTCGAACAAGGAAAGAAAGTTACTTTCTCGATGTTTGATCCTAATATGAATTTAGAAGATATTCCAGCAAATTACCTGATTATGACTTATGAAGTTATTGCCAAAGGAAAAGGAACGATTCTTAGGTTACGGCAAGAGAACTTTCGGAATAATGAAACTGGAAAAAAACGATATGAAGAATCTCTAAAAGGTTGGGAGGCGATTATCCCCGATTTAAAGCAAATAGCAGAGCAAGAATGAAATAACTTCTCGAGAACAGGCTCTTTCTGATATAAAAAAACACAGAAAAATGTTGATAGCTAGCAATAATATTACATAATAATCTTGGGAATACTCCAATTTAATTGGTATGTTTATCACAATGAAGCATATCATACTATTTATCATTCCATTCCTTTTTATGTGTCCCGCGACTGTTGATGAGGAAGCCTATATCGGAAAATGGGAAATCAAAGGAGGTTCTGTTATTGAAATTTATAAAGAGAAACAGGTGTTCTATGGAAAGATTTATAAAAGAGCTGCACAACCACTTTCTAATCTCAATGGACTAGACAATAAAAATCCGGTAAAAGAACTTCGGGGACGTCCGATTGTAGGTATGATTATTTTAGATAAGTTGACATATAATGAAGGAGAACTGTCTGGAGGAACTATTTATAATGCGGATAGTGGGAAAACATACACCGTAAAAGTATGGATCAATAGTGACGACCTTAATGTATGTTATATCAGAGCCTATAAAGGCTGGGTGTTTAAAACATTTACAGCTAAAAGGGTACCTCCATCATTACATTAGTACTACCTCGTCAAAATAACTTCATCTTTAAAAAAACTCCTGATGTACTCCATGTAGTAGCAAAGAAAGAACAAAGTATACAGGTTTTTATTTACTCATATACGATCTCGGTATAAGCATATAGGAGAGTATCTGGAGAATAGATGCTAACTAAGGGAAGCTTTAGAGGATTTAAATTTTGATAATCAAATACCAGATACATTCCAAGATGTATTCTTTTTTAATTTCTGCAAACCGATAATCAAATTAGCTATTATGAAATGATAAAAGTGTAACAAAAAAGAGAATAGGGTGTCGCTAGAAAAAGAACGTATAAATAAGATACCGATGAGTATAAGACCATTGAATTTTCGCCCTATCTATGTTTATCTTATAAAAACCATACTTGGTATTATAGGCTTGAGTATCCTCTGTAGCTGTAATAATCCGAAACCTTCCCATGATGTTACTTTTATAGAAAGAACCCCTGTCATTGATGGGAAATTAGACGCCTTTTTAGAATCATTACCATCTAAAGAGTTTACATATATCTGACAGTTTGACAATCCGGTTACGGATACGGTCCCTGTTCGTTATAGAATGGGATATACTGCTACACATTTATATCTCTATATAGAAACAGCAGAGGATCGTATCAATTATCACAGAAGAGGATATCTATGGGGAGATGGGTATAAAATTTTATTAGGAATGCCTAAAAAAGATTCATTGACGGATGAATACTATGAATTATCATATTCTCCTTCAAAAGAAAAGAATCATTGGGATCGACAGCGAATCATGGCTTATAATTTCAATCAGGTCACTAAACCGTTGAGTACACAATCTATATCACAGGAGGTCTCAACAGGAAAGAAGTTCGGTTTTGAAGCATTGATTGCCTGGTCTGATATAGAACCCTATCATCCCTGGTTTCTCGGGGAAATAGGGTGTAATATTTATTTTGCCAAGGGGATTAACTCTCAGGAGCACGGGTACATTACCAATGGATATTCTTTAGTAGATGATGAAGGAATCTGGAGTGAGGAAATACCAAAACGAAAATACCGGAAAATAACCTTTCAACTTCCTGAAACCGTTTCTCAACCAACCACCATTGCAGCTCTCAGAAAGAAAAATTTAGAAGAAGGGAAGCCACTGATCGTAGAAATAGCTTCTATCGCTAAAAAGGCAGTAGAAGAAACAATTCGTATTAGCTGCTTTAATAAGCAGAAAGAAGAGGTATTAACAAAAGAATATAAGATAAAGAGTAGCGATAATTTGACAAAAGAAAACCTGCAAGTTCGATTAGAAGGAATGTCTCCGGGCATATATACAGTACTGATACAAACAACAGAAAAAAAACTGGGGGAACACGTGATTAGTATTCGTCCGGAGATAGATGGGGAAAACATCAGTACAGAGATTCAGAAAAATAAACCGAAGTTACCTATGGGATCACTACATACATTGCAATTCGAATTAAATGAAATACTAAATAAATATAGGGCATTAAAACCATATGAATCTGGGGAGTCAGTACATCATTTATGGAAAGAATTCGAAAAAAAATTCAATGTTTTTAAGCAAGGAACTGATCCCTATAAAGGGATATCGGGACCGTACCGAAGAGCTTTTAAATCAAAATATGATCAAAGTTATCAACCGTATTCAATTAAGTTACCCGAAAACTATGACCCGGCTAAGAAATATCCGTTATTAGTTTTTCTACATGGTAGCGGTAGGGATGAACAAGGTTTGTTAAAAAAAGCGAGGAGTAATGGGAAGTTTATAGAAATTGCTCCCTTGGCAAGAGATTTATATAATGCATACGCTTATGAAGAATCACAACGAGATATTGTAGAAGCTATAGAAGCAGTAACCAGTTCGTTTTCAGTAGATCGTAGTCGTATGATTATAGGAGGGTTCTCTATGGGAGGGTATGGAGCTTTACGAGCATTTTATGAACATCCCGAACTATATAAAGGGGTAGCAGTTTTTGCAGGGCATCCTAATTTGGCAAATGAATGGCTGGACGAAGAACATCCTAATTTTTTAGAAGATAAATATTTGACTCCTTTTATAGGAGTTCCGTTATTTATCTATCATGGGAAAAAAGATGCAGGGTTGGATGTTAGACTAATAGAAGAAATGAGTGACAAATTAAAAAAGATAGGAGGGAAAGTAACTTGTAGCATCGTAGCAGATAAAGGACATGAGTACCCGGATACATTTACCAATACGAAGTATTTTAACTGGTTAGATTCTTTGATTAAATAGGGGTGATAATTGATTTACGACTTTTTTTCAGTTCAATAGGGGGTGGAGGCTTTCAATGCGACATGTATATGAAGCGCTTCAATATTAAATTATAATAACAAATAAACCTAAACATGAAATTAGTTAGAAAAAAAATCAGTTATATCGCTTTTGTAATTATTGTTTTTTTGATCAGTGCCTGTTCAAGTGATGATGATCAGGTAACATCGATAAAAACAGAAACGATACTCGGACAATGGGAAATGACAAGAGCAATAGAAGTGTCTTCGGGAAAAGCAATTCCGGGATTTGACACAAAACAGAAGCTGCTGTTTAATAAAGACAATACCTATAAAGTAGAATTGCAATATACAGAAGAACAGGAGGGCAAGATCATAAATAAAAGTATATCTCTGCCAGGAACATGGAATTTGGAAAAAGGAAATAAGCTAGCACTAAAACTGGATGATTTTGGTGCTATGGGAGAATTTATCTCCAATTCTGCAACCGAATTAGTAAATTCATATTATGCAGGAACTGCTATTGTTTCATTTTCTAAGGGAGAATTATTATTGATCAAAACCATCAAAAATGAAGAAGAAACGATGCAGGTAGGTCTAGCATATAAACGATTAAAATAAGGGAGGGTGACTTTCTTATAGTATTGTTTCATACCTTCTGTAATATCAAAAAATACAGTAAATAAACTGCTTTTATACATTTAGATCAAAGTAGTTTTTAAGGGATTGGGGATAAAACTGTACGTAATGTGTAAAAAGTTGTCATTTTTTTATGGCAACTTTTTATATTTATATCCGGGCCTGGTATGTATATAAATCATGATACCTGCCTTGTGTATTAGTTAATTCTTCATGAGTACCTTGTTCAGCGATATGCCCAGATTCAATGACTAAAATTTGATCTGCTTTTTTGATGGTACTCAATCGGTGCGCAATTACAAATGTAGTTCTTCCTCTCATTAACTCATGTAAACTTTGCTGGATTAACGCTTCACTTTCCGTGTCCAGGCTGGAGGTTGCTTCATCGAGAATGATAATTTTAGGATCAGCAAGAATAGCTCTGGCAATGGCAATTCGCTGTCGCTGTCCCCCAGAGAGTTTTACTCCTCGTTCTCCGATAAGGGTTTCTAAACCATCTTCAAAACGGTCTGTAAATTCATTGACATAAGCAGCTTCTACAGCATTGATTAGTTGTGCTTCTGTAGCATCAGGTCGCGGGAATAAAATATTTTCCCGAATAGTACCCTCGAATAAAAATTCATCCTGTAGTACTACTCCCAGATGCTGTCTGTAACTCTGCAAATTGACAGTAGATAAGTCAATTCCATCAATAGTAACTGTACCCCTGTTAGGAGTTAAAAAAGAAGATGCCAGTCCTGCAATGGTAGATTTTCCCGATCCTGAACTTCCTACAAGTGCAGTTACAGAACCTGAAGGAGCCGAAAAAGAAAGATTGTGAATTACTTGTTTGTTTTCCTCGTAAGAGAAGGATACATTATCAAAGATAATATCTCCTCGCATACGATCAATATGTACCGTTCTTTTTTCCGGATCTTCTTCTGGAGGAAGGTTCATCAATTCTTCAGTTCTGTCCAATCCAGCTAATGCTTCGGTAAGTTGACTCCCGATATTGCCCATTTGTACAATTGGAGTAACCATAAAGCCTAATACCAGTGTGAAGAATAAAAAATCCCCAGTGGTCATAGTTCCCTGAATCATAAAATATCCTCCGATAGCCATAATTCCAGCAGAAGCAATTCCTAATAAAAAGGTAGAAGAGCTACTCATAAATGCTGTGGCCGTCAGGCTCTTTTTTACATTTTGAAACAAACGATCAACGCCTCTTTCAAATACTTCGCTTTCCTGCTTTTCGGCATTAAACCCTTTGATTACTCGGATTCCTGCCAGTGTTTCGGTCAAACGTCCTTTGACTTCGGCATTAAGAACACCTCTTTTTCTGAAAATAGGGCGGATATACCCAAAAGCTTTCAGGGCAATCACCCCAAAAATAGAAACCGGAAATAAAACGAACAGTGTCATCCAGGGATTAATAGATATCAATATGATTAGAGAGACAATAGCAGTAAACGTACCTCCTACTAATTGTACAAGTCCTGTTCCGATCAGATTGCGAACCCCTTCCACATCTGTCATAATCCTGGATACCAGGGCTCCAGATTTTGAGTTGTCAAAAAAACGAATTGGTAAGGAAAGTACTTTTTTTTGTACTTGGGCCCTTAATTCAGCAATTAAATACTGTGCCTGTACACTTAATATTCGGGTGAGTAAAAAAGAAGAAACCGCTTGGATTAACAATGCTGATCCGACATATACTAAAAGAGTAATGAGTGCATTGTAGTTACTGGTAGGAATGATATCATCCAGTAAAACTTTACTTTGCCAAGGGAGTACTAACCCTGCCAATCGACTAATAACAATCAGGAAAAGTCCTATAAAAACCAGGTTTCGCTTGGGCCAGATGATGGTCTTAAACGCCTGTCGCATAGATACCTTTTTTTTCTTTCTTGATGTTGAAGATGCATTAGCCAGATGTCTCATGTGTATAGTTGTAGATCAGTTCTTGTTAGTGATTAGTGTTTTTTCTTAACAGCATTACTAAGGTTGTATATATCAGGGAAGGAACCCCAATCCAGATGCCTTCGTTGATTAAAATCGAGAGCCCTCTCATACTGATAAATTTTCGAGCACCAATAGGAGATACCTCTATAGGACGCCAGGGGAAAAAGTGGCGAGTATCATCAAAAGGAGAAAAGAAAGCAACTCCCAACCCTCCGGTTGTCATAGCGTCCAGTATTCCGTGAGAAAGAGTGCAAAAAGCGAAGAATATGCTAAAAAGAATGCCTTTTAAAGAGAAAGATAATTTTGGATAAAAAATAAATGACATACTCATCCCCCAGAGTATGGCAAATAAAATGGAGTGTGTAAACCCTCTATGTCCCCAAAAGCTATTATATGCAATGTGAAGCTTAAACCCAATTACATCGGCATCTGGTACCATTGTACACCCTATCCCGAGAAGCCAGAACTTAAAGGATCTAAATTCCTTAGGGAAGCTGCTTCCGATTGCCATAGTAGCCATTGCATGTCCAAAAATAGAGGCCATTGATCTTATCTCTTTTTTTTCTTTTTATGTTTTTGATTAAAAACTTTATCTCCTTTTGTTTTTGGTTTTTTGTACTTCTTTTTGATTTCCCTCCGGTAGGAACCTCCCAGGTTTACTTTTTTGTTTTTAGCCTTTTTTTCATGAAAAGCAGCACCAGCTTCATCATCATTAGGACGTTTATGAGGATTGTAAATTTCCTTGATTTTTGGTTGTTCTTCAGGAATTAATTCTGTTGAAATCTCAACCGTTTCAGGCAAAGGAAGCTGCGGGATTTTCATTTCCATCAATTCCTCAATATCATTGAGAGCTTCTACTTCTTTATCTGTTGTAAAAAGGATAGATTCTCCTTGTTTTTGAGCTCGCCCTGTTCGTCCGATTCGATGCATGTAGTTTTCTGGGTAATCGGGCGTATCAAAATTAATAACATGAGAAATGTCTTCGATATCCAACCCTCTGGCCATTACATCAGTAGCAATAAGGATACGATGTTCTCCCGTTCTAAAATGTTCAATACTCTGTAATCGGTAATTTTGTGTTTTGTTAGAATGAATAACACAACAAGCCCCTGACAGGGATTGTTCCATCAGGTCAAATAAACGATCAGCTATTCGCTTATTTCCAGCAAAAACTAATGTCTTGTGGAATATTTCTTCATCCTGGAGTAAATGCGTAAGCAGGTTTACTTTGGTATAAAAATTAGGTGCTTTATAGACCGATTGATTGATGTTTTCTAATGGAGTTCCACTTTTGGCAATCGATATTTTTTGCGGAGCGATAAAAATATCCGTAATAAGTGCATCTACTTCATCGGTCATGGTTGCTGAGAACATAATATTTTGACGTTGAGCAGGAAGAATATCAAAAATATTCATCAATTGATGCCTAAACCCCAGATCCATCATGACATCCACCTCGTCAATAACGAGTTTCTGTATAGATTTTAATTGCAAAGCTCTACTAGCAGCGAGATCAAATAAACGCCCTGGAGTTGCTACTATAATATCCAATCCCTGCGCCACGACTTGTTTTTGCGTATTGATATTTGTACCTCCATATACTCCGGCTATTCTCACATTGATATACGCCGTTAGTTTTTCAATTTCATCAACTACCTGTACAACCAGCTCCCGGGTAGGGACTAATACCAATACACGAGGGTTTTTCTGAACCGAATACTTGAGCATTCTCAGAATGGGAAGCATATACGCATAGGTTTTACCAGTTCCGGTTTGAGCAATTCCCACCACATCCTTACCAGACATTACTACAGAAAAAGCTTGCTCCTGGATAGGAGTCGGTGTTTCAAAACCAATATCATCCAGTGCATTAAGAAGTTGCGTGCTTAAATTTAAATCTCTAAAGGTCACTTCATCTATTTTTAATGCTGCAAAGGTAGCCTTATTTTGTGACTGTAGACATATGTAGGGAATAAGCTTTTGATAGGAGAGAAAAGAGAGGTAGTATAACAGAAAGAAAGATGGCAATTTTAAGTGCTAATTGTTTGGAGTATTTTTTATAGTAGGAATAAGGTGTTAACTATTTTTTAATAGGTGCTTATATTATTGTTTATGAATTTGAAATATCTCTTTAAGTATTGATAAAAACATTTCTAAAACAAGAATTACTGATGCTCCAGACAACCTTTTTGATAAAAATTACGTCTAGATATATAACATGTAATAAGGTATGGTAGGCTCCTAATTTGTCCTAGTATCAGGGGTACCAAAAACTCACCTTGATGTGAAAAAATATATTTCAAACAAAAATCTCGGAACTTGTTCTGAGATTGTGTAACCTATGTCATATGGAATTGATTATAAAATACTTTCGCCCATCAACGGTATATAAAGGAGTTTGGCCCATAAAAGTATATGTATTGAAACTCTTTTTTTTATTGATGTTTTTACTGGTAGCAAAAGAAGCCTGGACAACATTGATTACCCATAAAGGAGATTGGAATCCAGAGGTAGCAGTAGCATGGTGTGCTATAGCAGCTTATACCACTTTATCTGGTTTAGGGATTATACATACCTTAAAAATGCTGCCAATCATGCTTTTTATGTATTTGTATAAAAGTCTTTGGTTATTTTTTGTAGCTTATCCTCTATGGAAAAACGGAACCCTCGCAGGAAGCGAAGCAGAAGATTGGACACAAACTTTTATGCTGATTGTGATTCCTGTAGTCTTTACTCCCTGGAGATATGTTTTTAAAACCTATGTATTGGGGAAAGATAAAGTATAGAGACTACATTAGCGATACTCCTTAGATTTAGTCTATAGTAACAATTGATCAGGTAATGACATATAATCATGTGGTTTGTAACCATAGAAGATGATATTTAAAAAAGATTCACTTCAGGAATAGTGTTACTATAGAAAAAGAATAAAATTAATAAATTATGAGAGGAGTAATCATTATACTTATAAGTATGTTTTGGTGGGGAAAGTTATTTGCGCAAATAACTTTTCAAAATACAATTTCTAAGACTGAAAAAATATATGGAGTCTCTAAATTCTGGAACGAAGTGAACTATAATTTTGTCTACTTTGATAAGGTTGATGAAAAAGCGTGGGAGTCAATGTATAAGTCATTACTCATGGAAGTACAGAATACTAAAACTGATTATGAGTATTATCGTTTATTGCAAAAATTTTGTGCAACACTAAAAGATGGACATACAAACATATGGCTTCCAAAAGGCATTAGAAATCATATTCTTAATGGAGAATTTGGAGACTATAAATTTTCTTTAAAAAATATTAATGGTAAAGCAATTATTACACAAATAAACTCGGATAAGAAGGAAGAAATACCCGTTGGGACCGAAATCATTGAAGTAAATGGATTACCAACGAGTGAATATATCCGTGCATTTGTAAAACCTTACATTGCTACCTCTACAAAACATATACTAGAAAATCAATCGGTAGCCGAGTTATTAAAAGCTCCAGAAGAAACGCTATTTAAACTAAATTTAAAAAAACCAAACAAGGAAAAAATATTTTTAGAGCTTCTTGTAAAGAAAGCCACTGATACTAAAATGTATCCACCAAAGAAAGCGAAAAGTTTACTAGACTTTAAATGGCTGAAAGGAGAAATAGCTTATGTGAGTTTAAATAGTTTTGGAGATCCAAAAATTGATTCGCTTTTCATTGCCCAATTACCGGAAATAAAGAAAGCTAAAAAACTTATTGTAGATATCAGAAATAATGGAGGAGGGAACACAAATATCGGAATGGAAATACTAAAGTATTTAACGAATGATAATGAGTTACAAAATGTCCAGTCATTAAGCAGATTACATGTGCCTACTTTCAAAGCATGGGGACTAGCGTATAATTTAAAAGCAAAAGATACCTTGCAAGGATCTGAAGAAAATAGAAAGTTGATTCGTCAAGCATATTTAACAACAAAAGGAAGTTATTATCATAGATTCCCTTACTATACAACAGAAAATAAAATAGATATGTCCTCTCGTGTTGTCATCCCTACTGCGATTTTGATAGGTAATAATACAGGATCTTCTGCTGAGGATTTTTTAATTTCATCCGATAATCAGCAACATATGATCAAAATAGGAGAACCAACGTATGGAAGTACCGGTCAACCTATGTTATTTAATTTACCAGGAGGAGGTGTTGCTAGAATATGTACAAAAAAAGACACGTATCCAGATGGTCGAGAGTTTGTCGGATATGGAGTTCAGCCAGATATTTTGGTTAAAAAAACATATGAAGATTATATATTTGATAAAGACCCTGTTTTAGAGAGAGCTGTTGAATATTTAAATAAAGGTTGATTTTTTTTATACGTAAAATGCTTTGTTGGCTACTATAGCACTCTAATCAAACAGCTCGACTATGGAGAAAAAAACTTAATCGATATAATTCTTTTAAAATTAATACGAAAGAGGAGTAATGCCGTGTTTTGAAAATGGAAAATACAATAGATAACAAGGGACTTAATTAAAAACAAAAATTCGTGACATATAATGAAATTATAGAACATCTGTATGAGTTACAAGATCCCGAAAAAGTAGTTTTTAAAGAAAAGAAATTCGGTATTGTGTCTAATAACTCTTTAGGGATATACCATAAAGAGTTAAAAGAGATTGCCAGAGAAATAGGTAGAGATAACAAGCTGGCGCTACAATTGTTTGATAGTGGGATTTATGAAGCCAGGCTTCTATGTAGTAAATTATTTACTCCAAAAGATGTAACAGAACCATTGATGGAGAAGTGGGTGAAAACTTTCGAAAACTGGGAAATCTGTGATAGCTTTTCTATGGGGCTTTTTGCCAAAAGTGAATGGGCACTTACTAAAATTTTAGAATGGAGTGAAAGAACTCCGGAATTTGAAAAAAGGGCTGGTTTTGCTACTATGGCAGCGTATTGTATGGCAGATAAAAAGTCCGGGAATGAATTATTCGAACAGTTTTTTCCTCTCATTGAGCGAGAAGCTGATGATGAAAGGTTGTATGTAAAAAAAGCGGTCAATTGGGCCCTGAGAAATATAGGGAAACGGAATGTAGATTTGAATAAGCAAGCCATTGAAGTAGCTAATACCTTAATAAAATCGACTACCCCCACTGCAAAATGGATTGCTAAGAATGCACTGAATGAACTACAAAAAAGACCCATACGCATGTCAGACTACCCAAGAGCGATTTACAGAAATCCCAATACCTGATATTGGTTTTGTTCTTAATGATTTATATGCTTTTTTAATATCGACTAGGTGAAGCGTTTAATAAAGGAAATATAGCTAAGGTTTCTAACAAGATTCTTACTAGCTTTGTATTCTTTTTATAAAAAATATGGAAGCTATTATTACAGTTGTGGGGTTTTTAGGAGCAGGTAAAACAACCTTGCTGCGATATTTGATGACCAATTTTATTGAAAAATCCTGGCAGCCTTATATTATTCTCAATGATTATGAAAATGCCCATTTGGATGCTCAGCAGTTTGCAGAACAAATTGAACCAAAATGGGTGAATGCTCTTACAGGAAGCTGTATTTGTTGTAGTGGGATTAATGAGCTTAGGAATTTAGTGAATAGAATCCCAGAACGAACCAATGGCGTTACACTCATAGAGGCAAATGGAACCTCAGATGCATGTGCTCTTATGGAGTTTTTGGGGGTAGGATTACAGGAACGTTTTTTACCACCTATACAGGTATCTGTGGTAGATGTAAAGAATTGGCAACAGCGAGGAGAGCATAATGAACTGGAAGCAAATCAAGTTCAGGTATCTTCCCTGATTGTTCTGACACATCTGGAAAAAACAAGTAAACAAAGGCAGGATATCGTGATCAAAGAACTGGAGTCTCTTGCCCCTATGGCAACAATAATTCCTATGGAGGCACTGGAGGTTTTATTACTACCTGAACTCCTGCCATCAACAGCCACCCCAACAAAGTTAGTGCATCAAAAAGCACATTGGTCCTCCTGTTCGGCAGATGTGCCAGTGTTACCAGGAATAGCGAGTATTTATTCGATTTGCAATGCCTTGCCTTCACATATATTGCGAGTGAAGGGGTGTGTGCAGATTAATAATGAAAAAGGATACACATATTTTGAACGAAAACCAGACGGAGAAATACATATCAGACCTTTTAATGGAATTCCTGTTACAGGAACTAAGTTACTCACCATAGGTCCCGGGAGTACCCCATCTCTGCTCGAAGAGGCAATCCAAATGAGTTTGGAGACTATGGATGCTTCTTGATATTAATACTGTCCTCAAGTCAAGTTCACAGAAAATATCGTTTAAAAAACAAGCCTTATCTTTGAGATAATCAATAGATATATGAAAAACATGTTAGCATTTTCCGGCTCTAATAACAGCCAGTCAATCAACCATCAGTTAGTGGAGTTTGTAGTGAGAGAATTAGGGATAGAAGGAACCAAAATTATTAGTTTACTACAGTATGAGATGCCTATGTATAGTGAAGATTATGAAAGAAAGAATGGGCTTCCGGGAATGGCATTGGCACTACGACAGGAAATCTCCGAAGCTACTTATTTAATTATATCAGTTAATGAACATAATGGTACGTTAAGTGCTTTTTTCAAAAATGTAATCGATTGGTTGTCCAGAGTAGATCGCAATTTTCTGGCAGGAAAAAAGATATTATTGATGAGTACTTCTCCGGGGCAAAGAGGAGGAACAGGTGCATTAGAAACCTGTAAGCAGCTATTGCCCAGATTCGGAGGTGAGATTATAGAACATTTTAGTTTTCCTTCGTTTTATGCAAACTACGATACCGAATCAAAGCAACTTACTGATGAAATGATTTTATTGGGATTAAGGGAAGTTCTCACTACTTTTGCTCAACAAATTAACTAAGCAGTGCGTAGTATTAAAAGCTATACATTAGAAGATGTAGATAATTTTAAAGAACAATTACTTTATTGGGCGCAACAGTTTGATGAGATAGTCTGGTTGGATTCGAATCAATATGCACAGCAATACGGTAGTTATGATGCCGTATTAGCAGTAGATGCTTTTACATCCATAAAAACAGATGATCAGGGAGCTTTTGATAAACTAAAAGAGTATCAGGGGATTACCTCTGATTGGATTTTTGGGTACTTATCATACGATCTTAAAAATGATACAGAGTTACTATCCTCTAAAAATACAGATTATCTTTATTTTCCTGAGTTATTCTTCTTTCAGCCCAAACGATTGTACTTTATCAGAGGTAATGAAGTGACTATGTCGTACCTTAGAATGGCGGAAGATGAGATGGAAACAGACTTTTCTGAGGTATGTGCAATTAGTAAAGAAACGATAGATAACAATACTACTTCCAGTTGTGAACGAATAAAAATACGCCTTAGGATTACCAAAGATGTATATAAAGAGAAAGTGGAGACCATGTTGGAGCATATCCATCGTGGTGATATATACGAGGCAAATTTCTGTCAGGAATTTTACGCAGAGAACAGCTGTATCAATCCATTGGATACATACAGACGATTAAATGCGATTTCAGCACCACCTTTTGCTACTTATTTCCGAATGGGAAGTAACTATTTATTGTCGGCTTCTCCGGAGCGATACCTGAGAAAAGAAGGACAAAAAATTATTTCACAGCCGATAAAAGGAACTGCTAAGCGATCAGCAGATAAAGAAGAAGATATGCAGTTGATAACACAACTGAAAAACGATCCTAAAGAACGATCAGAAAATGTGATGATTGTCGATCTGGTACGAAATGATCTTTCCCGGACAGCAACAAAAGGAAGCGTTCAGGTAGAAGAATTGTGCAAGATATATAGCTTTGAACAGGTACATCAAATGATTTCTACAGTGGTATCAGAAGTATCACCTTCGATTTCTCCTGTCGATGTGATCAGAACGACCTTTCCTATGGGAAGTATGACAGGGGCACCTAAAATATCTGCTATGGAAATCATTGAGAAATTAGAAAGTGCAAAAAGAGGACTGTACAGCGGATCTGTGGGATATTTTAGCCCCGAAGGAGATTTTGATTTTAATGTGATTATTCGCAGTATTCTTTACAATGAGGCAGCTGCTTACATTTCATACACGGTAGGAGGAGCTATCACGGCAAAATCAACTCCCGAAAAAGAATATGAAGAATGCCTGATCAAAGCAAAAGCAATGCGGGAAGTGTTGGAGTCATCGAATTAAAACATTAAACCAGATGTTTTCTGAAACTTTTTCGGATATGGATAATGGTTTCTTTAATTTCAATAGCTGTTGTATTCATAACAATAGCGATCTCTTCGAAATTTAATTTTCCAAATATGAATAGATCTACAATTTTAGAAGTTTCCAGAGGCAACCAGCTGTAAAAATGGCCCAGTAATTTCTGTTTGATAGGTACAGTAGAGGCTTCAGGTTCAATAATACTTAGCATAAGAGAATCTGTATCGTCATAAACAAAAGACTGTTTGGTGTCCGGTTTTTGATGGTAGCAAATATCGTTGAGTTCTTCATCCATGATTAGATGCTTATCACTGTCAGAGGTAAAGCACTCTTCTAATTTTTGCAATTCATTTTTTAGTAGAAAGCTGGTACTGATATTTTGCTGATGCCACCCTTCTTTGGCATAGAGTTCATCTAGCAAGATGCCGCTAATTCGGAATAACTTTAGTTCTAAAGAGAGTTGGTCAATTAGACTGATGTCTGCAGTACTTTCATGAAGAAGAAGAATAGCCTCATCAATAATATCGTCAGCACAATACATATTTCTGGGAAGAATCCCAGTACTTTCTGCAATATAAAGACGATGTTTCACATAGGGGGTTAAGTGAGGAAGAATCGCTAAAAGCTTCTTATTAAACCCAAATTCGTTCTTAGCCAGCGAATTTTTCTGGCGTTCCATTTGTTCATTCATAATCATGCAGGTTTTAAGGGGAATCTAAAAATAGTGAAAATTAGGCAATTATACTATGTTTGGAGGAAGAATTTAGTACGTTGCCATGCTTCAGATTGCTATCGCTTGACAAAATCGTATCTTTGGGAACCATATCATATCTAAAATTAAGAGTTCATTGTTATTACGATTCAAAAATCATATCGATAAAACCCTTCCTTTTTTTAAAAAACAAAAAGTGATCATTGCCTGTAGTGGGGGATTGGATAGTATGGTATTAACATCACTGTGTAATCAGTTGCATATTGATATAGCTCTTGCTCATTGTAATTTTAAATTGAGAGGGGATGAAAGTGATGTCGATGAATTGTTTGTAGAAAATAATGCTACTCGATTAGATATTCCATTTTTTTCTACTTCTTTTGATACAGAGTACTATGCCAGGGAACAAAAAGTTTCCATACAGATGGCAGCCAGAGCATTGCGATACGAATGGTTTGAAACTTTAATTAAAGACACAAAATATACCTGGGTAGCTACAGCACATCATGCTGATGATTCTCTGGAAACTTTTTTGATAAACTTATCCAGAGGAACTGGGATCGATGGACTTACAGGAATTCCTGCTATAAATGGAGTGTATGTTCGTCCATTATTGCCTTTTTCCAGAGAGGAAATTCATCAATATGCTACTACTAATAAACTTCAGTGGAGAGAAGATAGTAGTAATGCCAGTACTAAATACATCCGAAATAAACTAAGACATGATGTAATTCCACAGCTCAAAGAGATACAACCACAATTATTACAGAATGTAGAGAAAACACTTGGATACTTGCAACAAAGCAGTGCATTTATAAAAGATCAGGTAGCAGGAATCAGAGAACAGTTATTTGTATACGAAGATACAGGTGTGATAAAAGTACCGGTAGCCCCCTTTTTACTAATGGAAAACCCCAAAAGTTATCTGTATTTTTTATTTAAAGAATATGGATTTACTTCCTGGGATGATGTAGTAGGAATGCTATCTGCTCAATCAGGAAAACAACTGTTTTCAGAAACACATCGATTGCTAAAAAACAGAGACAACTTATTAATAACGCCCATACAAAGGCAAGTAGCCAATAAAACATATCAAATTCCCGAAGAAGAAAGGGTCGTGATGATTGATTCGGGAACATTGCGTTTTGAGGAAGTTAAGGAAATTGATAAAACAGCCCTAAATACAGTCTACCTTGATAAAGAAAAGTTAAAATATCCATTAATTGTAAGAAAATGGAAAGAAGGCGACTATTTTTATCCCTTGGGAATGAGAGGGAAGAAGAAGCTGAGTAAATATTTTAAAGATGAAAAATTATCTTTAATAGAAAAAGAACATGTTTGGTTATTGTGTTCAGGATCAGAAGAAGAAATCGTCTGGGTAGTGAATTACAGAGCTGATCATAGGTTTAGAATAACATCCCAAACAAAACAAATACTAAAAATAACAATACGCTTATGAGGTTTTTATTACTCCTGACTTTTGTGTTTATCTCCCACCTGGGAATTGGACAAATACATGATCCGGTGATTTGGAATGCTGCTGTAGAAAAAGAAAATGACTCTATATACAGTCTGGTTTTTTCTGGAGATATAGAAAGAGAATGGCATGTATATTCGCAGCAAGGCTATCCGGAAGATGCAATAGCGCCAATCCCACTTTCTTTTGTGTATCCAAAAGAAGAAGGTTTCGCAAGAATAGGAAAAGCATCAGAAAGCAAAACAAAGACTTCGTACAATGAGGTTTTTGAGCTCGATGAAACGTATTTTGAGATAGAAGCGATATTGACGCAAAAAATAAAAGTAACTGATAAAAACCTACGCTATATAAAAGCAGAGATAGAGTATCAGGTATGCAAAGAAGTGTGTATTAACGAGAACAGGTATTTTCTGTTTGATCTCGTTGCTCTAAAAGGGCGTGTGATAAAAGCAGCTGAATATGAATCTTCGGAAATAAAAGAAGAAGCCCCCAAGGAGATAAAAACAAACTCATTGCCGTTTTCTTCCAATCAAGGTACTGGAGCAGAAAAAGACAAAGTTGAAACAACTGAAAAAAGCTCGAAAAAAGGATTGTGGAGTATCTTTTTTATTGCCTTCTTTTCTGGGTTTGCTGCTTTGTTGACACCATGTGTTTTTCCAATGATACCAATGACAGTTAGTTTTTTTACGAAGCAAAGTAAAAATAGAGCTGTAGGAATTCGAAATGCCTTATTGTATGGATTGTTTATTATTGTTATTTATGTAGCATTAGGATCTGTAGTTACCGGAATTTTTGGAGCAGATGCCTTGAATGCATTGTCCACCAATGTTTGGTTTAATCTTATATTTTTTGCCTTATTAGTCATTTTTGCAATTTCCTTTTTAGGAGCATTTGAAATCATGTTGCCTAATTCTTGGGCAAATAAAGTAGACCGACAAGCCGATAGAGGAGGGATGGTAGGAATTTTCTTTATGGCATTGGCATTGGCGATTGTTTCTTTTTCCTGCACAGGACCTATTGTAGGAACACTTCTCGTAGAATCTGCTTCTAAGGGAGGAGTCGCTCCAATTATGGGAATGCTGGGGTTTTCTCTGGCGATCGCATTGCCCTTTGCATTATTTGCATTGTTTCCGGGATGGCTTAATTCACTTCCCAAAAGCGGAGGATGGCTTAATACAGTAAAAGTATTTTTAGGGTTTTTAGAGTTGGCATTCGCTTTTAAGTTTTTATCTAATGCTGATTTAGTGTTACAATTACACTGGCTGGAAAGAGAAGTGTTTTTAGCTATTTGGATAGCGATATTCGGAGTGTTGGGGCTGTACTTATTAGGAAAGATTCAATTGCCGCATGATTCTCCCATAGAACGGATATCGGTAGGGAGATTATTATTAGCGATACTAACATTGACATTTACAATATACCTTATTCCGGGATTATGGGGAGCACCTCTTAAGTTAATCAGTGGTTTTCCTCCTCCTTTGAGCTATAGTGAATCACCCTATGGAGTAGGAAGTTCAAAAGGAAGTGCAGTGCTTAGTGGAGTTCCTCTGCCAGAAGGCGCAAAATACGGAGAACACGATATCATAACTTTTACAGATTATGATAAGGGATTGGCTTATGCAAAAAAAGTAAACAAACCTGTATTGATTGATTTTACAGGCTATGCCTGTGTCAATTGCAGAAAGATGGAAGAAAACGTTTGGGTGCAACCGAAAGTATTAAAACTACTGAGTTGTGATGTCGTAATGATTTCTCTTTACGTAGATTATAAAAAAGAATTACCAAAAGATGAACAATACATATCAGAGACAACCGGCAAAAAGATAAAAACAATAGGGAATAAATGGAGTGATTTCCAGATTCGAAAGTATAAAGCAAATGCACAGCCATATTATGTATTAACTGATCTTGAGGAAAACAACCTGAATGACCCTATAGGATATACATCAGATGCAGCAGTGTTTTTAGATTGGCTAGAAAGCGGCATCAAGAAGTATCCTAAATAAACGTTCTATTTGTTAAAATCTCCTTAATAAGAAGGTTCTTGTCGTACCATTTTTTTTATCTTCCGACATAATCAATAATGCATATCGATGAGAACCATTACCAGCAAACTGGTATCAGCTTTGTTTCTGATAATCAGTATTACAGCTTATTCACAGGATAAAGCTACGTACCAAGTAAAAGACAATTACACTAAATTAGAAGTGGATATTGTCATGAGGGATGGAGTGAAACTTCATACTACTATCTATTCTCCTAAAGACACTAGTAAAAAATATCCAATTTTGATGACACGAACTCCATATAGTTCCAGACCATATGGAAAAGATCAGTTTCGATCAAAAATAGGACCGAATGAATTCCTGATGAAAGAAGGAAATATCATCGTATACCAGGATGTAAGAGGAAGATGGATGAGTGAGGGAGTGTATGATAATATGAGAGCGTATATCCCTAACAAAAAGGGGAAGCAGTTTGATGAAGCGAGTGATACGTATGATACGATAGACTGGTTAGTGAAAAATGTAGAAAATAACAATGGTCGAGTAGGAATATGGGGAATTTCATATCCTGGATTTTATGCGACGTATTCTTTACTAGATGCACATCCCTCTTTAAAAGCAGTTTCTCCTCAGGCGTGTATTGGAGATTTCTTTTTTGATGATTTCCATCATAATGGAGCGTATTTACTTAGTTATTGGAAAATAACACCTCTGTTTGGACATGAGAAAACAAAACCGGTACAAGAGGCATGGTATACGTTGCCAGATATAAAAACAAAGGATCAATATCAGTTTTTCCTGGATGCAGGTCCCTTGACCAATCTGGAAAAACATTATGAACCGAATAATGTTTTCTGGAATCAGATAAAAGAACATCCTAATTATGATGATTTTTGGCAAAAAAGAGGAATTATCCAGCATTTGAAAGATATTAAGCCAGCAGTAATGGTAGTTGGAGGGCTTTTTGATGCAGAAGATTTGTACGGTCCTTTCGAGACCTATAAAAATATAGAGAAGAAAAGTTCGAATTATAATACCATGGTTTTCGGACCTTGGAGTCATGGAGATTGGGCAAGGAACAAAAAGAGACAAGCAATAGGAAATGTCTATTTTGGAGATGACCTATCGCTGAATTATCAAAAAAATGTAGAAACAAAATTCTTTAATCACTTTCTGAAAGGCGATGGAAGCCATAACACTGGATTACCTGAGATTCAAATTTATGATACAGGAAAAAAAGAATGGAATACTTTTGATGTATGGCCTCCAAAAAATACAGAGAAAAAGACATTTTATTTGACAGCAGAAGGAAACTTAGGAGCTACTGCAGGAACTACACCTGCTGAGTTTATAAGTGATCCAGCTAAACCTGTTCCATATACTGAGGATATAAAAGTAGTGTTTACTCCCAGAAAATATATGACAGATGATCAGCGATTTGCTGCGAGAAGACCAGATGTATTGGTATATGAAACTCCAGTTATGGAAGAAGATATGACCCTGTCCGGAGATATCCTGGCTAAACTACAGGTAGCAACAACAGGAACAGATGCAGACTGGGTTGTAAAAGTAATTGATGTATATCCTCCGGATGCCAAGGATACGGAAGAAACACAAGAATACCTGAAAATGTCTAATTACCATTTAATGGTTAGAAGTGAAGTGATGAGAGGTCGCTTTAGAAATGATTTTAGTAAGCCGGAACCTTTTGTCCCGAATAAAAAAACAGCAGTGACTGTAAAATTACAAGATGTCCATCATACCATAAAAAAAGGTCATAAATTACAGATACAGGTTCAAAGTACTTGGTTCCCATTAATTGACCGGAATCCACAGACATTTGTACCGAATATCTTCAAAGCAAAAGCATCAGACTATACCAAACAAACACATCGTGTATATTCTGATTCTTCCATAGAATTTTCTGTTTTAAAATAATTCCATGTAGATATGATTATCAGACAAATAATAAATAAAGGAGTTCCTGTTCTATGTGCTCTGATTGTTTTAGGAAGTTGCAAAAAAGAAGAAAAAAAAGAAACAACTCCTTCTCAGGAGGAGATAGCAGCTTATTCTAAAAAAATGAATGATTGGTTTGAAGAGACATTTCAGGAAGATGTAGCTGAATCACCAATGTGGCAGGCTTATTTGGGGATTAAGACAGAAGATTATGGAAAGTGGGATGATATCTCACCGGTAAAAGAAGCCAAAGATCACGAAAAAGCCCAAAAACAATTAGCGTATCTTCAGGATTCAATAAAAGTAGAAAAACTCAATAAGGAGACACAATTGAGTTATAAGCTAAAGAAAGAAAATTTAGAAAATGAGATAGCGGATTATAAATACAGATTGTATAATTATCCAGTGAATCAAATGCATGGAATGCATGCAGAGTTACCTGCTTTCCTTATCAATATGCATCGTGTAGAGACGGTAAAAGATGCAGAAGCCTATATTGCTAGATTGCATGGGATGAAGCCATTATTTACACAATTGGAAAACAATTTAGATGATCGGGAAGCAAAAGGGATTCTTCCTCCGAAATTTGTATTTGATAAGGTGCTAGATGATTGCCGTAATATTATAAAAGGAGTTCCGTTTGATGCATCTGGAGAAGAAAGTGCTTTGTATGCAGACTTCAAAAAGAAGATAGGCACACTGGAAATAACAGAAGAAGAAAAAAAACGTCTGGAAGAGGAAGCGAAAAAAGGATTGCTGGAAGGAGTACAGCCAGCTTATAGACATTTGATAGTATTTTTGGAAGATCAACAGAAGAGGGCTACCACAGAGGATGGAGTCTGGAAATTTCCTGATGGAACGGCTTTTTATAATCAAGCTTTACAACGTACAACGACGACAAAAATGACAGCAGAAGAAATCCATGCTTTAGGACTGTCTGAAGTTGCTCGTATTCATGATGAAATGAGAGCGATTACGAAGAAAGTAGGTTTTAAAGGAAATCTACAGGAGTTCTTTGTTTTTATGAAAGAAGATGCACAGTTTTACTATCCGAATTCAGCAGCAGGAAAAAAAGAATACCTGGAACAGGCAGTGGCACTAATTGACACGATGAAGTCAAAATTAGATGATTTATTTATGACCAAGCCCAAAGCAGATATTGTTGTAAAAGCTGTGGAGCCTTTTAGAGAAAAAAGTGCAGGAAAAGCATTTTATGAAAGTGGAACTCCGGATGGATCAAGACCTGGGATCTATTATGCAAATTTATACGATATGGAAGCAATGCCGAAGTATCAAATGGAGGCTCTGGCTTATCATGAGGGAATTCCGGGACATCATATGCAATTATCCATAGCCCGAGAACTGGAAAATATTCCGAAGTTTAGAAAGTTTGGAGGATACACAGCTTATATCGAAGGATGGGGATTGTATAATGAATTCTTGCCAAAAGAAATAGGAATGTATAGCGATCCATATGCAGATTTTGGAAGATTAGCGATGGAACTATGGAGAGCATGCAGATTAGTAGTTGATACAGGGATTCATGCCAAAAAATGGACAAGAGAGGAAGGAATTACGTATTATGAAACCAATACGCCAAATGCGAAAAGTGACGCTGTAAAGATGGTTGAGAGGCATATTGTAATGGCTAGTCAGGCAACCGCTTATAAGATCGGAATGAATAAAATATTGGAGCTTAGAGAGCAAGCCAAAAAGCAGCTTGGAGCAGCATTTGATATCAGAGAGTTTCATGATGTAGTGCTCACCAATGGAGCACTTCCGCTGACAGTATTAGAAGAATTGGTGTTGGAATGGGTAAAAACAAAAGAAACAACTTCCTGATTACTTTTAAAAAGAATAGAAGAAACAAGGTGCAAAAAGAGGTCATTTTTATAAAAATGACCTCTTTTTTGTAGCTCATAAACTAGTGATTATAAGGGAATAAAAACACGAATTTTGTGGACTCTTAATGTTAATTTTACATACTTAGTTATTTATATGTCAAACTTTTATTGTATATTGAACAGGAGATCGTATGCTTTTAAACAACTAAATAGATCGTATTTAGGGGGGAAGAAAGATAAAGTATACCTAAGGGATGCATTATTTGACTAATGAATACACGTATGTGCTATATGTTGTTTTAACAATGTATAGTTTTTGTTAAGTTACTTTATATGAATTACGATGAAGCTTTATAGGTTTTTTATACGTTCCTTTCTGATTATCATTTCTTCGTCCTTGTCTGGTCAGACAACAACTAAGGAGCAGTTAAATAAAGTTAGCAAAAAAGCTTTTATGTTGATGCAGCAAGATGCATACTATGAGTCTTTTACACTTTTGGATTCTGTTATAGCAATCGCCCAAAGAAAACATTTTAAAGATATTGAAGCCAATACCTATAATCGATATGGATTAGCGTATGTGCAACTTAATCACTTTAAGAAAGCAGAAGAATTTTATCTCAAAGCGATGAAAATTAATGACTCCTTAAGTCATACAAAGATGCTATGTGATAATCTGGTTAATTTGGCACATGCCTATATGCTACAAAAGAACTATAAAAAATTAGATAGTTTTTTTCCTATAGTAAAACAAAAGGTAGCTGATCTAAAAAGACCAGAGATATTCTTTAATTACGAAACAGAGATCATGGCATCTTTTAACCGGGAACGTTTTGACCACGTTATCGAAGTAGCGAGAAAAGCACTGAAAGAAATCACTTTTCAAGAGTATCAGTCCTTCTTTACAGGAGATGATTATAAAAAAATATTGAAAAAACGATTTACTGTTACCTATCGGTTGTATTTAGGCTTTTCACTCATGGAAACCAAAAAGAATGTGCAAGAAGCATATCATTTATTGACGGCGTTGCAAAAAGAAAATCTGGAAAAAATTTTGTGGTTTAGCCCTAGAGTTTTTAAGAATAAATCACGATTGTATTATTATAAATCGAAATACTTCACTGATAATCAAGATTCTGTAGCATATTATACCAGTAAGTCAAGAGAAAATAACCTCATAGCAATTAATATGTTGGAGGAAAAAACAAGTTCTCATAGTAAATACATTATAGAAAAAATAAAAACGGAAAAGAAAATAGAGCAAGTAAAACTATTATCTGATAAAGAAAAAAACCAGAAAGAAACAGCAAAGGTTATTTCTATTTTATCAGTACTGATAGGGATTCTCTCCGTGATATGTGCCTATTACTTTTATATATCAGGTAAGTATAGAAAGGAAAAAAATGTAGCATTGAGAGAAAAAAATAAACGTTTGATGGCACTGGATACACAACGAACTCGTTTTTTCTCTGTGGTAAGCCATGAATTGAGAACTCCAATCTATGCATTGACAGGTCTGACAGAAATGCTTAAGAATGAAAAGAATGCCACGATGGCAAAGAAGCATATTAGTGCTATAGAGTTTTCGGGGAATCAACTGTTATCCATTGCAGAAAATGTATTGCAGTATACCAAACTAAAAGTAGATTCTATTTCCTTGGAAAAAAATACAGTGGATATTGCTAGAGTGATAGAAACATTATGTCATTCTTTATCTTCAGAAGCTGCCAGAAGAAAAGTTACTATGCATACAGATTTCTCGGATATACAAGAACCGTTAGTGGTAATCGATAAGCGGGTTATTGTACAGATTATGTATAACCTGGTAACCAATGCGATTCGTTTTAGCGAAAAAGGAAATGTATGGGTGAGTGTAGAAGGGTATAAGAGTGATGAAGAAAATAAAACAATTCTTCATTTTATTATTAAAGATGATGGGGTAGGAATCCCTTATGAGAAACAAGAAGATATATTTAAGGATTACCGTACAACAGGAGGAGCAATTGACCCTAAAAAAGGAATCGGACTGGGATTGCAAATCGTAAAAAGACTCCTGAGATTGTATAATTCTGAGGTGAATCTAATCTCTGAAGAAGGTAAAGGAGCTACTTTTTCATTTTTTCTGACCTTGGAAAAAGGAAAAGAAGAAAACATAGAAAATCCAATTTCATTTTATAAAGAGCGATTGGCAAACAAAAGAATATTAAATGTTGATGATAATCAGCTTAATTTATTGATAACAAGTAAGGTGCTAAAGGATATTAAAGTCGAGTGTGATGTGGTAGATAATGGAGATGCAGCTATTAGTTTGGTGAAAAAAAATAACTATAATCTAATTCTGATGGATGTTAATATGCCGGGAAAAGACGGAAATGAGACCACCAAAGAAATTAGAAAGTTCAATAGTACTATACCGATTATTGCACTAACTGCTGTGGATCTAAAAGAAGTGCAGGAAACGGTATATTCTTCAGGAATGAATGATATTATTACAAAACCTTATAATACGGAACAGTTTTATGAGAAGATATGTGATTATATCATAAAAGCAGAAGAAGGATAACCTGTTTTTTTTGATAAGATAAGGATTGATACCCTTGGATTCTGTGTATTTATCTATTTTTGGACATAGAACACATAAACTTGTTTTTTTGATGAATGTAGGGCTTATTCTCACATATGGAAGCTTAGTTGGCAGTGTCCTTTTTGCAAGGTATCCATTGCTTGTTTTAAAGAGAGTACAACTTTGGCAATTAGTATTGGTTATCTCATTAGGGGCTGCGTTGGTATTCGGATATGCTACGAGTATAGCTATAGGGTATGGGATTCTGTATGGAGGAATTATTTTTTGGTCTCAAAAAACAAAAAATACCTGGGTATTCTTACTATCTCTGGTTGCAGCCATCCCGTTACTGTTTCATTTTTCGTTTACGGGTTTTCATAATTTTAAATACCTGGATGCTATTCGGATAACAGAAACATCCAGCCCGTATAGCCTTTATTTTAATCTGGATAAAACGCTTATTGCTGTATTTATATTAGGGTTTTCAGGAAGAAAAAAAGAAATCTCCTGGAAGAGGGTTTTTAGTACAATACTTCCTGTTTTGGGATTGATGAGTACAGTGTTCATTGCTTTGGCATTAATGTTTGGATATGCTAAGTTCGAATGGAAACTACCGTATTTTACCCCTGTGTGGATTCTGATTAATTTACTTTTTGTTTGCACAGCAGAAGAAGTACTTTTTAGAAAATGGATACAGACAAGGTTAGAAGATTCCATGCGATCAAAAAATAAGCATATTGTGGCAATTGCTATATCAGCGGTTTTATTTGGTCTTGCTCATTATACCGGGGGAGTACCCTATATTCTTTTATCCACAATAGCAGGATGTTTTTACGGATATGTATATTATAAAACAAAACGAATAGAGAGTGCTGTACTGCTTCATTTTTTGTTTAATCTATTGCATTTTGTCCTGTTTTCGTATCCTTCATATACAGGCTGAAACCGAATTGGACATGCTTAAAGATCGAAGGAAGCCGAGATGTAGTTATTTATTGGTCCATTAATTTTTTAAACTGATAAAAGAATCGTTCGATAAGTCTCAGATCTTCTGTAATAATTTCAACAACACCACGCATCTCTTGTTTGAATTCAATTTCTCTGGAATAAGAAGTAACTAGTTTTTCGGGAAGTTGCACATCGATAAGGTATAAACCATCTTTATTAGGAAGCAAGGAGATATTCTTAACAGTGCCTTGAAGCATTCCAAATTCATTATCAGGATAATTTTCTAACTTGATATTGGCTTTTTGTCCTACTTTTATTTTTCCTGAATTCTGTGATGGAGCCTTTATTTTTGCCAGATAGGAAGAATGTTCTGATGGAATGATAATAAATACAAGATCACCAGAGGTTACCGTTTGATTTTCTGTCCAGAAATTGAGAAAAGAAACCCGTCCGTTGATATCGGATTTTAAGACATATTGTAATTCCCAGTCTTTGATACTCTTTTTTAGCTGATCAAAAGACTGTAACACTTTTTTGAAAAGGTTGATTTCTTCTTTTCGTTTATTGATTTGCGTTCCTTTAGAGGTTTTATTGGCGTTGCTGATGTTTTCTTTTATTTGCGACAGTTGTACATCGTTATTCTCATAGTTTCGCTTTGCTTGCAGGTGGTCCAACTCCTTGTTTTCTAATGTTTGTGCAGAAATAACCCCTTTTTCAAATAACTTTTTTTGACGTTCTAATTCCCTGCGCTTGAAGTCCAACTCTGCTTTATTGATTCTCTTTTGCCCTTTTAAGCTCTCATACCTGCGATATAGTTCCGATAATGATACCTGGTTAGCAATTGCTTCATTGGAGAAAGGTTGTAATTCTTTGTTTAGCAAGTATTCCGAATAACTGTTTTCAAAAACAGCGAAAGTAGTTTCAATATCTCCCAAAAAGAGAACCGGTATCTTATCGATAGGGAAATTGAAATCGCTATTATTGAGTTTGATTGTATCTATAATTGATTTTAAAAGAAAGACATCTTTATAATTAGCTGTATTTCTGAGAATAGCTAATGGAGTGCCTTCAGATACGATCTGATTGTCTTTGACCAGAAGTGTTTCGATCTTCCCTGTAATTTTGGCATATTCTTTTTGTGGTGGGATTTGCGTAGTTATAATAGCTTCGGCAGGAATAACATCTGGATATTTGATTAGCCAGGATAAGAAGAAAACCAAGAGTAATAATACCAAGATAAGCGCATTTCCCCATCGGATCATCCAATGTGGGACTTTGGTAAGAATTTCCTGTACTTCTTCACTTCTCAGTTGTATGTCATCTAATTGATCCGGCATAAATTAATTTTGTATATAGCGTGATTAACTTCCTAGTTCTAACTGATTCTTAACTAGATTAAAATAACTTCCTTTCTTTTTTATAAGTGTTTGATGGTCGCCTATTTCTACAATAGCTCCATTGTCAATAACTACAATTTGATGTGCATTTTTTACGGTACTTAATCGATGAGCTATAACCATAACAGTTTTATTTTCGAAAAACTGATCTAGTTTTTTCATGATGATTTTTTCATTATTGGCATCCAATGCAGAAGTAGCCTCGTCAAAAAACAAGTATTTAGGGTTTTTGTAAACAGCGCGAGCTATGAATAATCGTTGTTTTTGTCCAGTACTAAGCCCTACACCTTCCATTCCTATTTTTGTATTGTACGATAGGGGTAGTGATTCTATAAAATCTTTAATGTTAGCTACATCAACAGCATGGGCTAATTTTTTCTTATCGATAAATTCTTCTCCAATAGCAATATTATTAGCAATAGTATCATTGAAGATATATCCTTCTTGCATCACGACTCCAAATTGATCTCTCCAGGCTTTTTGAGAGATATTAGAGAGGTCGTATGGACCGATAGAAATACGACCGTGATTTGGTTCATAAAACTTCAATAGTAGTTTCATTAAAGTTGTTTTTCCACTTCCGCTGACTCCTACAATGGCGGTGATTTTATTTGCCGGAATGGATAAGTTTAGGTTTTTTAACACCGCTTTATCTGAGCCGACGTATTTAAAATCAAGCTCCTCAATTTCAAACCCTATATCATCAGGAAGTTCATGGATTTTATCATCTCCAGGTTTTTCTTCATCTTCTTTATTGTGTATTTCCCCTAAGCGCTCCAGAGAGATTTGTGCATCCTGTAGTTCTCTCAGGAAATCAATCAATTGACTGATTGGGGCGTTGAGTTGCCCGACTATAGCTGTAATTGCGAGCATCATCCCCAGTGTAATTTCACCATCAATCACATATTTAGCAGATAGGACGGTGATAAGAATATTTTTTAACTCATTGATAAAAGATGATCCGACACTTTGATATTGTTCCAGCGCAAGCCCTTCTACCGATATTCTGAATAGTTTAGCCTGTACGAATTCCCAATTCCATCGCTTTCGCTTCTCGGCATTGTGCAATTTGATTTCCTGCATTCCATTGACTAACTCGATTACTTTGCTTTGTTCTTCACTAATTTGTGAAAAACGCTTATAATCTAACTGCTTTCGTTTCTTAAAGAAAATCAATATCCAGACAAAATATAAAATACTCCCAATAGCAAAAACACCAAAAATTGATAGACTGTAAAAAATAAGAACAATGCTAAAGACAACCAGATTGACAAGAGAGAAAAGTACGCTTAAGGACGACATGGTTAGAATTCGTTCTATACGTTTGTGATCGTTAATCCGTTGTAGTAAGTCTCCGGTCATTTTTACATCAAAATAAGAAATCGGAAGACTCATTAGTTTGATAAAAAAATCGGAAATCAGGGAGATGTTAATGCGTGTACTGAGATGCAATAAAATCCAGCTTCTCAGGATATCAATCAGTGTTCTACCTATAAATAAGGAAAGCATGGCAAAAAGCACCAGATATACAAAGTGAATATCCTGATTTTTAATTCCTACATCTACAATACTCTGAGTAAGGAAAGGAGTGACAAGCTGTAATAAACTACCTGCAATTAACCCTAAGATCAATTGAGTGATAAAAGACTTATACTTAATAAGGTATTTAGCTATAAATTTAAAACCGAAAGTTTCTTCAGATTCATCGAGTGTGTCATTATAAAACTTGGGAGAAGGTTCTAATAATAAAGCGATTCCTTCAATGGTTTCTTCTGTTGCATTTTTTCCGATCCAGAATTGAATGAATTCGTCCTGAGAATAGGTAATCAGTCCGTGGGCGGGATCCGAAATATAAAAAGAGCGTTCCCCTTTTCGGTTGACCTTAATCTTATATAAAACGACATAATGCACTTTATTCCAATGGAGGATGCAGGGGAGTGGGACTTCCTGTAATTGATGTAATGCAATTTTTACCCCCAAAGATCTGAAACCAATACTTTCTACAGCTTCACTTAAACCTAATAATGAACTTCCTTCTCGGGTGGTTTCACTTAAGTCCCGTAAACTTTGCGTGTTGATTGTTTTCCCGTAATGTTTTGCAATAATTTTGATACAAGTAGGACCGCAATCTTTTGATTCAGCTTGTTTGTAAAACGGAAATTTAGGCATTAAATGTTTTTATTAAGTTGATTTGGTGTGGGGATTCATTCTTACAAAGAAAAGTATTTTTTTTAATTTTAATACGGTTCTTGTTGATTAATACAATCCTCACTCCTTTTTAGGAAAAGATACGAAAGGAAGGGATTTGTTACCCAACTTCTTCGTGATTTTTAAAAAACAACGTTGAATCCTTGCTTTTTTTACGGCAAAAAAATACTACAGGAGTTAGTAAAACCTTATGATAACACGTAAAAAAAATGCCATAAAATGATTTTGGAAATTAATATTACTGATCTTTTCCTGTTTTCTGAATATCGTCTCTTTTTTCTGTAGTTTAGTTTCGAGAATTTAAAGCGTCTGTTTTGAAAAAAACGGTTGATAAAACCTTCCTTTTTTACAATGATAACCGGTTGATTTCTTAGGAAAAAAAAGACGGGATATAGTAGGATTACGATATGTGCAAAAAACTAAAAACACTGGTTTTATGAGGGTTGTTGTGTTTTTTGTAATGAAAAAACAAGAAATTAATAGTTTGAGAAGTGAATCCTGTTTTTTTATTGAAAAATAGTCAGTTAAATAGTTAAAAAAAAGGCAAATGCGTAATTGTTGTTGAATTTATCAACCGAAAACGTTTGAGTTTTTTTTCAGATTAGGTTATTATAATCAATAGCAATAGTTTTGGTTTCAATGACGAGAAAAGTTAAAAATATTGGAGTTTTGACCTCAGGAGGTGATGCTCCAGGAATGAATGCAGCCATACGATCCGTAGTAAGATCTTGTACGTATTACAATCTTCAATGTTTTGGTATTCATAAGGGGTATGAAGGATTGATAGAAGGTGATATACGTGAGTTAAATGCCCGATCTGTACGTAATATTATTAATAAAGGAGGTACGTTTTTAAAATCCGCCAGATCTCAGGAGTTTAGAACTCCGGAAGGGCGAAAAAAAGCGTATGATAATTTAGTGAAATACGGTATAGATGGCTTAGTCGTTATTGGCGGAGATGGAAGTTTTACCGGAGCCTTGAAACTCTCGGAGGAATATGGTTTCCCGGTAGTAGGAATACCAGGAACCATAGATAATGATATTAATGGAACGGATTATACCATTGGATATGATACGGCACTGAATACAGTAGTAGACGCCATTGATAAGATCAGAGATACAGCAAGTTCTCATAATCGTTTATTCCTTATTGAAGTAATGGGGAGAGATGCAGGAGATATTGCCCTGAATGCAGGAATAGGAGCAGGAGCAGAAGAAATTCTGATTCCCGAAGAAGATATGGGAGTTGACAGACTGATTGAATCGCTGAAAAGAAGTAAAAAATCAGGAAAGACCTCTAGTATAATTGTCGTTGCAGAAGGAGATAAATCCGGAAAAAATATTTTCGAATTAGGAGAATATGTAGAAGAACACTTAAAGGGATATGAAGTACGAGTTTCCGTACTAGGTCATATTCAGCGAGGAGGAGCTCCAAGTTGTTATGACAGGGTGCTGGCTAGTAAATTAGGTGTTGGAGCTGTAGAAGCACTGCTAGCAGGAAAAACCGAAGTGATGATTGGAGTTGTTCATAAAAATATTACAGAGGTACCCCTGCGAACAGCATTAGAGAAAAAGAAGTATAAGCACGATAAATTAATTAAGGTAGCTGATATTACTTCGATATAAAATTAACCACTATAATAAAAAAAACCACTTAAAAAACGTAAAGTATGAGTAAGTTGAAAATTGGTATTAACGGTTTTGGAAGAATAGGAAGAATTGCTTTTAGAATTGCTTCAAAACGAGAAGATGTAGAGATTGTGGCAATTAATGACTTGTTGAATGTAGAGCATTTAGCATATTTGTTACAATACGATTCTATTCATGGACGATTTGACGGAACCGTTACTGTAAAAAATGGAGATTTTTTGGTAAATGGAAAACCCATACGTGTTACTGCAGAGCGAAACCCAGAAGATATTAAGTGGGATGAAGCAGGAGTGGACGTGGTTATGGATTGTACTGGAATTTTTACAACTTTGGATAAAGCAAACGCACACTTAAAAGCTGGAGCTAAGAAGGTGGTGATTTCTGCTCCTTCTGCAGATGCGCCAATGTTTGTGATGGGAGTAAACCATCAAGATGTAAAACCAGAAGATACGATTGTATCTAATGCATCTTGTACAACAAACTGTTTGGCACCCTTAGCCAAAGTAATCGATGATAATTTTGGAATTGAAGAAGGATTAATGACGACGGTACATGCTGCTACAGCAACACAGGCGGTAGTAGATGCTCCTTCCAAGAAGGATTTTAGAGGAGGTCGTTCTGTCTTGAATAATATTATCCCTTCTTCTACAGGAGCTGCAAAGGCTGTTGGGAAGGTAATTCCTAAATTAAACGGTAAACTGACAGGAATGGCATTCAGAGTTCCTACTGGAGATGTATCTGTAGTTGACCTGACAGTAAAAACAGAGAAGTCTGTATCTTATGAAGAATTAAAGTCGGCAATCAAAAAAGCTTCTGAAAATGAATTAAAAGGAGTGCTGGCGTATACTGAAGAAGATGTAGTATCTCAGGATTTTGTTGGAGAATCTCATACATCTACATTTGATGCTAAAGCAGGAATAGCACTTAATGATAACTTTTTCAAGTTGGTAGCATGGTATGATAATGAATACGGATATTCATCAAAATTGGTTGATTTATCTGTACATGTTGGAAATATGTAATTAATAATTTGTTATATTACTCCGAGGTGTGTAGCTTCGGAGTTTATTTTTTTATAACATTAAAAAATATTGTAAATGATCTTATTGGCTGATGGTGGTTCTACAAAGTGTGATTGGATTCTTCTGGATGATGAGGGAGAAATTGTATTTAAGACTCGAACGGAAGGGTTAAATCCCGCTGTTTTTGATAAGACGGTATTGGAGGCAAGAATTAGGAATAATAAAGAACTAATGGCTCATAAGGATACCGTAAAAAATGTTCATTTTTATGGAGCTGGATGTGGAACAGAAACTGCAATAGCGTTGCTTAATGAAGTATTTCGGGATTTTTTTACAGTTGCAACGGTAGATATCAAAGAGGATATTGTGGCAGCAGTATATGCCGCTACGACAGATCCTGGAATTGTATGTATTCTGGGGACAGGTTCTAATAGTTGCTATTACGATGGAAAAGATATCCATCTGCCTATGGAATCCCTTGGGTATATCATAATGGATGAAGCAAGTGGGAATTATTTCGGGAAGCGTTTAATTCGCGATTATTATTACAACCGAATGCCTAAAGCGGTCGCAACTGCTTTTGAGAACCGTTTTGATCTATCGACTAATACGGTTAAGAACAATCTGTATAAAGAAGCAAATCCAAATGCGTATTTGGCCTCATTTGCAGAGTTTATCTTTACCAGTGAGCGCAATGATTATTTTTATACAATCGTAAAAGAAGGTATTGAAGATTTTGTACAATCTCATGTCTTGTGTTTTGATAAAGTAAAAGAAGTACCTGTACACTTTATAGGTTCTATTGCGCACTTTAGTGAAGATATTATTAAATCAGTATTGACTCCTCATGGAATAACATTGGGAAATATTGTACGACGACCTATTGATGGTATTATTGCGTACTATAAAAATCAAGTATTGAATTAATTGATTTCTGATAAGACCTTCAGAGGGAATAACATATAAAGAAATAGCTTTAAGTAATTAACTTAAAGCTATTTTTATTAGGTGTAGTCCTTTCTCAGAGAAACTGAGTTTAAGAGCAGCTTCATGTCCTTTTTCAGACATTTTATTCCATGTTTTTTGTAAGATAGAAACAACTTTTTTCTCCTCGTGTTTAGCAATAAAAGGTTCGTAATAGAACGCTAAAAATACTAAGCAAATGACATCTTCCAATAGCTGGCTTTCCGGATCTTTTTTTAATTTCTTTTTTTGTAATAAAAAAGAAACCCGGTCTATAACATCCTGAGTATATCCTACTTTTTCTAAAATATCAGCAGCTTTGGTAGCATGGAACTTTTTTAATTCTTCTCTCCATCTCAGGTATCCCACCCGATCCATTGGATAACTGTCTCTGGGGATTTCCCATCTGCATATATGCTGACACCGGCAGGCTAGCTTTACCGCTTCTGAGGCATCCGGCTGGAAGGAAGAAAGTGTTTGTGTCATTCGCTGACCATAAATTAATTCTTTAGGAATTTCTTTCCCTTCAACAATTTCTTGATTAGGGTCTTTTGCATTTGCCTCATCAAATAGTTGATAGGCTGTTTCTAGAAGAGATATTGACATTAAACCGTATATAATTACTTAAAAAAACAAATGTACATTTTTACGCAAAATATTAAAAATAGGAGTTCTTGACTAAGGAACATATTCCCAGATAAAAGAAACACTAGTTCTAATATCATAGTGTAATAAACTAATTAAAGGACCAATATATAAAAGCGATTGTTTTCCCGTTTGTAATACTTCATCTACTTCTTCCTAAGTGTTTAGGGAGCTTTGGGGGAAATCAATCGATAGATGTAGTCCAGTTCGGGATCAGTTTCATCCAGGATATGTCTAAGGGTTGTTTTGATATATCTGTCTGGCGGAATTCCACTTCCTTTCGGGATGGTGGTATCACGTACATAATGATTTGTTTTTATCATATACAACACCATGCGAATCGAGGAGTTAGGAAATTGGTAAGATACCGGATATTCTCCATTATGATGATAATAAGCGCCTCCTGTTTCTTCTCCTATAGTTATAATTTTTTTGTCATTTTTAGCGAGTAAAGCAAACGAAGCAGCAGTAGCAAACGTGTTTCCGCTAGTAAGTACATACACTTTTCCCGAGAATGGATGTTGCTGCGGAACCATCATGGTTTCCATATTGTCAAAATTTAATTTCCATCCACTATATACGGGGTGATTTATGAATTTATCAGTTAGAAATTCTTTTTCTGGCAAAAACACTTTTTGCACGTATTTTTTTTCTGGAATACTCAGAGAAGTAATGTAATCATTAATCCGTTGTTTAAAATATGTTTGTGTGAGATAAGAATACAATGTAATAGCGTTTTTACGCATTCCGCCATCATTTCTTCGTATGTCAATGATAAGATGTTGTACCTTATTTTTTTTAATTTCTTTGAAAATATTCGAGATGTCTAGTTCGAATTTATTAGGATCGATCTGAAAAGAGTTAATCGTTAGAATAGCAGCGTGATATTCTTTTTTATAACGAATTACAGGGAGTTTATTTTGAATATATTTTAGTGAGTAGGCGGCTTTTTCCTCTTGATGAAAAGCTGCGAAATTCGAATTTCTTTTAAACGCTCTGTGCTTTATAGTGGCAAGTTTATCAGCTGATATAATGGCGGTTTTTTTTTCTTTTTCAGAAGGGGGGGAGTACTCAATTACAAATTCTTTCTTAAACCCAAACTCATACGACAGAAGTTGTCCAAAGTTTTGTTCTATTCCCTTCATTATTTTGGTAGTATTAATTCCATCATTAGGGATGTATTTTTTTAGTCGGGTAATAATTTCTATATCACTATTATCATGTATACGATGTATTCTGCTACCTACAGGAATATCAAATTCTCCTGTATCTGTATATAATTGCCTATCGATGATTTTGATAAGTAATGGAAAATGTAGCTGATGATTACTAAAATGTTTGGGTGGGAATAGTAATAAATGACCATCATTGACCTTGTCAGTTATAGAGAGCATCTTTTTATATAACTCTAAATCGGTAATCGTATCTTGTATCGTACGTTTTGTTTCAGAAAATAACGTAGCAATTTCTGTCTCTGAGATATAGTCGTATAAACCAGGATGCCCCTGCCTGAGAATATTTTCGAAAATGGTCAAATCAGTAATTGCTTTTTCTGGGGTAATCTTTTTTTGAGCAAATAAAGATGTATTAAGCCCTGCAAAAAACAGGATAAGGTGGCGTAGCTTCATAATGAATAAAGAAAACGTTTCTTTTTAAAGACGGTTGAATGACCAGTGATATTACAGGTTCCCTTTTGTAAAAGTAAAAAAAATAAGAGTACAATAATTTGTACTCTTATTCGGATGGTTAATTACTCGTAAAAAAAGATTTATTTAGAGTTTCGTTAATTGAGTTTTCTCAATTGTTTTTTTATTTTTTTAATTACTGATTCTATAGGTCTTTCAGGCTCTATAACATTATAATCTCCCCAGAACTGCGGATCAGAAAAGCCAGAGGCTTCATCACTGATTACAACTGAAGATTTTAATCGTTCGCTCGCTTTTAAGAAAAGATCTTCCTGGTTTTTCTTCCAGTCTGTAATAGCTAATTCCACATTTAATTTATAATGTGAATTAAAGAGTCTCTTCTTCCAGTTAATTTTAAATGCAAGATCTATTTTTCCATATCCGTAATACCATTTTCCTGCTTTCTCTCGATAATAGATATCATAAGATACTTCTGTCGGATATACTTTGGCACTTCCTGGTTTCTTTTTTACAAACATTTTACTGGCTTTTTCTTTATCAGAAAGATTTAGGCTCAAAGTAGCCTTTGTTAACGCCATTGTTTTAGCATCTACATATAATTTCCCTCTGTATAACAAGTCTTTGATATAGGGGTGTTGTTCAAAATTTAGGACATAGATATCCCGATCGTTAATTTTGGTGGTTTCATCAAAACTGAATCGGTAGTAATTGGTTATATCACTGGTTAGTAAGAAATCAGTGTTTTTTATAAGGTCGATATAAAGACTGGTGGAGGGACCTCCCTGTAACTTGATCGCCAATGTATCTAATTTTTTATAATCAGCACTTTTCCTTGCTCGATGAAGCTTGATCATATCAGGTTTGGTAGAAGTGTATGGATTTTTATAAATCTCTACAACTGCTTCTGAAAGTGAAACATACGTTCTTCTTTTTTTTATAGATTCTCTGTAAAAGGCTGTCATTATTGTATGATCCCCAAAGTAGTTTACTCCTTTCTTTTTGATAACAGCTCTGATAATTTCTTCAGGGGTGGAGGGAGTAAGATTAACCTGAGACAGTTCAGTTATAGAAGGAATCAGATAGATGGTATTCTTTTTTTGGTTTAGAGATGAAAGAAGAATTTTTTTATCCTTGAATCCCAGATGCGATATCAAAACTGTATTTTCAGCTATTTTTTTAGGGACTTTTAATAAAAACTCCCCTTCTTGATTACTTATAGTCGAAATATTCGTGTCTAATAATGAAATAGTAACAGAAGAGATGGGTTTTTTAGAAGAGTGATCAATAATATAGCCCTTATAAGAATCGTAATTAACTGTTTCCTGAAAAGCAGAGCTTTTTGAATATGGGAAAAATAGACATGTTATTAAAAAATATAAAAGAGGATAGGAGGTGAAGGAAACGGAAGGATTATTGTAGTTTTTCATCTGCATGTTTTTTTTAAAATAGAAATGTACTCCCTGAGTACTTATGACTATGAAGGGAAGTATTCTCTATTGTATTAGTACTATAAAAACAGCATCCTTTTGTTTTGGATAAAAAGGATTACTACAATATAATGATTTTTAGTGGTTTATCTAGTTTTTTGTCATAAAAATACTACCTGAATATTACCTTTTTTGTAAAAACAAGTAGTCAATCGGTTTTTTTATGCGATCACAGATATTTTATAGCTGATTATGTCTTAATAGGTTATGATATAGTTTGTTAGTAGAATTGATGATAATCAGAAAACCAGTTTTTTAATTTTATATTTAGAATCTCAGTGGTAAATGGTTTTGTAATATAGTCATCCAATCCTTTTGCGATGAAGCGTTCTGCATCTCCAGGGAGTGCATTAGAAGTTAGAGCAAAGATAGGTGGGACATTTTTGTGATTCTTTCGGATAAGTTTAGATGCTTGTATTCCATCAAGTTGTGGGAGATTGATATCCATTAAGATCAAATCATAAACCTCTTCCTTAAAGGTTTCTACAGCCTCCCTTCCTGTTTTGGCAACCTCTACGGTACATCCCAGGTATTTTAGTATTTGTTTGGTAACGAGTATGTTGGTTTCTGAATCTTCTACCAATAAAACATGTAAGTCAAACTTAGTTATGTTTTTTTGTGAGGTTGTTTTAGAAGATATTGGGGCAGTAGGTTGATGAGGTGCTGTATGAGCATTAAAAGTAAACCAAAAAGTACTGCCTCTGTCCAATTCACTTTTTACACCTATTTTACCTCCCATAAGGCTTACCAGTTTTTTGCAGATGGATAATCCTAAACCGGTTCCTTCACCACTATATATTGTCTGATCATCAAATTGGCTAAAACGACTAAATAACCTTTTTTGGTCAACTTTACTAATACCGATTCCCGAATCGATGATCTCTATTTTTACCTGTAACTGATCTTCCTTTTTAGAGAGTAGGGACGATTTAATTTGGATTGTGCCCTCTGAGGTGAACTTTATGGCGTTCCCAATTAAGTTAGAAATGATTTGAGTTAGTCTGTTACTATCGACCAATATATAGTCGGAAAGTGCTTCATCATATTCGGCATGAATGTCAATTCCTTTTGCTTTAGCAGGGGCAAGAAACAAGTTTACATTTTGATTAATCAGTACTCTGTAATTGACAGATTCTGGTGATAAAACGAATTTACCTGCTTCTATTTTAGAAAGGTCTAAAATTTGATTGAGAATGTTTAATAAGTTAAGTGAAGATTGATGAATGGTCGTGACATATTCTTTTTGAATACTACTTAATTCAGTATTCTTTAGCAATAAGTCTATCATCCCAATAACTCCTACCATAGGAGTACGGATTTCGTGACTCATATTCGCAAGGAAGTCCTGTTTGAATTTAGAGGTTTTAAGGACTTGCCTGTTCTTTTGTTGGAGTTTATCGAGGTTTCTCCCTCCAAACATAGCAAATATTCCCAGGAAAAAAGGAGCTGTATCAATAATGTACAGCAAAGAGTTATTTTTCTGAACAAAAAATATAGATGACCACGAAAAATCTAACCCAAGTTTGTTGATTTCTATAATGGTAGCTAATATAGGAAATCCACAACCGAATAATATTCCATATAAGGTGTATTTGATCGTCGCAGATTTATAATATACATTTTGACTCATAAGCATCTTCCCGGTTAAGTCTGTTAAAATGATATATATCCCTGATTAGAAGAAGTTGGGGGCGAATTCTAAAGGGATTTGTTATTACAATATAATATTTTTTTTATAAGAGTTTGTCGGTGAGTTTTTTAATTATAAAAAATCCACGACTTTATGCCGTGGATTGTACACAAATAACCTTACTTTTTTGTGTTTATTAACCTTTGAAAACTATTTTTCTTAATTTATATCCTTCGATTTTAATTAAGTATGTTTTAGGATCCATATAGTTGTGGATATAGTCATCAATTTCTCCTTTATCCAATAGCCTTCCGGATAAAGTATATAGACTGTAGGTCAATCCTTGAGGAACCTCTTTTATATCTTTAAATGTTTTATTATCTGTTGTTTGCTGACAAGTAGAATCAGCTAGGAATCTATTGATAAAAGTTATTCTTCCTTGCTCGTCTCCTTCTAGTGTAATTGTTGCTGACTCATCCGTGTCGATAATCCCATTTCCTGTTAAGTCTCCTAGGATGATAAGACAAGCATTTCTAACTTTAATTCGTACGCCATTTTCTATGTGTAAGCTTTCCGTAATGAAGATTACTCCTTCATCGGTATTTTCATCTAATCCGTCAATAACAGTATCTTCTGTAACGGACATTAATTTACTTGAGATATCTATTTTTACATTCGCAAATGCTATGCTGGTAAAAAATAATAATAGTAGGGGTAAGGTTGCTTTCATAGGTTTCAATTTTTGTTAGATTTAGATTCTTTTTTAGTAAGTTAAAACTTACATAACAATGTTTTTTATCGTCGTAAAGTTATTAATCATCGACAAGATACAAAAAAAATACGTTAAAACCGTAATTTATTGCTAAGATTTTTTTAAATAAATTGAATTTTTAAGAATTCATTCTTTCGAAAGACCAGTGTTTACTAGCTGTATGAAAGATTCTGTTTTTTTAATATTTCTTTAACAAAAAAATGAATTTTTATTCATTCTAGATAATTGGTCGTTAAATAACTGTTTTTTAGAGAGCTAAAATATAAAAGTATTTTATGCGCTTTTATTTTTTTAGCTTTATACTATAAATATCGATAAACTAGAGGAATGAAACGAACAAAGTTATTGTTGTTTTTTCAACAATTTAGCATTTGGTTTAAAATCTTGTTAGGAGAGTTGATGAATAACTTAATCAGCCTGGTGCTTATTCTTGCTGTATATTTGACACTATGGCATTTCCCTCAGACAATTGATTTATTATTAATATTAAATCAGGCAGATGCCTTTTTTCTGGAGATTCCTTTATATTTTGTATTGCTTACAGCAGCTGCTTTTTTAATATGGAATATCCCTAAGTATTTTTACTATCATAATTATAAAGATATATCGCTAGCTAATTTAATAGGGTTTATTCCGAATCAACATTATCGATTTCAAAATCGTAGTGGTTTTGCCAGTTACTCATATATCGCAAGAGTTCATATGCGAAAAGTGGTTCCCAGAATATTAGGGACTTTATTATTAATTATATCAGCATTGAGTATTCTACATGCGATGAAATTATTCGGGCTTGAAAATATGTATACTTCTTTTTTAAGCCCTGAGGTATCATTGATGATCAGTATATTATTTTTATTATGCCTGTGTGAGCCAAGATTGTATAGGCGGTTTCAGAAAATGTTTTTGAAATTACCAAGAACAGATATTGTTGTTTTGGCAGTGTTGATAGGGTTGATTGTTTTAATGATCTCCTTAGGGAGTTTGAATACGCAAGCCGAAAAAGATTTGGGAAAGTTGTTTCTTTCGAATTCGGCTTTGGTTTTATTCTTCTTTCTATTGTCATTTAATAGTTATCGTTTTTTGAAAAAATTTCCCAATAAGAAGTTTTATGGAGCTATTTTGGCTGCAGGTTTTCTCATCCTGTTAGGGTTTATAGTACTTAATTTTATACCTGACTGGGCAAGTATGATTAATCCATTGACCGTTTTAATCTTATCACTTTTAAGCCTTTTTATGATTTCATTCATTTTGATTCTTATTGGAAAAAAAATAAAACTTCCCTTGTTGTCGATGAGTTGCTTTTTATGCTTTCTCTCCACTACTTTTTTTACCAGTTCCTCGACACATTATCAGTTAGAGTTAAAAGATACAGAGGTGAAACGAAAACCAATGGAAGCTTATTTTTATCAATGGATACAGAGTAGAGAGCACTTAATACAGGCGCATAAAGAAAAATTTCCGGTGATTATAGCTTCGGCAGAAGGGGGAGGTTCCAGAGCAGGTTTGTGGTCTTTTCTGGTACATAGTTATTTATATGAAAAGACTAAAGGAAAGTATTTTGAGGAACATTTGCTGTCTCTTACGGGAGCCTCCGGAGGAAGTGTAGGTAATGCGATGTTTTTTGCGACATCCAAAGAAGCCAGTGATGAAGAAAAGCTTGCCACCTTCAAAGCGCAAGAAAATATGTACGGACTAAAGTATAAAGCAAGTCAGGTGTATAAAAAGAATTATTTATCAGCATCTATTCTCTCTTTTTTAGGTAGAGACTTGTTTAAAATGATTACTTCCCTTTTTAAATTTCAAAACAGAGGGCAACTCTTGGAAGAGCAGTGGAAAACATCTCATAGAAATTATTTTTCGGAAGAAGGTATTGAGAATAGTCTTTTGGGACAAGAGTTTTTATCTTTCTATAAAGACATTAGCAGCACTATACCTGCCCCTCCATTATTACTAATTAATACTACACATACTCAGTCTGGAAATTACAATGTGATTAGCCCTGTGACATACGACCACCTGCGCCCTCTAAGCGGAATGAATGATTTTCTGGGAAATTTACAATATAGCTATCCGGATAAATCCATTGCATTATCAACTGCCATGCGGATTAATGCAAGTTTCCCTTATGTGACACCTGTAGGAGAAATAAAGCAGCTGGATGAAGAAGGGAATGAAGTGTATACAGATCAATATGCAGATGCAGGATATTATGATAATATTGGAGGAAGAGTTTCCAAAGGAGTAGAAGAAGTATTTATCACAGTGTTGCAAAAATCTTTTCCTTCTTTGGTAGACAAAATTGAGATAAAACATCTGGTTATTGCTCATAATGAGAAAAGAAAAGCCATGAAGAAAGCTACCCAGTTATCGGCTCCTTTAACTACGTTGCAAAATGTGAGAATAGGCCATACAAAAGAAGCGATGAATAAATTGGGAAATTCTTATGCGGTGACCTTGACTCCTCAAGCGATTGTTCCGTATATAAAAAAGAGAAGTTATGGGAGACATAATGAATCTGATGAACGAATGATTACTCCCGTATTACCAGTAGGAAGATATTTATCAACCATTGCAATACGATCAATGGAAGCCGCCTTAGAACGAGTCAAACCAAAACTGGATACAATTTTATAAAATATTTTACGACAATTGTCGTTTTATTTTGTATTTTTGTCTTAATAAAAGTATAAGGTTATGGGAGCAGTATCGCCGTTGGACATGTTTAGCTTAGAAAATAAAGGAATGTTGAGGTATCTGAATATAGATATACCACTTAGGAACATGTATGACTTTATTGAGCTATCCAGGAATGGAATAGATAAGAAAGCATTATTACATCTGGCTAAAACAATTGATTTTGATATTAAAGAATTGGCGCAGATACTTTATTTATCAGAGAGAACCATTCAGCGATATGATCTTAATAAAAAACTAAGTACAGAGGCAAGTGCCAAGGTATTACAGTTAGCTAAATTATACGCAAAGGGAGAACAGATCTTTGGAGATCTGAATAAGTTCAAAAGCTGGATGGAGCATCCCAATGTTGCATTGGCAATGAAAAAACCTAAAGAGTTATTGGATACTACTTTTGGTTTTCAGTTATTAAATGAAGAACTAATACGAATCGAGCACGGAATTTTTGCATAGCAATGCAGGTTTATAGAATAGCTAAGAATAAATATATACGAGATCTTACAGGAATAGGAGCAAAAACTGTAGGAGGAAGGTGGAACCCTAAAGGTGTTGCAGTACTGTACACGAGTACCAATGCGGCTTTATCCGCTTTAGAAGTACTAGCACATTTGCCGGCGGCATATTTTCCCAACGATATGGAAATAGCTACTATAGAACTTCCTGATGAACTTATTACCGAAATTAAAATAGAAGACTTACCTGATAACTGGAATGAAATACCTCCTCCTTTGGAGGTTCAAAACTTTACGATGAGCTGGATTACAGATAATACACATTTGGGACTAAAAATTCCTAGTATTATTATTCCTAAAGAACAAAATTTACTGATTAATCCGGAACATCCGGATTTTAAACAGGTAAAACTAATAGATGTGGCTCCTTTTTCATTTGATACCCGCTTACTACGTTAGACGTCCTGGAAAGACAATACATTAGATAATTGATAGCAGTAGTTTGAGGATTATCGAAATGCTTTTTTGCAAAGAGATTAGGGAAAAAAGCAAAAAATACGGGATATAGATGGTAACGAATTGATGAATCTTACGTCTTAGATAATAATAGGCAAACCTAAAGATAAATAACCAAAAAGTATAAAAATGAAAAGTACTTATTATTTAGCTGCTTTTTTACTGGCATTTGTTGGGTGTAAAAACGAAACAAAAAGTGAGCAAGTAAAGGAAGAAACAGCTACAGTAGCTCAAACAGAGAAAATCCCGGGGATTGTACTGGAAAACATGGATACTAGTGTAGACCCAAAAACTGATTTCTATAACTATGTGAATGGGAATTGGATGAAGAACACTGAAATTCCGGAAGATAGAACCAGGTGGGGAGGTTTTGGAGTATTACGTAAGAAAACAGATGATGATGTATTAACGATCTTAAAAGAAGCAAAATCCAGCGGAAAATATAAAGAAGGAACAGATCAGTACAAGGCATTATTGATTTTTGAATCACTAATGGATACGGAAGCTAGAGATAAAGCAGGAGTAACTCCATTAAAACCGGCGCTAGATAAAATAGCAGGAATAAAAACAATCGCTGATCTTCAGAAAGTATTAGCTACAGAAACAGCAGTTTCAGCTCCATTTCTGGGACTGGTATCTTTTCCTAACCTTAGTGATAGTAATGTAAATGCTCCATATATATCTACAGGGGGCTTAGGCTTACCAGAAAGAGATTATTATCTGGATCAAGATGAAAAGTCTAAAGAAATCAGAGGGCAATATGTAGATCACATCACAAGAATGTTGCAATTTATAGGAGATACCGAAGAAGAAGCAAAGAAAAAAGCAGCGGTAATTCTTGATATTGAAACGAAATTAGCAGCTCCGAGATTGGATAAAGTACAAAGTAGAGATACTCGTAATTTTAATAACCCAAGATCCATCGCAGAATTGACTAAAATGACTCCTTCTGTTAATTGGAACGATCTAATCAAAGACCTTGGTATCAAAAAGACATTAGATACCGTTATTGTAATGCAGCCTAAGTATATGGATGCTTTAGAAAATGTATTGAAATCTACACCAATTGAAGATCTTAAAACGGTGATGAGATGGTCAACACTTAATAATTCAACAAATTCACTGTCTACAGAAATCAATAAAGCAAATTGGGATTTTTATAGCAAAACATTAAACGGGGCGATTAAGCAACGACCATTGGAAGAAAGAGCCTTGGCAATTGTTAATGGTACAGTAGGAGAAGCAATAGGACAATTATATGTAGATTCAAAATTCCCTCCAGAAGCCAAAGCAAAAGCAGAAAAAATGATTGCTAATGTTATCAAAGCATATCAAAAGAGAATCGAAGTGCTAGAGTGGATGAGTGATAGTACAAAAGCGAAAGCAATTGAGAAACTGGATAAGTTTACCGTAAAAATCGGATATCCAGATAAGTGGGAAGACTACTCAAATCTGGAAGTGAAAAAAGGGAACTCTGCTTTTGAAAATATGATGGCTGTTTCTAAACGATCTTTCTTAAAAAATATGAAAGAAATAGGAGAGCCGGTAGATAGAACTAAATGGGGAATGTCTCCGCAAACAGTTAATGCGTATTTTAATCCGTTGTTTAATGAGATTGTATTCCCAGCAGCGATTCTACAACCACCTTTCTATAATTATACTGCAGATGAAGCTGTTAACTATGGAGGAATAGGAGCTGTAATAGGACATGAAATATCACATGCTTTTGATGATTCGGGAGCTCGATTTGATGCAAATGGTAATTTGGCAAACTGGTGGTCCGCAGAAGACCTGAAAAAATTTACAGAGAGAGGTAATGCGTTAGCAGAGCAGTATAGTGCTATTGAAGTACTGGATAGTGTGTATATTAATGGAAAGTTTACTTTAGGAGAAAATATAGGAGATCTAGGAGGGGTTCTAGGAGCATATGATGGTCTGCAAATGCATATTAAAGAAAATGGGAGACCAGAAAAAATCGATGGGTTTACACCTGAACAACGATTCTTTATGTCATGGGCAACTGTATGGAGAACTAAAATAAGAGAAGATGCATTGAGAACTCAGATAAAAACAGATCCGCACTCTCCAGGAGAGGTGAGAGCAATACAACCACTACTTAATGTGCCGGCATTTTATAAAGCTTTTGGGATCAAAGAAGGAGATAAAATGTATTTAGCTCCTGAAAAGCGCGTAAATATTTGGTAGAATACAGTATTCTAACAATACATAATAAAAAAAGAGATGATTTTTCATCTCTTTTTTTATTATTTTAATTTTAACGGTTTTGGTAAATAAATCTCATGTAACAAGGAGATATTTGTAGGTTTGTTCATGTTTTTTAGTTAAAAGGTAAGAAGTTTGTTTTTTGATGAAAAACTGAAGGTGTTTTTTTAAAGTTAAAGTTATTTCTATTAACTAAAACTTAACAAATACAATACTACATTTGCTCAAAATACCAATGGGTATTTTTTCAATGTATCCCCACTTTATTATAGTTGTATATAGCAGTATATCTATCATGATATAAGTTTTTCCTTTATTGTGTCAATAATTGGAGAGTAACTTTATTGTGATAAAATGTTAATTATTTTATGAATAAAATTACTTCGAGCTACCTCATTTGTTGTTTCATTTTTTTTAGTTCCTTCATCACATTACAAGCGCAGAATGTATGGTGGAAAACATCAGAGGCAGGAATTAAGAGAACAAGTATAACGACTTCAGAATACGCAGCCATAGAGATTGAAGGAAGTGTATTATCAAAACAGTTAGAACAAACGCCGTATCGATTTTCAAAAACAAAAAGTAGTAAGGTTATTGTTTTTCCAAATGAGTATGGAGCACCTAAGCAATACAGTATCCAAAAAATAGCCGTATTACATCCGGCACTGGCTAAAAAATTTCCGTCTATAGAAAGCTACATAGGAAGGTCGTTAGACGGATCGAATGAAACAGTGCGTTTTGTCTATTCTCCTTATACAGGAATCAAAGGAGTGATCTCCAGATCTGGAAAGACAACGATTGGTTTTAAACCTCATAATAAACGTACACATGTCTTCTATTCTACTAAAAATGAAATAATAGATGCTGATTTTGATTGTAGTACGGAAGCTTTTGAAAAAGTAATGCCTCAGCATGGGTATAGTACGAATAGAAATGCTGATGATGGGAATTTAAGAAGGTATCGGTTGGCATTGTCAGTAAGTGGAGAGTATGCCCAGTTTTTTTTAGATGGAACAGAAATAAATGATCAAGAAAGAAAAGCGAAGGTATTAGTTGCGATGATTGCAACTATGAATAGAGTAAATGGAATTTATGAAAGGGATTTTGGAGTGACAATGCAAATGATCCCTGAAAACGATGAGTTGATATTTTTGGATCCCCGAAATGATCCTTATTCTGGTAGATTTGGTTTTAAACACGAGCTGCAAAGTACGATAGATGATCACCCGAATATTGGATCTGCTAATTATGATGTAGGGCACTTATTTCATGTAGAAGGAAGTGTATATGGAAATGCAGGGTGTATTGCTTGTGTTTGTACAGATGGTAAGAAAGCAGGAGCTTATACAGTACATAATGCTCCGGATTCAGATCATTTTAATATGATTGTGGCACATGAATTCGGACATCAATTTGGAGGATATCATGTGCAGAGTAGTTCTAATTGCCGAAGCGGTAATAACAGTGAGGTAGAACCTGGAAGTGGGAGTAGTATTATGGGGTATGCAGGAATTTGCCCAACAAATGTGCAGCAAGAACCAGATGATTATTTTAATTATGTTGATATTAGAGATGTTGCTATTTGGACAATTAATAACAGTAATTGCGCAGAAGTAATTCCAACAGGGAATACTGCCCCTGTAGCTAATGCGGGGAATGATTATACAATACCAAAATCTACCCCCTTTATATTGGAAGGGTCAGCAGTAGATGGGGATGGAACAGATCAACTGACATATTGTTGGGAGCAGAATAACCCGGAGAATCCTCTTTCATCGGCTTCACCACAACCTACCTGGGATGTAGGACCTTTATTTAGATCCAGACAACCTACCGATACTCCGGTACGTTATATGCCGCAATTAGAAGATGTAATTCAAGGAAATCTAACCCCTACCTGGGAAGTTTTGCCGGCGGTTTCAAGAACAATGGTATTCGAACTAACGGTACGAGATAACGCTATAGCAGGAGGACAAACAGCAACAGATGAAAAAATCATCACAGTAGATGAAGCTTCAGGTCCTTTTATGGTTACTTCTCAGCAAACATTTGAACGATGGAATGTAGGAGAAGAAGTAGTCATTACCTGGGATGTAGCAAATACGAATGTCTCTCCTGTAAGTGAAGCAAATGTAGATATTTTATTGTCGGTAGACGGAGGACGCACTTATCCTCACTTGCTGGTAGATAATACACTGAATGATGGAGTAGAAACCCTTACTGTGCCAGATATAGCAGGTGCAGATGCGGCAAGAGTAATGGTACGGGCATCCAATAATATATTTTATTCGATCAATACAGCAGACTTTAAGATTCAAACAACAGATTTTGAAATATCAAAAAAGACAGATAATACAGTTACCTGTGAAGGGGTTCCTGTTGATTTTACAATAGATTACCAAACATTTGTAGGCTTTCAGGAAAAAGTAACTTTCTCAGCCGTTACTCCGCCTGCTGGCTTATCAATTGTATTTGATCCTGTAACCATAGAAGGGATACAAAACAATAAGGTACCTGTAAAAGTGATGGTATCAGGAACTGAGAATCTAGGAGAAGGAACATACCCATTGACAATTAAGGGAACTTCTCTGTCTGGGATAGAAAAAACATTGATTCAAGAGCTGAAAGTCTATGAAAATAGGATTCTTCCATCTGGCTTAATAAGTCCTGCAAATGGAGAAAAAGAAGTGCTGTTACAGCCGGTCTTAGAGTGGGAAGAAAATAGTAATGTAGATTTTTATGAAATAGAAGTAGCATCGGATAGTAATTTTAATACACTTATAGAAAGTTTTAGAACAGAAAGTACAAGTTTCTCTCCTCAGCCTCTTATGAATAATACGACATATTATTGGAGAGTTCGTAGTACCAATCCTTGTGGAAGTGCTGAGGTCTCAGCAGTGTTTACTTTTATTACCAAATGTAATGATGTGACAAATTTCAGATCTACCGGAGTTGGAATTAACAGTGTAGATCTTAGCTGGGATGATATATATGCATCTGAATGGGAAATTGAGTTTGGAGAATTCGGATTTACACAAGGAACAGGAACCAAAATAACAGTGACGACTAATCCATATACTGTAGAAGGATTGCAATCTAATACCTTATACGATTTTTATATAAAACCTATTTGTACAGGAGGAGGAATTGCTACAGGGTTACGAAGAGTCGTTACTGCTGAGGACTTTTGTGGAGGAAATCATTTTTATGATTCAGGAGGAGTAGATGGAGATTATAAGAATCATGAACTAACGACGACGGTCATGGTGCCATCTTCTGTAGATGAGAGAGTACGTGTTTCTTTTCTTTCTTTTGACCTCGAAGAATGCTGTGATCATTTGAGAATATATGATGGACCTAATACAGATGCACCTTTGTTAGGACAATACTCAGGGAATTCTCCCGGAGAAATTGCATCTTCTCATGAGTCAGGCGCATTAACATTTGTTTTTGATTCGGATAGTAGTGTTACTGGAGCAGGGTGGGATGCGGTTGTTTTTTGCGAGCCAAAGCCTAATTGTACAAAACCAGTGAACATCAGAGTGTTAGAAATGAAAACAACTTCTGTCGAACTGGAATGGGATGTGACTAATGAGGTTACTTCCTATGAAATAGAGTATGGAGCTGCGGGATTTGTCAGAGGAACGGGAACTGTACTATCTAGTGTTGTTCCAACAATCCAATTAGATAATTTGATTGGAGATTCTGAGTATGATCTGTATGTTTTTGCGAATTGCTCGGTTGGGCGTACTGAAGCATCTTTCTTTTCTTTCAGAACCGGAGTAAAATTATGTGGAGAACAATATTTTTATGATTCAGGGGGAGCATCAGGAGAATATTCGAATAATGAGAATAAAACCTATGTGTTAATACCGGATCATGCAGAAGATAAAGTCAAAGTAGTATTTGAACAGTTTCTATTGGAGGGATGTTGTGATAAGCTGGTTATTTATGATGGACCTAGTAGTGCATATCCTTTGATAGGAGAGTATCGTACAACATCTCCGGGAGAAATAACATCAACGCATGAAAGCGGAACGTTAACGTTTGTATTTACATCAGATGGCAGTGTTACACGAGATGGTTGGGCAGCAAAAGTTTCATGTGTTTCACAAAATAGCTGCGAAGCGCCTTCCGATCTGGAGGTTATGTCTGTAGGAATTCAGGAAGTGACATTATCATGGAGAGGAAATCAACAGACCACTTCTTCTTGGGAAATAGAATATGGAGCCTCTGGATTTATAGCAGGAACAGGAACAAAGGTAACAAGTGAGTCTACCGAAATAATACTTAATGGCTTAGATAAAAACACATATTATGAAGCCTATGTAAGAGGAAATTGTACCCAGGGGGGAACTAGTTCTAAAATAGGTCCGATCCGTTTCAAAACGCATCAAACTCTTTGTTCAGAAGGACAGTTTTATGATTCAGGAGGGAGTGATGGGAATTATGGTAATAACGAAACAGAAACAACCGTACTACAACCTATGAATATAGGAGAAAAAGTAAAAGTCGACTTTACCTCTTTTGAGTTAGATGATTGTTGTGATGTGTTACATATTTATGATGGTCCGGATACGACATTTCCATTGATAGGAAGTTATTCAGCAACGAAGCCGGAAACGATTATATCTACTCATGATACAGGAGCGCTTACATTCGTTTTTGTATCAAATGAGTCTGTATCGGGAACAGGTTGGGAAGCTACAGTTTCTTGCGTGAGTTTATGTGAGCAACCTGTTTTATTGGCGCATAAAACGATAACAGCTACAACAGCCATCATCGTCATTAGGGACGAGCAATTACAAGAAGGTAGTTTCGAAATTGAATACGGGAAAAAAGGGTTTACCCGAGGAGAAGGGAATACGTATATTTCTGACACAAAAGAGATTCTTTTGGAAGCCTTAGAACCAGGAGTAGTATATGAATATTATGTAAGAACTATTTGTGATTCCGGTTTACGACCAAAACAAATAGCAGTACAAGAATTAAAAACATTAACAGTCAGTGAGGAAGTAATGATTTATCCAAATCCAAGCAATGGAAAATTTATGATGACCTATGGAGGAGAAAGCAGGATGAAAGAAATGTTGTTATTTGATATAAAAGGAACCTTGATAGCTAAAAAGCAAGTAGGTCCTTTTAATAAAGAAAAGGAGATGAATTGGTCATACCCAAGATCAGGAGTATATTTTATAAAAGTAATTTTTGATACTCACGAAGAAGTGAGAAAGGTGATGTTTTATTAATTGTTTAAATAACGGACTTTTGCATTAATATTGATAAAGCAGAGCGCTATTTTAAAATAGTGCTCTGCTTTATTATTTTTATAAAGAATATTAATTGTCTTTTATCTCATTAATGAGTAAGAATGCCTTGTTTACATGTTCTTTTTCTAAAAACAAGGTAAAATAATTGGAGGTAGAAATCATCTCAAAAACCGGGATTCCTTCATAAGCAAGCAATTTAAAAATATAGAAGTACAAGCCAATAGTTTTAGAATTATCATTGGGTAATTCTATTGAAATTGAAGATAATTCATCCGTAACTGAGATACAAGTTTCATCTCTAAAATGCTTTTCTACAACATTTTTTAAAGAGGAAGAAACAAGAATGTTGCTTTCTTGAAAATTACTGGAATAAGTGAAATACGTTTTCGATTTTTCTTTCACATCATTTAATAAGTTAGACTGACTTGATAAAATAGTATTAGAATTTAAAAAAGCATATTCTGTAATACCGGAGCGCACTGTAATATCTCCAAGATTTCTGAGTGTTGTAGTATTTGTTATACGCTTTGGGTGATATCGGCGTAAGGCCATTACTATTGATCCTGATTTAACAGGCTTACGCATAACTTTCTCTACCTGTGGCTGCAAATCTACAGCTAACGAACTAAAGTTAATGATGTTTCTGGATAACGCATCCTCTATAAAAGGCTGATGCCTTAAAATATCATGTACACAATCTGTAATTGTCTTCATTTTTTGTTACATATTTAACAGATTGTGTAAATATAGACTTTTTTTATTAAAATATTTATTATAAGTAAAGTATTAATTAATTATGCATATAGAATAAAACAAAAGCTATTAACCAACATATATAAAATAAAAGAATGAGAATTCTAAAGTTTGGAGGGACATCTGTAGGGTCTGTTGAGAATTTGAGGATAATAAGAAATATCCTTACGAGTGATAATGAGCAAAAGATAGTAGTATGTTCAGCGATGTCTGGTGTTACAGATCAACTAGTAAAGCTGGTAGAATCTGCTAGGTTTAATGATAATGAAGCAATTACCAGAAACCTGCATGCATTAGAAAGCAAACACCATGAGGTTGTAGACCAACTAATAGAAAGACAGGAATTGAGGAATACATTAAAAGATGGTATTTCTGCTATGATAACAGCAATGTTTGAATTGGCAAGTAAGCCGTATTCTGATAACCTGAATGCTGAGATTGTAACCTATGGAGAGACACTGTTGACCTATGTGTTTTCCGGGTATCTGAATGAAGTTGGTGTTTCTAATGTCTTATTAGATGCCAAAGAGTTTATGTATGTGGAATCTGTAGAAAAACCAAATATAGAAGCTGTTTCTAAACGATTGAGAAAAGTGCTGGACCATGAACCATCTTCCTTATATATTACACAGGGATTTGTATGTAGAGATCAGTTTGAGAAAATAAGTACGCTAAAAAGAGGAGGAAGTGATTATACCGCTACCATTATTGGCGCAGCTATTGATGCAGATGAGGTTCAAATTTGGACAGACATAGATGGATTGCATAACAATGATCCTAGATATGTAGATGAAACCCATCCGATATCACATTTAACTTATAATGAAGCAGCAGAGTTAGCTTATTTTGGAGCAAAAATATTACACCCGCAAACAGTGTCACCCGTTGTTAACAAAGATATTCCTGTTTTATTAAAGAATACCTTTAATCCAGAAGCAGAAGGAACGGTTATATCTAATAGAACATACCAAACAGGGTTAAAAGCAATATCAGCAAAAGATAATATTACAGCAATAAAAATTAAGTCCAACAGGATGTTGATGGCTAGTGGATACCTTAGAAGAATTTTTGAGGTGTTTGATAACTTTAATACCTCAATTGATATGATTACAACATCAGAGGTAGCTATTTCTTTAACCATCGATGATACATCTTATATTGATGAGATTGTAAAAGAAATAGAAAAATATGCAGAGATTACTGTTGAAGAAAACCATAGTATTATTTGTATTGTAGGAGAGTCGGTGATTAAAGATCAAAATTCATACAGACTGTTTGAGATCTTAAACTATATTCCTGTGCGAATGATTTCTTATGGGGGAAGTAATAACAATATTTCTCTTCTGGTAGATACAAAAGATAAGATATCTTCTCTACAATATTTAAATGAAAAACTGTTTCGTTCTCATCGAGAAGCAGTAGTATAAGTGTTTGTTATATGTAACGATGAGCTAAAAAGTAGGGCATAAGCTTTATAAAAATTAAAGGTTATAATAGTGTGATTATGACTATAAAGTGTACTCCCTGCTTTTACTTTTAAGATTTTAATTTTTAAACAACCTGCAATCTATGTTGAATGCAGGTTGTTTTTATATAAATAGTTTTCTTTTTTGTGTGTTAATAATGATGCGATTAATGAAAAATAACGCTTGTTTGTTTTTTGAATGTATCAGTTTTTATGTTTTGTTTGCTGATTATCAATGTGTTTGGTGTGATTAGGTCAGGTTTTTAGTATTTTTATTCTACATAAATCATTTTAAAGAATAGAGATGCTTGTAAAAACCTATGGAAGCTCAGTATTTGGTATTGAAGCTACAATTATCACAGTAGAAGTGAATGTAAATAAAGGAATAGGGTATCATTTAGTGGGACTACCTGATAATGCAGTAAAAGAAAGTAGCTTTCGTATTGCAGCAGCCTTGGACAACAACAAATTTAGACTTCCGGGAAAAAAAATAACCATAAATATGGCGCCGGCTGATTTAAGGAAAGAAGGGTCAGCTTATGACTTAACAATCGCTATGGGAATTCTTACGGCTAGTGGTCAGATAAAATCAAAAGAATTATCTGAATATATTATCATGGGAGAACTATCCTTAGATGGCAGCTTACAACCAATAAAAGGAGCGTTACCAATTGCAATTAAAGCCAGAGAAGAAGGATTTAAGGGAATTATTCTCCCTAAACAAAATGCAAAAGAAGCTGCGATCGTTAACGACATAAAAGTATACGGCGTTGAGAATATAAAAGAAGTCATTGATTTTTTCGAAGAAACAAAAGAATTAACCGCCACGATAATTGATACGCGGAAAGAATTCTATAAAGAGTTAGAGAGTCCAATATATGACTTTGCAGATGTCAAAGGACAAGAAGGGATAAAACGATGTATGGAAATAGCAGCAGCCGGAGGGCATAATATAATTTTGGTAGGACCTCCTGGAAGTGGAAAAACAATGTTGAGTAAACGATTGCCGGGGATTCTACCCCCAATGACACTTCATGAAGCCTTGGAGACGACAAAAATTCACAGTGTCGTCGGAAGAGTAAAAGAAAATATAGGGTTAATGTCTCAGCGTCCTTTTAGAAGTCCTCATCACACCATATCAGATGTGGCATTAGTAGGAGGAGGAACTTATCCACAACCCGGAGAAATTTCCCTATCCCATAATGGGGTTCTTTTTTTAGATGAATTACCAGAGTTTAAAAGAAGTGTACTAGAAGTAATGAGACAACCATTAGAAGATAGAGAAGTTACCATTTCCAGAGCTAGATTTACAGTAACATACCCCAGTAGTTTTATGTTAGTAGCTAGTATGAATCCCAGCCCTGGGGGATATTTTAATGATCCAGATGCCCCAGTTACCTCTTCACCAGCAGAAATGCAGCGTTATCTGGGAAAAATATCAGGACCTTTGCTAGACCGAATAGACTTGCATATCGAAGTGACCCCAGTTCCTTTTGATAAATTAAGTGAAGAGAGAAAAGGAGAGTCCAGTGTCGAAATCCGAAAACGGGTAATAGCAGCAAGAGCACTTCAGGAAAAAAGATTTGAAAATGATTCCTCTATACATTATAATGCTCAAATGGAGGTAAAGCAATTAAGGGCTTATTGCGAATTGGATCAGGAATCAAAATTATTATTAAAAAAAGCAATGGAGCGATTGCAGCTTTCTGCCAGAGCTTATGACAGGATCTTAAAAGTATCCCGGACTATTGCAGATTTAGAAAATTCAGTATGTATTCAGCCATCACATATTTCAGAAGCTATCCAATATAGAAGTTTGGATCGAGAAGGTTGGTTGGGATGAAAAAGGAATGTAATAAACGATGGACCTAGAGAAATGAGAGATGTATTAATTTAGAATTAATATATATTATGTTGCTAAGGAAATGAGAAAATTAAGATAACCATTTGTTAATCTGCCACATAGCGGAAAGAAGTATATGCTTGGTTCGGAAATAAAGTTAGAGAAGCCTCTGTGCATAGAGAACTACTGTGTTAAGGAGCACATTTTTTGGTATCTTAGATACAATAAAGAAGAACTTTTTAGAGTTATTATGCGTTTATTGATTGTTTGTTTAGTTACAAAATATATATAATAATTAAGCATTATAATGAATAAAGAAAGTTATAGACCCAATAACTAACTTTTAAAACCGTTATCATAAAATAGATAAAGTATTCCTCATTGAGTAGTTGAGTCATATTATAAAAAAAAGATATTATAAGTTATCAACGGTTCTATTTCATTATTGTTTAATAATTGTGAAAAAATTAACTATTTAATGCTGTAATTAACACAAACATTTCACTTAAATTTAACCATTATATAAACAACTATGAGTAAAGAAGAATTATATAAAGTAATGCTTGCCTATAAAAATAAGCATGGTTTTACAGAGAGTAACCAAAGTAATTTTATTTGGGCAATAGAGAGCCTTAAAAAGCACACTGAAATTTCTAAACTAGATAAAGAAAGTCCGATATCTATTTGATATATACATATTAAAATTAATTAGACCCTAATTTTAATAGTTACAATTTTCTTCACACATTTAGTTTTTAGTGCTTTACATTGTTTTATGCATGTAATGCATTTACGTAAGTAATTAAAAATTAGCAAATTTTAACATTTTTTTAGTAGTCCTTTGGGACTACTTCTTGTTTCTAAAAGATTACTTTAGTTCTCAATCAAAAAACAAAAAGAAATCATATGAAACTCAGGGTATCTGGACTATCATATATGGTAGTCCTTATTTTGTTTGCAGGAATTATAAGCTGTAAGAAAGAGAGTGTAATTAATAAAGAATTAAAAACAGAAGAAGTGGGGAAACTATCTGTAGATTATCAAAAATATGAATTAGAAAACGGATTACAAGTAGTATTGCACCAGGATAAATCAGATCCGATCGTATCGGTCGCAATACAATATGGAGTGGGATCTAACAGGGAGAAAAAAGGACGAACTGGTTTTGCTCATTTATTCGAGCATATGTTATTTCAGGAATCCGAAAATGTACCACAAGATCAGTTTTTCAAGACAATACAAGATGTAGGAGGAACATTAAATGGAGGAACCTGGCAGGATGGTACAATTTATTATGAAGTCGTACCCAAAAATGCGATGGAAACAGTTATGTGGCTTGAATCAGATCGAATGGGATTTTTAATTAACACTGTTACAGAAAGTGCGTTTAAAAACCAACAGGAAGTTGTCCAGAATGAAAAAAGACAGCGTGTAGATAATCGCCCATACGGACATACTAATTGGGTGATAAACAAGCATATTTTTCCAGAGGGACATCCATATAATTGGCAGGTGATAGGAGAACTTGAAGACCTTCAAAATGCAACAGTAGAAGATGTAAAAGAATTCTATGATAAGTATTATGGACCTAATAATGCTACTTTGGTACTGGCGGGAGATTTTGAGATAGAAGAGGCTAAGACGATGATAGAAAAGTACTTTGGGGAAATAAAAAGAAGACAAGAAGTAGAAAAGTTAAAAGTACAGAATGTTACCTTGTCATCATCAAAAAGGTTATATCACGAAGATAATTTTGCGACAACTGCACAATTAAGTATGGTATGGCCTACTGTAGAACAATATACGAAAGATGCCTATGCTTTAAATTTCTTGGGAGAGTTGTTATCAGAAGGAAAAAAAGCACCACTTTATAAAATTCTGGTAAAAGATAAGGAACTTACGTCAGCGACCGATGCATGGAATGGATCAATGGAAATTGCAGGAAGATTCTTAATCCGAATTACAGCAAATGAAGGAAAAAGTCTGGCAGATGTAGAAGATGGAATTAAAGAAGCGTTCAGGTTGTTTGAAGAAAAAGGAATTACTGATACAGATATAGAGCGTATAAAAGCAGGCTTAGAAACTGAATTTTACAATGGGATAAGCAGTGTTCTTGGAAAGTCATTTCAATTAGCAAGATACAATGTGTTTGCAGGAGACCCTTCTTTTATTACACAGGATATAGATAATATCAAAGCCGTAACTAAAGAAGATGTTATACGTGTATATAATACTTATATCAAAAATAAACCATATGTATTAACAAGCTTTGTCCCAAAAGGGAAATTAGACCTGATAGCAGAGAACTCTGAAAAAGCAGCAGTTGTAGAGGAAGAAATAAAAGATAATAAAGAAACAACGGTAGCAGAAAAGAAAGAGGAAGTAAAGAAAACACCTTCTACTTTTGATCGCTCAGTAGCTCCTGTTATAACAAATACGCCTAAACTAACTGTGCCTTCTTCCTGGAATACTACTTTACAAAATGGATTAAAAGTGTATGGAATTGAGCAAAAAGAATTGCCTTTGGTGAGCTTTAATCTTGTTATTGATGGAGGGCATTTACTAGATGGTTTTGATAAAGTCGGGGTAGCAAACCTAATGACAGATATTCTTATGGAGGGGACACAAAATAAAACTCCTGAAGAATTAGAAGAAGAAATAGAGTTGTTAGGAGCTACAATAGATATGTATACGACTCGAGAATCTATTGTTATTAATGGAAATACGCTTTCAAGAAATTTTGATAAGACCATGCAGTTAGTCGAAGAAATCCTTCTGCAGCCGCGATGGGATGAGGAAGAGTTTGGAAGAATAAAAACAAAGACAATTAATAAAATAAAAAGATCAGAAGCTAATCCTGAAGCTGTTGCCCGCAATGTATACAATAAATTATTATACGGAGAAAAACATATGTTTGCGCATCCTACTTCAGGTACCGTTGCCTCTGTTACAGGAATAACAATAGATGACCTGAAACAGTTCTACGCAGCGAACTTCTCTCCTAAGATTAGTCGATTTAATATCGTAGGAGATATCAATAAAGAGAAAACAATAAAAACATTAAGGGCTATTGAAGAAAAATGGGAAGGAAAAGAAGTAAGAATCCCTACCTATAAAATAGAGAATAAAAGAGATAAAGCTTCATTGTATTTTGTGGATATCCCTAATGCCAAACAATCGGTGATTAATATAGGGTACCTCTCTATGTCTAGGAAAGATCCGGATTACTTTCCTGCAACTGTAATGAATTATAAATTGGGAGGATCTTTTTCGGGAACCGTGAACTTAATTCTGAGAGAAGAAAAAGGGTATACTTATGGTGCGAGATCCAGGTTTAGTGGAACCAATATCCCAGGTACATTTACAGCTTCCTCTAGTGTAAGGACTAACACTACATTAGAATCGGTCCGTATTTTCAAAGATGAAATCCAGAAATACACAAAAGGAATATCAGAAGAAGATCTGACGTTTACTAAAAATGCATTAATCAAATCGAATGCGAGAAGATTTGAAACACAAAGAGCACTTTTAGGAATGTTACACGATATGTCTAAGTATGAATTATCTTCTGATTATATAGCAAAAGAAGAGACTATTATTAATGAAATGACCTTGGAAAAACATAAAGAATTAGCAAATAAATATCTGGATGTTAGTAAAATGGTTTATTTAGTAATAGGAGATGCAGCTACTCAATTCGAACAATTTAAAAAAGAAGGGTTTGATGAAGTAAAGTTATTAGATAAAGAAGGGAAAGAAGAGGCATTAACAGATGTAAAAATGTAATCGAACCACATTTCGGTAATTTAGTATAAGAAAAGGAGTATCTTCAGATACTCCTTTTTTAGTATTCTTTCCTTTATAAAGGAAAAGAATACAATTGAACTATAGATAACTGTAAGGAATAATAACAGAATTCCTTTTTTCTTCAGGTTTGGTGAGCCTATGATTTTTTTAACGTTTAATACCTCTATAATAAATATTACTTTGTTGTAGAGGGAGTTAGGATTAACTTTATGAATAGCGAATTATTTAGTTGAGCAATCCTTTTTCTTTTAGAAAAGTAAAAATTTTTTGATCCACAGCCGAAATAATATTCATATCCTGATACGAAAGCCAACGAATTTCGTCTATTTCACTAGCCGCTTTTAGCTCTCCGGAATAGGTGGCACTATAACAAGTCATTTTTACAATAACTCCTTTTGCAGCACCATCTGATTGTGCTTTAAATGTTCCAATATAATTAAGAGAATCCGGATGAATTGTGACACTCAACTCTTCAGAAATTTCTCTGATAAGTGTTTGTTGATCTGTTTCCCCCGTTTCTCTTTTTCCTCCAGGGATGTAGAATGTATTTTTTCCTTTAGAACGCGTACTCAGAATCTGCCCGTCTTTTATTTCGATAAATGCTATTTTATCAACTTCTTTCATAATAAATAAAATACTAGTTTACTATAGGTAATTATGATCGTTTCATAATGCACAAAAATATTGAATATTACTTAGCCGTAAGCACATTTATATTATTCAATCCATACAGGAATCTCTACATAGCTATGAGTGTACCACTTTATTTTTAGAGGGGAGGTTGCGTCTGTAATTGTTTCTGTAGTAACCTCTTTCCCGGTTCCGTAATTTAATTCAGAAAATGGATTTTTATTAATGTTTAGATGAATTAATAATCGGCTTCCTTTTTGTAATTGTTTACTAACGAGGTGAGTATTAGTGAAAGGGATTTCTTCAATTTTATTCGGTGTCAATAGCTTTCTTTGGGTTATATCATTAGCATAACTGGCTCTTCCGACAATATAGGATAAATGAAAATAAGTCCCATTGGGCATTACTTCATAAAGGGTTACGCCAAAATCAAAATCTTTTTTATTACTACTAGCGTATAGTTGCCCAATAAACGAACCATTAACTAATAATGGTTTTTCCAGAGGGGCACTAATGAAATTAAATCCATTACTAGAATCAATTTCATCACTTATAATTGGATCAGGATAATAGTTGTTATTCGATGTTTCCCTATCAGCAAAGTCAACCTCTTGATATAGAAAGTTATTTGTCACAGGTTTACTTTTCTTTAAACTATAAAATGTCCCGAGAGGACTAGCAGTAAGATATAATTTTAGGTGATCGTTATTCATTTTATTGATAGAAGAAGCACTTCGCCATTGATTAGCTCCCATTACCTGATAGTTGATTTTATCTTTTAATATTGTTGGTTTTTTACCCTTTTTGAAAATATAATCAAACCATTGATAGGTAATTTTATTTGTATCGATGAGGGCATCTTTATCTACACTATAGCCATTGATTTCTTTAGCACCATTTCGTTGTGCTCCAAAATGTCCATAAGGACCAATGATCAAATAGTGTTCTGCATTGGGGTTGTATTTATAGTGTTCTCTTATGTAATATAATCCTGAATTTTGTGAATCATTATAATAACCATCAATTGATAATACTGGAATTGTAATTTTTGAAAAATCTTCTTTGTAAGGAGCCATATTTTGCCAATATTCATCAAAAGAAGGGTGCTGGATCCATCTTTGAAATAAAGGATTAGGTGTGCCGTCGATACTATCCAGTTTATTATAGGCGACTCCTGTTTCCCACCAGCGATTTTGCATATTTCTAAACCGCTGTCTATCATTTCCTACAATTGTATCCAGGTATTTATTATTACCTACATAAAAAGACCATTCATAGTTAGGGTTTATAAAAACATTATTTTCCATAGGCAGTCCCAAACCAGGTCTGTTTGCTACATATGGTACGATGGTTTTTAAGGCAGGATGTAGCTTTTTAGTAGCTGCCCATTGTGTAAAACCATTATAACTACCACCGTACATCCCAATTCGCCCATCACACCATTGTTGTTTACTGATCCAGTCAATTACAGTATAAGAATCAGTTGCATCATGTTCATACGGTAATATTTTACCCGGACTAAATCTTTTTCCTCTGGTATATGCAATAACAGCATTATAACCATGATCTACAGCCTGTTTTAGTGTTTTTAGATCCCTTCCCGTATCTCGTACATAGATGGTGTATTGTAAAATGGTAGGTCTAGGAGTCATATCTCCTTTTTTTCGCGCTAGTATTCCCGAAATTATTCCTCCATCTTCGGTTTTGATCAGAATATCTTCAATAGTGTATTCATTAACATTTGTTGTTTTGGTAGAAGAATTACACCCTCCAATAAGAAAGATAAGAAGCCATGCGATTAATTTCATTTTATACGTTTTTTATGTGAAGGTTATATTGAAATAATAGTTTTTAGTAACAGCAAACTTATAAAGTGCATAATTGGTAGGAGAATTGTTCTTACCTGTATCAGTTTCTCCGGAATGTTCAACATATCCTCTTTTTCGATTAACTGTAGAAATCGATTTAATATAAAGCCATTTCTTCAGAAGAAGCGTATTCACATTTTGATTTGCAATGGAGGCGATCGCTTTTTTATGCTGTTGAGCATAATAATGCAAAACTTCAAAAGAGAGAGTAACTAAGATGAAAAGAATTGATGTGAACTTCATTGTATTTTGTTCAAGATCACCATATAGGGTGCTACTATAAGTAGCATTAACAAAGTTTATGTTACGCATAGGAAAGTATTTTAACAATTTAAAACGTTTTCCAGGGGTATTATTTGAGTGAAATTTGAAGATATTTTTTTGATGTTTGCATGGCAGGGGTAACAAAAAACAACCTAGTGTATATAAAGTCGAAGATCTGAATTTTTGTATGTGTTACTAAATAGTTTAAAAAATTATTTTTTTTAAGCACAAGGGTAATGAATCGAAAATATAAGGTCTTAAGAATGATAAGGAATCACATAAGCCTTATTGTGCTATTTAATAACAGCTAAACAATGCAAGTATGAAGAAAAAACGACTTTTTACATTATTGATGACACTATCTGTGTTTTGCAGTGCTTTTTCCTGGGAAGGTTTGAAAAGTTCAGAAACAACGCAAGAGGAAAATACGCGTATCGATGGAATGCCCAAATTTGATACGACCTACAATATCTTATTTTTTGAAGATATTGAACAGTATCGCAGTTTTTATCAATACCTGGAAAAATGGGCAGATCAAAGAGATATTGATGAAGGGTTAGATAAAATAGAAGCGATGTTTCCAGGGTATATTTCATATAGAACCTGGTTTAATACTACTTACAATTGGTTGGATGGAGCTTTCACAGAAAAAGAATTGGAAGCAATCTATGCCAAGGATATTCATGGAGATGATATTGCTAAGACACTATATAATCAATACAGTGAGATTGGGATAGGGGAGTATGTCTATACAAAATTGTCTGAAAATATGACAATCAAAACCCCTAAAACAAAACTACATCTATTAGAAACACTAAGGAAAGAAGAACGGGGAGGAGATAAGCTTCCGGAAAAGGTATTAAAGCAAGAAGGGACTAAATTATTGTCCAAGAAGTTTACATTTCAGAAAAGTACAGTATATGTAGGAGAAGATACATATTACGAATCTTCAGCATCAGTAAGTTCAGGCGTATGCGAAGTGTATAGAAAAGGATTACGGGTTGCATTAGATAAGTTTGTTCACAGCGATGATGAGGATTGCGCTCCTTATTGCTGGTCACAGTCATTGTATACTGCGGATGAAATCAAAGTTGATTGGGGAGATGGTTCTCCCATAGAGACACATACCAGTGTTTCTAATATTAATTTGAGTCATACATATACGACCTTAGGAACCAAAACGATCACTACTACAATTACATTTACAGATCATGATGGTACAGAAAGAGTATTATCGGATACGACAACAGTAAGTGTTAATGATATTGTTTGTGGAGCTCCGGTAGAATTTTCAGTAACAGGGGATTCCTCTTCAGGAGATTATCTGTTAGCTTGTAAAATGTGGTTTGTAGAGCATATAGAATTTGCATACCAGGCGATTAAAAGTTATTCACATTCCTGGAAACGGCAACCTAGCGGATTATGGAAACGCAAGCGAGCAGAAATCTATGTAAAAATAGACAATAGTATTTTTAGAGATGAGGCGTGTAATTATTTACAAACAGTAACAGGAGATAAACATCGCAACTGGCGGAAAAAAGTGCAAAAAACCAAGGAAATTACAGAAGCGGGATATTATATAAATGTCAGAGCATCAAATGGAGAAGTGAAGACATATCATTATTTGAAAAAAGATGGAGTTCATCTAACCAAATACTTGGCGTATTACCCTTGCGAAGAAGAAGAGCCTTGCGAGGAAGTGGTAGAAGCTGTTAATTATCTTCCAATGTCTGATGTGTTAGGAGATGGAGCGGGAGTACATACCTACCCGACTCTTACAGGAGATGTGAATGGAGATGGAAAACAAGACCTTATTTTCGTAGGTCAAAATTGGAGTGGCGCAGGATTGAATGTCCGTACCAAACTATCTAACGGAGACGGTACCTGGACCGCAACATCTGACGTACTGGGGGATGGCATTGGTGTGCATACGTATCCTACGCATGTGGGAGATGTTAATGGAGATGGGAAAGCTGATTTGGTATTTGTAGGTCAGAACTGGAGTGGTGCAGGATTGAATGTCCGTACCAAACTATCCAATGGAGATGGCACCTGGACAGCAGTATCAGACATACTAGGGGATGGAATTGGGGTACATACCTATCCATCACATATAGGAGATGTTAATGGAGATGGGAAAGCTGATTTGGTGTTTGTAGGTCAGAACTGGAGTGGTGCAGGTTTAAATATCCGTACAAAATTGTCTAATGGAGACGGTACCTGGACAGCAATATCAAATGTACAGGGAGATGGTGTTAGTGTGCATACCCATCCATCACATATGGGAGATGTGAATGGAGATGGGAAAGCTGATTTAGTATTTGTAGGCCAAAACTGGAGTGGTACAGGATTGAATGTTCGTACCAAACTATCCAATGGAGATGGAACCTGGACGCATACTTCTGCCATATTAGGAGATGGAGCAGGCGTACATACCTATCCATCACATATGGGAGATGTGAATGGAGATGGGAAGGATGATTTGGTGTTTATTGGTCAAAATTGGAGTGGTGCAGGTTTAAATATCCGTACGAAACTGTCTAATGGTGATGGGACCTGGACTCATAAATCGGATATACAGGGAGATGGAATAGGAGTGCATAGTTACCCGACACTAACAGGAGATTTTAATGGTGATTGCTTAATGGATATTGCTTTTGTAGGAAGAAATTGGGGGTGTGCAGATGCATTGTTTATTCGCACAAAACTGTCCAATGGTGATGGTAGCTGGACACATTATCATGAGTTGCAGGGAGATGGAGCAGGAGTGTTAGAGTATCCGGTAATAGCAGCTGATGTAGCAGACAGTAGCAATGCGGATTTAGTGTTTGTAGGTCAAAACTGGAATGATTCCGGGTTACATATAAGAACCAAAGCAGCTCAATTTACCAGTGAAGGGTGTTGCCTGGGAGGTCCTTTTGCAGAAGCAGATTTTATAGGAGGATATGGAATTAATCAATTTCCTTCATATTATGGAGAAACAGCAGTACATGGATATTGTCCAGGAGATAAAATTATAGTAAATGGAGCTGCCAGCTCTTGTGAAAATCGTTATTTCTTAGAAATTGCTGAATTTGATCTGACATCCTGGACTTTGGTAGGGACTCCTCTGTTTTCTGATTGGATTTGTACAGATTGTACTGTGCCAGATGGGATTGCTATTAATGATTTGGTGACTCCCGGAAGCCTGGAACAAGGTAAAATTTACAAGTTCAAGCTTGCAGTAGGAACCCCTTGGGTAGAAACAAATCAATTCTTTACATATGGATATTGCAAAAATGGAGCAGTAATTTCTACAGAAGGAATACATATTGGAGAAAAACCTCAGGTAGAAATATTCCCGAATCCGGCAACAAATAATATCCGGATTGATACAAGACAAATATCAAATGCGTATTCTATAAAAATATATGACCTCACTGGAAATCTGGTGCGGGGACAAAAACTAGAAAAGCAACAACAGATACAACAAATGAGCCTGACCAAAATGCCTCCGGGACTCTATATGGTTTCTGTATACGATAAGCATGGAGTATTACTCGTTACCAATAAATTAGTTAAAAAATGATCAGATAATCATTTGGATAAAAGACATATTTTGCTGTTTTTGTAGATAAAAACAGGGCTAATTTTCCCGTGAAAGGTCAGATGAAATCATCTGACCTTTGTTGTGAATGGAATCGGATTTAAGTTATTGTTAATCAGGTTTTTAATTTTTGTTTTTTTGAATAAGGTATAGGTGTTTATTTATAAATAAACATAAGCTCTTGTTTTAATAAAAAGAAAAGCACTATATATTTGATGTCTGGTGTCGGTCTTATGAAATAGATTCGATAACAACTTAAGTAACCCCAAAAATATGAATAGTTAAAGTAGTCTCTCCTAATAGAGTATACATAGGTTTTAGTAAAAAGTAAATTGCTTTGACACAAGTATACCAGGTGTTTTCATATAAAACGAATGGTACTTCTCGATTATTGAAAAAACAATACATTTTTAAATATGGAAGCGAAGTGATTTGGAATCTATCTAACTGAAATAGTTTTGGTTTAAAAAAAGAATAAAAAGGAAAAAGAATGATGAGAAATTACTTGATTACATGTGGTATATGGATATGTACTATCTTTTCTGTGTTTGGTCAGCAAATAGATATTTCAGATAAAAATGTCTTACTCAAGTTTTATGAAGCAACTAATGGAGCTAATTGGCATATGACCTGGGATCTGTCAGGAGATGCGGTGAACTGGTATGGTATAACACTGAATGGAGAGGGGAAAGTGACAGAAATTAGCCTTTCGTATAATAATTTAGAAGGGAGTATCCCTACTGAATTAGCAATGCTCGATCAATTAGAAAAAGTATCTCTTCATAATAACAAATTAAAAGGGGGACTTCCAGATTTAAATGCATTAACTGTATTGGATGTTTTTCGGATTTCGGATAATTATTATCGTTTTGAAGATTTAGAGGCAACATTTGATGATTTATCAATAAGACTGTCTGATTATCGTTATGCTCCACAACAATCTCCTATAGGAAAGGAAAACATAGCTCAGCTAATTGCCGGAGAGAAAAAGGTGTTTGAAATATATAGTGATGCTACATCTAATATGTACCAATGGCGAAAAAATGGAGTGAATATTGACGGAGCTATACAGAAGAAGTACACCATTGATGCAATGTCAATGGCAGAAGAAGGTGTGTATGATTGTGTAATTACAAATAGTAAAATAGGGGAATTAGAGCTAGTTACTAATGGAATAGCAGTAGTTTTAAGCAAAAACCTCATAAAAAATGCAAGTTTTGAAGATTGGTTTGACATTTTTGGTTCCCGCAGATTGTCAAAATGGTATGCAGGTATCGATGTTAACAATACATTGACTAATATTACAGAAGTAGCAGATGCAATACAAGGTATAGTTGCAGTAAAGATGCAAACAAATCGTATAGATGGGGGAGGAAATAATTTTGGAGAACTAAGTGTTGATACGAATCATAGATTTAGGTTAGAAAGTGGAAAAAGATATCAAATATCGTATGACTATAAAATTGTCTCAGGCAATTTTACGAAAATAACTACTAAATGTTTGGAAGGAGGTCTTTTAGAAAACCAGGAAGATAAAACGATTTTATCTGGACAAGGGTGGCAGAGCCACTCATATAACTTTACGGCAGATCGTACTTCTGATGCTTATGATTTCAAAATTACAGTGTATGGAGATACAGCAGATAGTGAAATATTACTAGATAATTTTTATATAGTAGAAGAAGAAAACATACAAACAACCCCAACAAGCTTATCAGAGTTTTATACGTTTAGTTCAGGAACAGAGACCTATGTCCCGATTACTGATCCAGATGAAGAATATACACCTGTTGAATATTCGTACTCAGGAAGTTATATTCCTTTTGATTTTTTGTATGCAGGTCAAAAAAGATCTTATATGTATTATTCAGAAAATACTAATATTGCATTTGGGTCTACTTTAGGGGTTATAACAAATGACTTGTCTTTTTTCAGAAAAGAGATGATTGCCCCGTTAAAAGATGAAATGAATATTGGAGTTGATACACGTATATTGTTGAAAACAAGAGGGGTTGCTCCAAATAGAGTGTATGTAGTAGAATGGAAAAATGCGTATTGGTCAGATGATAAAGTTAATGGAGCCGTTAATATACAATTGCACCTAGAAGAAGGAACAAATAATATTAAATTTGTTTATGGTCCTGGTACAGCGAGTACAGCGCAAAAAGCAGCTTCAATAGGAATGACGACTGTATTTGGAGAAACTCCTTCTTTTATGAGTGTCACTCCAGGAAATCCAGCGACAGTAAGTACAACGACTTCGTATCATCAAATAAACAGAGAACAGTTTCCAAACGAAGGAACTGCTTATACATTTACCTATATAGGAGTTCCTCAATGTCAGCAACCGACAGAAATACAGGTAGATGAAAGAGAGTCAGACACAGAGATGCGACTTTCTTGGTATACCAAAGGCTTTTCAGGGAAACACACCTTATACGTTAAAAAAGCATTTTCGACAGATTCTCCAATGTCATATATAACCAATAAAGGAGAATATATTGTTACAGGCTTATCAGCAGATACAGGATATGAAGCTTGGGTAATTAATAATTGTTCCCCAGAACAATCAAGCGTAAGAAGCCCTGTTAAATATTTCAGAACACCTCCTCTTTGTAGGGGACCATCTGATCACACAGATTCGCAAGTTCAAAAAAATAGTATTTCGTTAAGTTGGGAAGGAAAAGGGAATGAAAGCCAATGGGATGTTGTTATTTTACCCAGAGGTCAAGACTTAGGAGGAGAATCCGAAGAAGAAGACCTTCCTATTATTACAATAGCGACCCCTTCTTATACTTTTGAAAACTTAGAAGAAGATACGGAGTTTTATATTTACTATCGTGCAAATTGCGGAGAAGGGGAAGTAAGTTTATGGAATTCAGGTTTTTTTAGAACGACATCTGATTGTGCTAGACCAAGAGAATTGCAATCGATAGTAACTACTGCCACAACAGCCACAGTGTCTTGGACTCCTATTGGGAGTGAAACAAGCTGGGAGATTGTAGTACAGAAAGAAGGAGCAGAACCAACAGGAGGAGGTGTAATTGTATCTTCTCCGGAATATGAAGTAATAGGAGTGGATAATACAAGTATCTATGAGTATTATGTTAGAGCAATTTGTTCCGAAACGGAAAAAAGTGCTTGGTCCCGAAAGGTGATAACAGAAGAGCTCCAGTCAGAAAGAGAACTATTAATAGCTTTTTATGAGGCAACAAATGGACCTAATTGGAACTATAAAGATAGATGGAATACAGATAGTCCAATAAGTACTTGGGAAGGAGTATCCGTAGTTGACGGAAGAGTTAATGAATTAAATTTATCAAGAAATAACTTAAAAGGAACATTGCCTGAAGCTCTTTTTGAATTGACGGCCTTGTCTTCAATATCTTTATCAAATAATCAATTAACAGGAGAGATTCCGACTACGATAAACAGATTAATCGACTTAAAGCAGCTAGTAATGAATAATAATCATTTTTCAGGAAGTATTCCTGAAGAATTGGGAGAATTACTAGGGTTGGAAGGAATGTATTTAGAGGGGAATCAATTTGAAGGACTTTTTCCAGTATCCATTGGAAATCTGAAAAACTTAAAAGCGTTAGGGCTTCAGAGTATGAATGCAGAGACAGTTCCAAGTAGTTATGCTAATCTTACAAAATTGCAAATTTTAAATATTTCTGGATCTAATCTTAACACATTCCCTTCTTTTGTAAAACAAATGAAGAGATTGTATTTTCTGGAATTAGATGACAATGAGTTGGAAGGAGCATTCCCCGAAGAATTACTTTCATTGCCAAAATTAAGATTCTTGAATTTGAGTAGTAATCATTTTTCAGGAGTACTTCCTGAGGCAATTACACAATTAGATTTGTGGAATCTTGATATTCGTAGGAATACCTTCTCAGGAAGTATCCCCGAGCAATTAGGACAACTAGAGAATTTATATTCATTTGATATGAGAGATAATCAATATGATTTTGAGACTTTAGAGACATTTCAAAAAACAACTCCTTTAATTACTAGTTGGGAGTATGTTCCTCAGTCATTTTCTATAGAAGAGTTAAAAATTGAAAAATTTATAGGTGAGATGCTTTCAATAACAACCCAGGTAGGAGGAGAAAACAACCTGTATCAGTGGTATAAAGACGGAGTAAGTATAGAAGGAGCTACTACTAAAACGTTAGAAAAGAATAACATTAGTTTAGAAGAAAGTGGAATCTACTATTGTACAGTATCTAATAGTTTGATAACAGGGTTTAGTATACAAAAAGAACGTTTTATAGTACAAGTTCAGATCGTTGATACAGATCAGGATGGAGTTAATGATGCGATCGATCAATGTTTAGATACTCCGGCAGGAGCATTAGTAGATGTGCATGGTTGTACTATTGTTACTATACCAGATGATTATGTGACTATTCAGATAATTGATGCTTCTTGCAGGGGGGGAGAAACAGGAAAAGTACTAATGAATACAGCACATTCTAATTATGAAATTACAGCAACCTTAACGGCAGAAGGAGTTTATAAAACAACTACTCTATCGACATCTGGAGAGATAAAAGGGCTTATGGCAGGGACATATAATTTGTGTTTGACTATGGAAGAAGCTCCTTCTTTTGAGCAATGTTATACTGTGACAATAAATGAACCTGAAACACTAGCAGTATTCGCAACTACGGATTTTAAAAGTAGTAAGACTGTTTTAAATTTATCAGGAGCAAATACCTATTATATTGATATTAATGGATTGCAGTTTTCGACCAATGAATCTTTGATGCCTATAGTATTAGATCAAAAGAAGAATGTAATTAAAGTAACAACAGATCTTTCATGTCAGGGAACCTACCAGAAAATAATTTATCTGCAGGATACCGTAACTACCTATCCAAATCCATTCACAGATGATGTATATCTTTCGATTCCTTATGAAAAAGGAAGAGCCATGGTTTCTCTATATACCCTGACAGGGCAAGAAGTTTATACCAGTTCATACACTTTGTCAAGTGAAGATATTCGTATAGATACGAATAGGTTGCCTATAGGAAATTATATGGTTAAAGTTACTACTGCTACTGCACAGTATAATGTGAAAATTGTAAAAAAATGAAAAAGGAATTTTATATTTTAATATGCGTATTTTTAATAACAGCCTGTTCGGGGAATGATGATGAAGGAACGTCACAACCAACAGTTCCAACAGTTGCAAAATTGGTGTTTCCTGAAAATAATCAAGAATGTACAGAAGGAACTCAAATGACAGCTACAGAAAGCACTGTGATATTTAAATGGAACGAATCTGAGCATACAGAAGAATATACGGTTGTGATAAAAAACTTATTGACGCAAACAACATCAAGAGTTACTGCTAAAGAAACAAATACACCGATACGATTACAAAGAGGGACTCCTTATGAATGGTATGTGATATCTGTTTCTGCATCAGGGAATACAGTAGAAAGTAATCCATGGAAGTTTTACAATGCAGCAGAAGGAAGTACTTCGTATGCCCCTTTTCCGGCAACAATCGTTTCTCCAAAAGTAGGAGAAGAAGTTGATATTACAGAGACTTCTGCGAATGTCTCATTACAATGGAAAGGAGAAGATATCGAAGATGATATTCTGTCATATGTAGTATATGTAGGAACAGATAATAATTCATTGTCCAAAGTAGGAGAGGTGGCTAGTAATTTAACTGATATTGATATGTATGTAATAGAAGGGAATATTTATTACTGGAAAGTGGTGAGTATCGATGCTAAAGGAAATAAGTCAGATTCTTCTCTGGGAAGATTTATTGTAAAATAGATTAACATCTCTTGAGATTCTGAAAAGAAAGAATAAAAATACACAAAAGAAACCTTTAATTATAAATATTATGAAACACCCAATTCTAACAAGAACAGCTAATATTATATGTTTTGTAACAGTAGTTTTGATGTCTAGTATTTCTTGTTCTTCAGATGATGGAACTACAAACATGAAAGAAGAAGAAAAAGAAACTATAATAGGTTATACGGATGTAGAATTTGCATTAGAAGGCAATACAGAAGGAGGAAGATGGTTCGCGTCAGTATCCGGGAAAGTATATAAAGAAGCAGAATTGACGCAAGTTACAGGAGCAACTGTTGATTTAGTATCGGTCAGTAATTCGGCTTTTATTGCTTTTTCTAGCCCGGATGATTCTAATAATTCGGTAACTGTTCCTGGAGCAACCAGAACTAAAACACAACATGAGAATGTGACCATGACAGCAACAGCTTTTGATGCTATTAAAGATGATAGCGCATTAAAGAATATTACAATAATACACGATACGGAGAGTATTGGAATATCTGGATTTGAAGGGAAAATAATTCTTTTTGAAAATGCAAAAGGAAAGAAAGGAGCAATCCGATTAAAAGCAATAAACGCTAAGCGACTATTAGTCGATATTAAAGTCATGAAATAAAAAACAATGGCATAAAAGTATAGAAGTAAAAACAGCATCAAATTAATTTTGATGCTGTTTTTTTATAACCTGGTTTGTGGTTAATTTATAATTAACGTTTGATAATTAGTTTTTTAGAAACCACATTGCCGTTGTTCAGGGTAATATTGATAAAATAAACTCCTTCTTTATGCTTAGATAGATCAAGAACTCCATGCTTACTTTTTGTCGAGTCTAGTACCTTTAATAAGGCTCCAGAAGGAAGACTAAATACTTCGATTTGTTGTATAGGTGTATTCATTGTACTGGTGATAGAAAAAATACCATCACTGGGATTGGGAGCGATCCGGATAGATTCTTCTTCCTGTGCACTTGGCAAATTCTTCTCCTTCAATGCATCTGGGAAATTAAGAACTTTATCAGCTTTTCTTTTTGATGATTGTACTTCAGATGGCAATGTTGTTCTGGGAGGGCGTTCAGACCATTTCCCAATACAAAAATCAAAACATTTTTGACATTTGGTCCCATCTCTCAGAATTACTGTCATACATATTGTATAATTGGCAGGAGTAGCAATGTAACTAATAGGCAATCCACTGTATACCAAACTTCCATTTTTATAAATCTGTAATTGGGTAGAAGCTCCTGCAGGAACTGTCTGTGGTAAAATACTAATTGCAGTATTACCAGATCCCATTTCATTGAGCTCTAATTTGAAATTCGCCTTGCAAGGAGGCGGAGTGATATCGCAAATAATTAGTTTATGAAGACTAAGCTCTACTACCGGTAAGGAAGGAGAAAAAGGATAGAACCAAAGATTATCAAAATTATCAGTAGCAGTAAAAGTATATGTGTATACAGTTGTACTGGGAGGACTGGTAGCATTCCAGTTCTCATTGGCAATAAGTTGATTAGGGCTAGGAGTAGCAGGAATAGGACCTCCGCCACTACCCGTTACGGCTCCTATGACATCTCCTTGCGTAGCAACAACTTTAAAAAATGCATCAGGATGAGCTAATCCTCCTCCCCTAACTACCGTTTTGGCAGTAAAAGTAATACAGTATTGTCGTCCTTTAACAAAATTATACGAGTGATAGTTAATCCCTTCTCCGCGGGAGTTGTACGACCACATCCAGGCGGTTCCTGGATTAACAGAAGGCGAGCCGTGAGAGGCTTGCCAATCTGCATTGCTGATAAAGCTGGAATCAGGTTCAAAATTCATATCAGCTTCAATACAATCCCCATTGGGGCATTGTGCATTGATAAGCTGACATAGTAAAAATAATAAAGTGAAAAACGTTGGTACTTTTTTCATTTGATTGTGTGTTGTGATTTTATAGTTTGAAAAGTATAAAATCTAGGTTTTCCTTACTCTGTTATGTTGGTTTTTCAGGTGCCACCAGTAAGATCGATCTACTCATAAGTACACAAACAGAAAAAGTATTACCCAATTGATCCACAAAAAAATAGAAATTAAAGGAATGAAGTATTGGTCCGAAAACAAAAATAAGCCAATATATACCACATACAGTAACGATAAAAGAATAACGCAAAGAACAGAAAAGAACCAGAAATAGCTCATTTTAGGATTTAAATAAATGTTAATGCTGTAAGGTTTAATTACTAAAAAAATAATAATATCACGTGTAAGGTCTTGATTATAAAATAGATGTGTTAAGTGCTTTTTTTTGTCTTTTTTTAAGGGAGCGTTAATTGCGAGTTAATTGATTGATATGTTGAGGCTTATGAATGATAATGATCTCATATTTGCAACGGCGAAAAACAAAAATATGAATCGGAATAATAAGGGATTATTCACAGGACTACTATGCAGTATTTTTATAGTTGTATCTTGTGAAAAAGAAGCCCCTTCAGTAGAAAACTCACAAGAAGAATCGATAGCTATTGGACTCCAAAGCAATAATTATGCTTTGTTTCTAAAAGATAATACCATTAAAACACCTGCTATTACTCCTAAAATAGTACAGATTTTGGAAAAATATGAATTGTCAGAAGAACATATTGTTTCCATTTATTCTGGAGAGTTTAAAGGAGCTCTTTTGCATCAGATACCAAACAATAAAAAAAATAAAATAGCAAGGGATCCCGAAGTCAAATATATGGTATTGGAAAGTACATTGGATTTTGATAGAGAAACAACAGAGATTTATTCAAATCGCAATTGATTTTTTAAATTACAAATACATACTACAATCAACCCTTTTATAACTATATAACAGTACTTCTACCTATCATTATATTATTTATTTTGTTTTTGGATTGTTTCTAATACCCTTCTTTCAATAATGGTGGGGGAATGCTGTTATCATAGTTTTTTTAGCTCAATAATCGAGATTATACACTTAGAACTTGTTACTAACGTAAGATTCATTTCTTTCCTTATATAATATCTTACATCCTGTGATCAGGGAAGACTATAATTTTTTTCTAAAAAATACCTCCAGAATTTCTTGAGCTTTCTGAGATAAGTCCCTCAAAACAATATAATTTTTCGATAGTAAAACCATTAACGGTTCATTGTTGGGTAATGAATTTCTACAAGCTGCACTAGTAAGTACTATATGTGATTCTTAATTGAGATAGGTAACAAAAATTAAGAGACATGTATATAGTGGTGTATGACCCAATTATGGAGTACATCATAACAAAGCTTGAGGTAGCCGAAAATCATATAGAGTAGGCACAAATTATATAACAAACGATTATGAAAAAAGTATTTGTTTTATCTGGGGGATTAGAAAAGTTTTCTGCTCAAGAAGTAAAAAACATGGAAAACATTGTTGGTGGTGCTATCTACGAAGAAGAAGTGATTTACTACCCAACAAGTGGAGGAAGACATTGCCCACAAGGGATGATTTGGTCTAATGCATTACAAAAGTGTGTCCCTGCAAGAGCAGAGGCAACTCCCGAGCGGCTTTCTATGTAGGGTCGTATTTTTTGATTAGATGGCAGAAGCTGTTTTAACAGCTTCTGTTTTTATAAACACGAAAGAGTTATAGAATGGAATTTGATGCATTAGTGGTAAAAGTAGCAAGTAGGTGTAATCTGAATTGTTCATATTGTTTTATGTACAATATGGGAGATACAACATATAAGAAACAACCGAAATATATGGACGCAGATTGTGTTGATGCGATTTTGGAAAAAACAATTGTCTATCTAAAAAAGTACCCGAGAAAAAAATTCACCTTTATATTTCATGGAGGGGAACCATTGCTTATTGATAAAGTATTTTATAGGGAATTTGTCTATAAGGCAGAAAAAGCAAGAGAGCAGCTGTTAACAACTAGTTTTGAGTATGATATGCAAACCAATGGAGTACTGATTGATAAGGAGTGGTGTTCTCTTTTTAAAGAGTTAGCTATTTTTCCGAGTATCAGTGTTGACGGAACAGAAAAAGCACATGATATGTATCGGGTAGATCATAAAGGCAGGGGAAGCTATCAGGCTGTTCGAAAAGGGGTACAGTTATTAAAGCGTGAAACTGGACTGGCTACAATTGCCTGTGTCATTAATACAGAGGAAGATCCTATAGTTATATATAATAGTTTTAAAGAGATGGGAGCTCATTCGGTGAATTATTTAATTCCGGATTATACCTATGATAATGTTCCTTTTGATCCTAATACAGACGAGACTTCTATGGCGGATTGGCTGATACAATTGTTTGATCATTGGATAGCAGATCCAGATAAGTATATTATTCCGATATTCAAGGGGCTGATCAATTCCTTGTTGGGGATAACAGATCACGAGCATAATGAATCGAAGGTATTGGTGATAGAAACTAATGGAGAAATCGAAGCGATAGATTCATTAAAAGCATGTGGTCAGGGATTCACTAAGTCAAAAATGAAGATACAAACACATAGTTTTACAGATATCCTGACATCTCCTTTAGGAAGGTTATATTTTGAGAATAGTACCCATATGTTGTGTTCGCAGTGCAAAGCATGTCCAATACTGGAAATTTGTAAAGGCGGGAGGTTGGTTCACCGATTTAAAAAAGAAAATGGGTTTAATAACCCTTCGGTATATTGCAGGAATTTGATACAGTTAATAGCGCATGTACAACATCGTTTAATGGATATATTTCCCAGTATCTATGAAGATTCGAATATTAGTATGATAGATACTTCAGAAATTATCGAATATCTTCATACGGTTGATCTCACTACAGAAATAAATGAGCATACCAAGGAGTTGATCAGTTTTGCACAATAATAACCGTAAGAAAAATAAAAGAGAAGGGCTAAGAGAATAATTTTTTTCGAATACGACTTAAGCTTTCCGGTTGTATTCCCAAATACGAAGCAATAATAGTTTGAGGAATTCTCTGGTCGATATCAGGAAATTCTTTTAAAAAATTCAGATATCTTTTTTCGGCACTAAGCAATAATAAGTCTCGCTCACGCTTTTCTTTGGTTATAAACCCTTTTTCTACAAAGCCAAGCAATAACTGAGTCCAGAATAAGTCATTTTTTACTAAGTCAATCCATTTTTGATACGGAACGACTAATAATTCAGCGTCTTCCAGAGCTTCTATATAAAAATGAGAAGGGGTTTGAGCAATCATCGCTGAATAAGAACAAATAAACTGATGTTTTGTAATAAGACTTTTTGTGTATTCATACCCTTTTTCATGGATATATACATACCTGAATAAGCCGGTATGGATAAAAGCAATTTTTTTTGGAACCTCTCCTTCATGAACAAAATATTCATTCGCTTGAATAGATAATACCTTACTTATAGAGAGTAGGATATCTATTTTGTCATCAGGGAGTATTTTCTGTAAAGCTGCTCTCATGGTTTTGTACTGATAGCTTACTTCCCAATACAGAAATTAGCAAAGATATTACCCAATAAATCATCGTTAGAAATTTCTCCGGTGATTTCCCCAAAGTGATACAGTGCCTGTCTGATGTCGATAGCCATCAAATCCCCTGATAGACCACTGTCCAGACCATATTGCACTTTTTGTATTTCTTCCAATGCTTTTAATAAGGCATCGTAATGTCTGGTATTGGTTACAATGGTATCATCGTTTCGTAAGGCACCTGTATTAACAAAATTTAATAAAGAGTCCTGTAGTGTATCTACTCCTATATTATTTTTAGCAGAAAGTAAATGAACTCCTTCAATTGTATTGCTTAGAGTAGTAGCAGCTTCAGAAGAAAGTTTATCAACCTTATTAGCGACAATGAGCAAAGGTTTTTGAGGGTATTTATTTTTAATTTTTCCTATTTCTGTTTGTAATTCGGTAATACGATCAGCAGTTAGGTCAGAACTATCGACCAGATAAATTACTACCTGTGCTTGTTCGATTTTTTCAAAGGTTTTCTGAATACCAATACTTTCTACCACATCTTTAGTATCTCTGATTCCCGCTGTATCGATAAAACGAAAGCCAATACCGCCGATAATGATTTCGTCTTCAATAGTATCTCGTGTGGTACCTGCTATATCAGATACAATAGCTCGTTCTTCATTTAAAAGTGCGTTCAGCAAAGTGGATTTTCCTACATTAGGCTCTCCAACGATAGCAACAGGGATCCCATTTTTTATAACATTTCCGACAGCAAAAGAATCGATAAGTCTTTTTAATACCTTCGTAATTCGCTCAATTAATGCTCGGAATTGAGAACGATCAGCAAATTCTACATCTTCTTCTGCAAAATCTAATTCCAATTCTATTAATGAGGCAAAGTTTAATAACTCTTCTCTTAAGGCTTTAATTTCATTACTAAATCCACCTCTCATCTGTTGCATAGCAATTCTGTGAGAAGCTTCAGAATCAGAAGCAATTAAATCGGCAACAGCTTCTGCTTGCGATAAATCAAGTTTAGCATTAATAAAGGCTCGAAGTGTAAACTCTCCAGGATTTGCAGCACGACAGCCTTTGCGAAGCAATAATTGAATAATTTCTTGTTGGATATAAGTAGAGCCATGACAGGAAATTTCTACAGTAGGCTCTCCTGTATAAGAGTTACTTCCTTTAAATAAAGAGATCAGTACTTCATCTAATACCCTGTTTTCATCTATGATATGCCCCAAATGAATAGTATGACTCTTTTGATCTAATAGGTTTTTTCCCTTTTTGGATCTAAATAGAGGAGCACAAATATGAAGAGCATCTTGTCCGGAAACTCTGATAACAGCAATGGCACCTGCGCCACTCGGAGTCGCCAATGCAACAATGGTATCTTTGGAGATCATAGATTAATAATTACAACTGCAAAAGTAATTATTATGTTTCGGGTATGTTATAATAGTTGCTCTTTTTTATACTGAATACACTGCAGGGAAAAAGAAAAAGTAGCTAGATGAGCCCCAAATAAAAATCTATAAAAAATGTGAAACTTATAATTATAATCTTAAAGAATAACGAAAAGTGATGCAAATTATCCGATTTATGGTACTTTTTTAGCCAGATTTTCTGGGAAACTGATCTATTTATCTATATATTGGTAAAGTTAATGGTTTTAAAGTAGTTTGAGTATGGTAAAAACAGAAAGTATAAATGGATGCTTTTTTTGGGGAATGTTGCTTTTTGTTACAACCGTTTTTAGTCAAAAAAAGACAATAGATGTAGAAATCAGAGATACAGTTGATAGAGTCGTGTATCGACTGGTAAAGAATGACAGTATTGTAGAAGCTAGAATGTATCTGGACAAGTTGTTGGAAAAAGGAAAAGACAACCCGCGAATGCAAGCTTCCTATTATTATAATTATGGAGTTATTTTTCTTTCCTCAGGGAGGTATAATAAAAGTCTCAACTATTTTAAAAAAGCGCGTCGGGTTTCTCAGAACATCCCCGAACGACCTTTCGAATTAGAAATCCCTTCTTTGATGCTTCGGGTATACAGAGAGGCGAAGCAATTTGATAAGGTTGATAGTCTGTATGCGATTAATATTTCTAAAAGCCTTAAAGAGAAAAACCTGAATAAGTTTTATAATTACAATGATTTGATCATCAGTTATATGGATCGGAGAGATTATAAGAATGTAGTATTGAGCTCAGAAAAAGCGCTAAAAGAGCTGGATGAATTTGATTTTAAAAATGAAGATTCCATTCGCATGCATATTGTAGATGATATTATTCGCAATGAATATAAGCTTCATCTGGCAATGGGGTTGATAGAAGAGAAAAAAGAATATAGTTATTCTTATAGGTTGTTAAACGAAGTAGAAAAAGATTCTTTGTTATTTGTAAAGAGAGAACGAGATGCCTATTTGAAATGTATAGCACATTATAAATCCAGGTATTTTTATGAATACAGTCCTAATATAGATTCAGTATACTACTATCAATCTCTGGCATATCGGTATCAAAAAATATTTAGAGAGAAATTAAAAGAGAGAGCCTCCAATGCCGATGAATTTATTTATGAAATTTTACGTCAGGAAAATGATATAGCAAAACTCTCTATTATCAATAAAAAGAATAAAGAACTGAGCACAAACTTTTTCTATATTAGTTTTTTGATCAGTTTTTTATTAGCCCTTGCTCTGTTATTTAGTATTTATGTCTACCGGTCTAATAAGATGAAAAACGATATAAATGAAGAGCTAAAAGAAAAAAATAAGCGATTATTGGCTTTGAATGAAGAACGATCTCGTTTTTTTTCGGTAATCAATCATGAGTTGAGAACACCGATATATACCATTAAAGGATTAACGGAAATTATTGAACAAAATGAAGATGCTACTCAACGTCAAAACTATATCAAGAAGCTGCGTTTTTTTAACAATCATTTATTAGGATTGGTAAACAATACATTGGAGTACACCAAATTTCATTTAGGAAATGTTCGATTAAATAAAGAAGGATTTTCCCTAAAAAAAATGATGGTGGAAATAACCAGCTCTTTTTCTCATCAGGTCGCAGAAAATAACACAGAATTACATTTGTCAATCCAGAAAGATATGAGTAGTAATGTCGTAGGCGATCGGGTAAAAATCTCTCAGGTATTAATTAATCTCATATTCAACGCGATTAAGTTCACTCCCGATGGGAATATATGGTTATCTGTAAGAAAAGTAAAAGAAAATGAAGAGAGTATCACTGTTTATTTCGAGGTGAAGGATGATGGAATTGGTATAGCAAAAGAAAAGTTACCTCGTATCTTTAATGGGTTCAATGGAACTCAGCATATCGATGAGTATAAAGGAGGTTCTGGTTTAGGGTTATATATCGTAAAAAGAATTGTAGAAGACTTATTTCAGTCTTCCATTGAAGTATCCTCAGAAGAAGGCAAAGGAACTTCTTTTGGTTTTGAGGTTGTTCTGGAAAAGTGTAAAAAAGAGAAATATTATAAAGAAAGTATTAATTATGGAGCTCTTTTAAGTGAGCATAAGATACTGGTTGTAGATGATAATAAAATTAACCTGATGATCACGAAAAAGACAATAGAACGATCAGGAGCGCAATGTGATATAGCAGATAATGGCGAGCAAGCAATACAAATGATCAAGGATGTAACATATGATGTTGTTTTTATGGATATTCATATGCCGGGAAAAGATGGATTGGAAACAACCAGAGAAATCAGAGAGTTTGATAAGGAAGTTGTAATTATAGCCTTAACCGCAGTAGATCTGGAAAATATGGATAATAAGATCAAAGACTCAGGAATGGATGATATTGTGATAAAACCCTTCAAAAAACGAGATCTTTTTCAAAAAATATTGGCTTTTTCCAAGGAACGAAAATAGCGAATATTATAAAAGAGATATTAGTTTATAAAAAAGAGGGGCGAACTGTTTTGATAATATAAAGGCGATAAATCACAAACATAATTTCTAATGCTTCACCTCTTAGTATCATTTGTATATATAGTTGCCCCTCTTAGGGTATTGCTTCATAAGGAAGTTAGTGTTGGTTAATTCTAAAATCAGGGTATGCATCCATACCGTGCTCATGAAAATCGAGCCCTTCTATTTCTTCTTGTTCTGAAACCCTTATTCCGGAAAGTTTTTTAATAGAAAATAGAATAAAGAAAGAAGTTAGAAGGCAGAAAACCCCTATGATAACAATACCTATAAGTTGTACAAAGAATTGATGTAGTCCTGCCATTTTTCCAAAAATACCGACAGCAAGTGTTCCCCAGATACCACAGATCAAATGGACCGCAATAGCTCCAACAGGATCGTCTAAGGTAAGTCTGTCGATAAGAGATATTCCGAAAACAATCAATGTTCCGGCAATGACACCTACCATAATAGCATCCATAGGAGACATTTGATCTGCTCCCGCGGTGATGGCGACTAATCCACCTAAAATCCCATTTAGGAACATGGTTAAGTCGTAGTTTTTATAGATAGCGGTGGAAACCAGAAAAGAAGATAAACCACCCGTTGCAGCGGCAATACATGTGGTAACCAATGTCAGAGAAGTGGTTGCAGGGTCAGCAGACAATACAGAACCTCCATTAAAACCAAACCACCCCAACCAGAGGATCAAAACCCCCGCAGCAGCCAGTGTAATGCTATGACCAGGGATGACCATAGGTTTACCCTCGGATGTGAATTTTCCAATTCGGGGACCTAGAAGGTAAACGGCTACCAGTGCTGCCCATCCACCAACAGAGTGAACAAGGCTAGAACCCGCAAAGTCATAAAATCCCATAGAATCCAAAAAACCACCTCCCCATTTCCAGGAACCAACAATAGGATATATTAACCCTACATATATAATAGTGAAAATCATAAAACTACCAAGCTTGATACGTTCTGCAACGGCTCCGGAAACAATGGTTGCAGCCGTTGCTGCAAACATGCCTTGAAATAGAAAATCTGTCCAATAGGTATATCCGGTATTATAAGAAAGGTCTAAAGAGCCTGTCTCAGTTATGGGAGAGTTAAGACCAAAACCAGAAAACCCCAATATTCCCAAGGCCTCTTTGTCAAACCCAGGATACATAAGGTTAAAACCAAAAAGAGAGTATAAGATAAGTCCAATGCAAATGATAAACATGTTTTTGAATAGAATGTTAATGGTGTTTTTTTGTCGGGTTAACCCTATTTCCAGAAAAGAGAACCCCAGATGCATAAAAAAAACAAGGGCAGTACATATCATCATCCAGACATTGTTAGTAGTAAATAGTTCCATAGTGATATAATAAATGTAGTAGTCGTTTATAAATTTGTTTAGAATAATATTATATGGTAGCGTTTCCTTGTTCGGATGTTCTGATACGATAGGCTTCTTTGATATCTGAAACAAAAATTTTCCCGTCACCAACCTCTCCTGTTTTGGCTGCTGTAAGAATAGCATTAATGGCAATCTGTTCATACTCGTCATTAACAACTATAGAAAGGTATCTACGTTGTATATCAGAAGTACTATAGGATACCCCTCTGTAGACACTCCCTTTTTGTTCATTGCCTACACCTGTGACATCCCAATAAGAAAAAAAAGAAATTCCCTGTTGATGTAAAGCTTCTTTTACGATACGATATTTAGACCGTCTGATAATAGCTTCAATTTTTTTCATGATATTTTGATTTTTAATGTTAAAATCATGGTAAATGTATAAAATATTAATATTAAGTATGTTTAAAATAGGGTATTGTTGCTTATTTTTATTCATTTATTAATTTTAACCCTATTATTTTTAGGGGTATTCTTTATTTTTAATCAAAAATGATAAAAATGCAATGTGTAGCTGTTATTTGTGCTGTTTTTTCGAAATCGTTTTCGTTGTAATAAGTTGATAATAAGAAATATGTGGTGGCTCTTGAGAATCATCTTATTTAGAATTATTCTAAGAAAAACCCATTATGGAATTCGTAATAAGAAGACTTTATTTTGGGATTATTTTATTCTAAATATGTTTTTTTTACGGAGCTCAGAAAAGTGATCCCGATTGGTTTCATTTTCTTTTTCCTTCATTAAGGTTTTGTTAATTTCATCGACCTGAAACCATTTTTAACGGAAAATTATGAAGAAACAAGGAATGTATTTGCCAGAATTCGAACACGACGCTTGTGGTGCCGGATTCATATGTAGTTTAGAAGGTAAAAAATCGAATGATATCATTCATAAAGCTCTGGAAATTCTCGAAAAGTTAGAACATAGAGGTGCTGTAAGTGCTGATGGGAAAACAGGAGATGGAGCTGGGATATTGATCGACATTCCCCATGATTTCTTTGTAAAACATTGTACTTTCAACTTGCCTGCTTCAGGAGAATATGCCGTTAGTAATGTGTTTTTACCAAAAAAAGAGAATCAACGACAGTTTTGTATTGATACTTTAGAAAAAAACATAGAAGAGCAAGGGCTGACCTTATTAGGGTGGAGAGATGTTCCGGTAGGAGCTGAGCACCTGGGAGAGATTGCCGAGAAAACAGAGCCTTTTATTAGTCAGATATTTATAGGAAAAGAAACCGAAGACCAAAGCTATTTTGATTTTAACCTGAAACTCTTTATCGCTAGAAAAGTTTCAGAACATACCATCTTTAATTCTAGACTGTCGGAAAGTAAGTTTTTTTATATTCCTAGTATGTCTACAAAAACGATGATATTTAAAGGACTGTTAATGCCGGAAGATATTAAGTTATATTATAAGGACTTGTTAGATCCAATGGTAGTAACTCGTCTGGCATTGGTACATCAACGATTTTCTACGAATACATTTCCTACCTGGGATTTGGCACAACCCTTTCGTTACATGTGCCATAATGGAGAGATTAATACCTTAAGAGGAAACGTCTCCAGGATGAGATCGAGAGAAGAGTTATTGCAGTCAGAATGGTTTGGTGATGAAATAAAGAATATTTTGCCTGTGGTACTTCCTGGGAAATCAGATTCTGCTTCGATGGATATGGTGGTAGAACTTCTGGTAATGACAGGAAGATCCCTTCCAGAGGTAATGATGATGATGGTTCCGGAAGCCTGGGAGAAAAATGAAGAAATGTCCGATACCAAAAAAGCTTTTTATGAATATAACTCCTGTACGATGGAACCATGGGATGGTCCTGCATCTATTCCATTTACAGATGGAAATTATATAGGAGCTGTATTGGATAGAAATGGTTTGAGACCTTCTAGATATACAGTGACCAAAGATGGGTATGTAATTATGTCATCAGAAACAGGAGTTGTAGAGGTACAACCATCAAATATAGCATACCACGGGCGATTAGAACCCGGAAAGATGTTTTTGGTGAATATGGATGAAGGAAGAATTGTAAATGATGAAGAAGTCAAAGAAGAAATAGCTGCCAGACATCCTTATAGAGAATGGATTGCTACTAATATGGTACATCTCAAAGATATTCCTTATAATGACTGTCCATTGTTTTTAGGAGAAGAATCCGTCGCTAAAAGAAAAGAAATATTCGGGTATACACAAGAAGATATTGATACGATTATCATCCCGATGGGACAATTAGCTAAGGAACCGATCGGTTCTATGGGATCGGATACACCTATTGCAATTTTATCCGAAAAACCACAACTGATTTATAACTATTTCAAGCAGTTATTCGCACAGGTAACTAACCCGCCATTAGATGGGATTAGAGAAGAAATGATTACAGATATCAGTCTTTCTTTAGGGGCAAGTCATAATATCTTTGATGTAGTCGAAAGACATTGTAATAAATTAAAAATACAAAACCCGGTAATTTCCAAAGAAGATCTGGATAAAATTAAAACCTATTCAGATAAAGGATTCAAAGCCACTTCAGTTCCGATGTTATATAATATAAACAGAGGGTTGAATGGATTAGAGGATGCTCTGGAAGCGATGCTTCAAAAGGCATCAGAAGCAATAGATGAAGGAACAAATATTATTATTCTTTCAGATAGAAATGTCAGTAAGCATCGGGCGCCAATTCCAGCATTGTTAGCCTGTTCTTTTATCAATAGCGGGCTGCAACGATTAAAAAAGAGCTCTAAGGCAAGTATTATTATCGAATCAGCAGAGCCTAGAGAAGTACACCATTTTGCATTGTTGTTTGGATATGGAGCAAGTGCAATTAATCCATATATGGTTAATGAGATCATAAAAGAACAAATAGAAGAACAGAATATATCAGAACTTTCTTTCGAACAGGCAGTATACAATTATAACAAAGCTGTTGGGAAAGGAGTACTTAAAGTCATGAATAAAATAGGGATTTCTACCTTGAATTCTTATAGAGGGTCTCAATTATTCGAGTGTATAGGAATTAGTTCCAAGGTCGTTAATACATATTTCCCGAATACCGTAACCAGGATAGAAGGAGTGGGCTTATATGAATTAGAAAAAGAAATTTCAAAAAGACACGAAAGAGCCTATATGGCTAATGATATAGAAGGGGATTTAGACTTGGAAATAGGAGGACAGTATCGCTGGAGAAGAAATGGGGAAAAACATCAGTTTAATCCGTTGTCGGTAGCAAAGTTACAGAAGTCAGTACGAGATAATGATCCGAAAACATATAAAGAATATTCAGAACTGATTAATGAACAGTCTAAAAACCTAATGACTATTAGGGGGGTATTAGAGTTTTCTAATTATGATCCTATTCCTTTGGAGGAAGTAGAACCCTGGACAGAAATTGTCAAGAGGTTTAAAACAGGAGCTATGTCATATGGATCTATTAGCAAAGAAGCGCATGAGAACTTGGCAGTAGCGATGAATCGAATTGGAGGGAAAAGTAATTCAGGAGAAGGAGGAGAAAATCCGTTGCGATTCTATAAAGATGTAAATGGCGATTGGAAAAACAGTGCAATTAAGCAAGTAGCATCGGGGAGATTTGGAGTTTCTTCGAACTATCTCACCAGTGCAGCAGAGATTCAGATAAAGATGGCACAGGGAGCCAAACCAGGAGAAGGAGGACAATTACCAGGACCTAAAGTGAATCCCGAAATCGCAAAAACAAGGAATTCAACTCCTTATGTAGGGTTGATTTCTCCACCTCCACATCACGATATTTATTCTATAGAAGATTTATCACAGTTGATTTACGATTTGAAGTCTGCTAACAGAGATGCCAGAATTAATGTAAAGCTGGTATCAGAAGTAGGAGTAGGAACAGTTGCGGCGGGTGTAGCAAAAGCAAAAGCTGATGTCGTATTGGTTTCCGGTTTTGATGGAGGTACAGGGGCATCCCCTTTGACATCGTTAAAACATGCAGGACTTCCCTGGGAGCTGGGAATAGCAGAAGCCCAGCAAACATTGGTAGGAAATAACCTGAGAAATAGAATTGTATTAGAATGTGACGGGCAGTTAAAAACAGGAAGAGATGTAGCGATTGCTTGCTTATTAGGAGCAGAAGAATTCGGTTTTGCAACAGCTCCTCTGGTAGCTTCTGGTTGTGTAATGATGCGAGTATGTCATCTCAATACATGTCCTGTAGGGATTGCAACTCAGAACCCTGAACTCCGTAAACGATTCAAAGGAAAACCAGAGCATGTGGTTAATTATATGTATTTCATAGCACAGGAATTACGAGAGATCATGGCACAACTCGGGTTTAGGACAGTGAATGAAATGGTGGGGCAGGTGCAGAAATTAAACCATAAAAAAGCGATAGATCACTATAAGGCAGCAGGAGTAGACATTAGTCCAATACTACATCAAGTATCCGTTGAAGAAGGGGTTAAATTATACAATACAGAAAAACAAGATCACTGTTTAGAAAAGTCAATCGATTTTGAAATAGTAAAACAGGCGCATCCCGCACTGTTTAGAAAAGAAAAAACTGTATTGGATTTTGATATTGTCAATACAGATAGAGCAGTAGGGGCTATTCTTAGTAATGAGATCTCCAAGATCTACGGAGCGCAGGGATTACCAGAAAATACGTTGCGATTGAATTTTACAGGGGCAGCAGGACAAAGTTTTGGAGCATTTGCCACCAGAGGTTTGACTATGGTAGTGAACGGGAATACAAATGACTATTTAGGAAAAGGGTTATCAGGAGCAAAACTGGTTATCAAAGTACCCCAGGAAGCAACCATTGTTCCGGAGGATAATGTTATTACAGGAAATGTAACATTGTATGGAGCGACAGCAGGAGAAGTATATATTAATGGAAAAGCAGGAGAGCGTTTTTGTGTCAGAAATTCAGGGGCAACGGCAGTTGTAGAAGGAATAGGAGATCACGGATGTGAGTATATGACCGGAGGAGTTGCTGTTATTCTGGGAGAAGTAGGTAGGAATTTTGGAGCAGGAATGTCAGGAGGAATAGCCTATATATATGATGACAAAGGTACTTTTGAGAAAAACTGTAATAAAGAATCATTAAACCTGGAAGAAGTAACATTGTATGAAGATAAGAAGGAACTAAAAGCACTTATAGAAAACCATTATAATGCGACGTTAAGTCCATTGGCTCAGCGCATTTTAGAAAACTGGGAAACAGCATTATCTAAATTTATCAAGATATTCCCAGAAGAGTATAAACAAGCCTTAAAACGATTAGAAGAAGAGAAATTAGCCGCTCAAGAAGCATAAAACGATATTGATATGGGAAAGACCACTGGATTTTTAGAATTTGAAAGAGAGATTGAACAGTATCAGCCTGTTAAAGATCGTATTAAAAATTATAAGGAGTTTACAATTCCTTTAGAAAAAAAAGCATTAAAAAATCAAGGCGCCAGATGTATGGATTGTGGAATACCATTTTGCCATAGTGGTTGTCCTCTCGGGAACCTAATCCCTGATTTTAATGATGCTGTATATAGAGGGAAATGGGAAAAAGCAGCAAGAATACTTCATTCCACGAATAATTTCCCTGAGTTTACAGGAAGGCTATGCCCGGCACCTTGTGAAGAGGCATGTGTTATGGGAATCAATCAAAACCCGATAACCATAGAGAATATAGAAAAAAATATTGTAGAGCAGGCATTTAAGAACGGATGGATTAAGGCTAAACCACCTGCTGTTCGAACAGGGAAAACAGTGGCGGTAGTAGGGTCAGGACCCTCAGGATTAGCAGCTGCACAACAACTAAACAGAGCAGGGCATTGGGTTACTATTTTTGAAAGAGATGAAAAACTAGGTGGGTTATTACGTTATGGGATTCCTGATTTTAAAATGGAAAAACAAGTAATTGATCGCCGTTTGGAGGTATTGGAAGAAGAAGGAGTTATTTTCAAACCGAATACCTGGATAGGAAAAGATATTACTGCAGAAACATTGAAGAGTGAATTCGATGCAGTGGTTTTATGTACAGGAGCAACTGTCAGAAGAAGTTTACCAGTAAAAGGAGGAACGCTCAATGGTGTTGTTCAGGCAATGGATTTCCTGAAACAAAACAATAAAAGAGTAGACGGTATCAAAGAATTAGGAGAAGAGATTCTGGCAACGGATAAGGATGTTATTGTGATAGGAGGAGGAGATACAGGATCAGATTGTATTGGAACTTCGGTTAGGCACGGAGCGACCTCTGTAACTAATTTTGAGATTATGGGTAAAGGTACTATAGAACGGCCAGCACATCAACCTTGGCCCTTTTGGTCGATGCGTTTACGAACAAGCTCATCTCATCAAGAAGGAGCAGAACGAAGATGGAGTATTTCTACGAAAGAATTTATAGGAGATGATGAGGGGAATCTGGTTGGGTTGATTACAGTAGAAGTAGAATGGGTAAAAGAGAATGGACGCTTTAACCTGAAAGAAGTACCAGGAACAGAAAAAGAATGGAAGTGTGATCTGGCATTACTCGCTTTAGGATTTACTGGTTCCGAAACAACTATTGCAGAGCAGTTAGGAGTCGATATGGATGCCAGAACCAATATACAGGCAGAAACCGGTTCGTATGCTACTAATGTCAAAGGTGTTTTTGCTGCAGGAGATAGCAGACGAGGACAATCGTTAATTGTCTGGGCAATCGCAGAAGGGAGACAGGCAGCTCATTACGTAGATACCTATCTTATGGGGAGTTCGGATTTACCATTAAAAGGAGAAGGAGATCTGCCTAGAGTATAAAAATAAACAACCTCTGAGTAAATGTAAGATGAAGGGGTGTAGAAAAATGAATTATAATTTAGAGGGAAACCTCAATGCCTTTTAATACTGATTATTAGGTGAATAAAATATTGAAGAGTAAAGTTTGTTTGAGTGAGTTAGATAAACTTTTATTGTTGTTTGTTTTATAAATGAAAAGCTACTAACCTCAGTTAGTAGCTTTTTTGATATATAACTTTTTCTTTCTGATCATATGGAAACATCTGAGATGTTTTTAAATAAAAAAATGTAACAAAATGCAATTCTTTTCGTCATATTAATACAATGTTGCTAATTTTATTAGCATATATAAATCAATCATCAATCAAAAAACTACTATATTATGAAAAAAGACAGCAGTGTTCTCGTTCTGGCACATCTATCACAGTTATTGGATGTCATCACAGGTTTTGGAGGATTTATAGTGCCTCTGATTATTTGGTTAACCCAAAAAGACAGAATTGATCAAATGGATGCACATGGAAAATCGATTATTAATTTTCAGATCAGCATGCTGATTTATATGATTATTTGTATCCCGTTAATTTTGTTATTCGGACTAGGGATTGTAGGGTTGATTGTATTAGGAGTAATATACCTTATATATCCTATTGTCAATGCTGTTAGAGCGAGTAATGGGCAACAGCCATCTTATCCGTTGTCACTGAATATTATCGGATAGACCAATATAACAAACAATACGATAAAGCCGACCTTTAGTCGGCTTTTCTTTTGAGTTCAATACATATCCTGATATATGTATTATATGTAGGAACCGATAAGTAATGTATTGGCTCCTTCTACATCGTGATATTGTTCAAAAGTAATTGTATCGGAGAGCGTTTGGATAAGTTGATCTATTTGCTTGTAATTCTTTACGTGAATTCCTGCATTAAATACGACTTTACCATTTTTATTTAAAAGTCGTAGTAAGTTTCTCCAAAAAATAACAGAATAGTATTCTTCTGGTACTTTGTTATCTATAAATAAATCGACAATAATAATGTCGTAATGATGAACACATTTGTACACAAAATGAGAAGCATCCTGACATACAATTTGTAAATTTTTTGATTCATCTATAAAGAACTCTTCTTTTGCAATTTCAATAACAACAGGGTCGATTTCTATAGCGGTTATTTTTCCTTTGTGTTGGAATCGCTTTCGCAAAGGATTAATAATACTACCGCCTCCAAGACCTAATAAGAGGATGGTAGCTGTAGGTGGGATCTCAATTTTAGACAATCCGTAGGTTAGTAACTTTTGTAGTGTGCCATAAGAGTAATTGGCATTTTTACTATCGAGTACTTTTTTTCCATTAATCCAGGTGAGTTCAAGGGGTCCGTTAATAGTAGAGTCGATGGTCCTGGTCAAAGGCCATACGTAGCTCAGTAATTTTTTCATGTAATTATTTCTATGGTTTTAAGAGGCATTTGGTAGTACCTGAAAGACAAATGCGTATTCATGGAATAGCATTCTTATGTCAATTGATAACATACGAACTATTGAACTGTATGCTATATCTGAAAAACTAAATAAATGGGGTTGCTTTTTTAGTAGAAATAAAGAAGAAAAGGTTCTCTGGTGGAGCGTGTAAAAATTGTGTCATACGGGTAGAAATTTTAAGATTATATTTCCAATGTAACAACATATGACGATTATTTTTAGTGTTTCGTTATTGTTTTTATCAATTTTACCATAAATAAAACTGATTATGTTTTGTATAAGAGTAAAAAAAAAGGAATTTGATAAAAATAAATGAAATAATTGAATAATCTGTAAAAACAAGACCTGATAAGGGAGGAGCTATCAAGTCTTGTTTTTGCTAATAAAAATCATGAATACAGTTCTTTTTTGTAATATGGTAAGAGATATTCCTACAAATAAACATTTGAAGCTGTTTTTTTAGGAGCTTATTTGTAAGGTAGATTGGAGCGTTATTTTATAGAAGAGGATCTTTTTCCTCTTGTGATGTCAATATGAAAACCAACTGTGAGGTAATAGCTGTTTTGACTGTCAAAATCATACAGGGTTTTATTATCATCATCAATTAGCTCATAATTTTCAAATACAGAATACATCCCTTTAATTGATAAACGCGTAAAACGGCTAGCCCAGAATGCATATCCGATTCCAGCTGATACAGATGTAAAAATAGCTTTTGTTGCTTGGGTAGAAGAAACGCTATGAAGAGAAACGGGGGTAGACAGCGTGGTCATAAAATCATTTAATTCTCCGGAGATACTGAATAGATGGTTTCTGTGAGGTTGATATTGAATCTGAGTTTTAGGCATTCCTATCTGTACTAGGAACATACGACCTATTTTCTTTTCAATCATTAACAATGGCGTAATTCTGGATTCTCCTATCATGGTGAAATACCCGACACCAGCACTGATTTTTAAAGTGTTTTTACTAAAAGAACGCTCTACAAAAAGTCCTCCATTCCATAAGAAGTTGTCAATGGTATGTGCTATGGGTTTATTAGAAAGTAAGGAAGTTAGACTAAAAACATTAAAACTCCACGCAGGAGTGATTCTGTGCTTAAAAAGAAAGCTATGGTTTATGGTATAGATACTTGTCAGGTCTTCAGAAAATGGAAGTTCTTGATTGTATGTGAACTCGTGAATATCCATGCCGATAGTATTGATAAATAGTGATTTCTTAGTCGTAATTGGAGGAGGTGTTATTTTTATTCGTTTTCTGTTGTAATCAAAATTTTTTTTGGAGAGAGACATTAGGTAAGTAGTCGATACCATATCTCTGTTTTGCTGAGCATAGCAATTAATACAGAGTAATAGAATAATGTATATTCCGAATTTTTGTAACATAATTTTTTCCCGTTTTTACTTTTAGGTTTGTTTGTGTTTTCAAACCCAAAGATCAACAGGAAATCTCTTCGTGAAATTGCCAAATGACAAGAAATACTTATTTGATTTCCTTTCGTATTCGACTCAGAGAAGAAGGAGTGATCCCTAAAAAAGAAGAGAGGTCTTTTAGAGGAACGCGTTTGACAATATCTGATCTCTTCATAATGTCGAGATACCGTTCTTTGGCGGATAATGTTTGGAAGTTATGAACTCCGTTGAGGACACTGGCAAAAGATTCTTCCCATAACAATCGACCAAATTTTTGCCATATAGGGTAGGTTTCGTATAACAGCTCCATTTTTTCGTGCTTGATGGTAAGCAATTCAGTGTTTTCAATTGCTTCAATATATGTATTAGATCTGCCTCGGGCTTTAATTTTAGAAATATCGGCAATCATTTCCCCTTCAAAGGCAAAATAACGAGTTAATTCGATATCATTATGCACGATATACATGCGTAAACCTCCTGAAAGAATAAAGTAATAATCAGTTACAAGTTGATTTTTTTTGATTGCAAATTTTCCTTTAGCAATCGTACGTGACTCAAACGAAGATACAATGGTGCTGAGTACATTGTCATCAATATCAATGCGTGCCTTAATGTATTTTGCCAGTTTATCCATAGAAGAAGAAAGAAGCGTGAGGGAATTTGTAGTAAGGGCTCAAAACAAAAAAACCACAACACAATTGTTGTGGTTTTCGATATATATTAATTTTCGTATTTCTAATCATTAAGCATTACTGGCATCACTAGCATCGTAACATTTTCTCCCTCATCAAGCCCATCGATAGGAGTAAGGATTCCCGCTCTGTTAGGCAGAGACATTTCTACCTGTACTTCATCAGCGTTAAGGTTATTAAGCATTTCACTCAGAAAACGAGAGTTAAACCCTATCTGCATATCATCTCCTTGATAATCACATGTCAATCGCTCTTCTGCTTTATTAGAGTAATCGATATCCTCAGCAGAGATATTAAGTTCAGCTCCTGCAATTTTTAAACGAATCTGATGTGTCGTTTTATTAGAGAAGATAGAAACCCTTTTTACTGAATTCAGAAATTGTGTTCTGGCAATTGTTAATTTATTAGGATTCTCCTTAGGAATTACTGCTTCATAATTAGGGTATTTACCATCGATAAGACGACAGATAAGCTGTGTGTCATCAAAAGAGAACTTCGCATTTGATTCATTATATTCTATAAGTACATCGCTATCACTACCCGCCAGAATTCCTTTTAGCAGATTTAATGGCTTTTTAGGCATAATAAATTCTGCGGCCTGAGAAGCCTTCACATCTTCTCTGGAATATTTAACAAGTTTATGAGCATCGGTAGCTACAAAAGTTAATTGCTCTGTAGAAAACTGAAAAAACACACCACTCATAACAGGTCTCAGGTCATCATTACCGGTAGCAAAAATGGTTTTGCTAATTGCGGTAGCCAGAATGTCCCCTAGAATATTGGTAGCACTAGGGTCTTCTAATTCTACAGCTTTAGGAAATTCTTCTCCGTCAGCATACGCAAGTGCATACTTACCGTGATTAGAGCTGATTTCTATAGTGTTATTGTCACCGACCACAAACGTCAAAGGTTGTTCCGGGAATGTTTTAAGAGTTTCTAATAATAATTTTGCCGGGACAGCAATAACTCCCTCATCTGCTGATTCAACTTCCAGTTTAGCAGACATAGTTGTCTCTAAATCAGAAGCAGAAACCGTTAAGGAATTCCCATCTAGTTCAAACAAAAAATTGTCTAAAATAGGCAAGGTATTACTATTGTTAATAACACCTCCTAATACTTGAAGTTGCTTTAGCAGGTATGAACTGGATACTATAAATTTCATGTGCGATTCGTTATGTACAGTTTACGCAAATATAATTTTAATCTGCAAGGAATATAGTATCTCTAAAACTATAGTTATTAACAATGATAGAGGAGTTATTGACCAAATAGGAGGGAAATTACTTTTGTTTTGTATTGTTTTTATCTTTTAGTAGTGCATCTGTATAATGCGCCTGATGTTTTTCTTTAGAGAAACGAAGTTTATTGTATGCTTTCGAACCTCCTTTGGGAATAGATAAAGATTGCCACTGCGAATTAGAAATCATTTTGCCAATATATACGATTTGACCAATATGATAGGAGTAATGTGCCAATTGACGATGAATCGCTTCCGGTATTCGATGTCCTATATTACGAATGTATACCAATTGATCGAAGTTGGTCTTATTAATGGTGTCTAGGGCGGTAAACAGGCAAGCCCATCCTTCTTCCCATTTTTTGAGTAATTCAGTTTTGGAATGAATATCATTTGCGAATTCCTCATCTCTTTTTCTCCATTCTTTTTCTCCGTCAGTAGTCAAAAAATCAGTCCATCGGGACATCATGTTCCCCCAGAGGTGCTTGATGAGAATTGCAATGCTGTTACTCGCTTCATTGTACTGCCAGAAAATGGCGTCGTCCGGCAATTGATGCAAGGTTTTTTCGCCTAAGGTTTTATAATAAAGGAATTGTTTTTTTATGCTCTCTATATAGTCATTTCCATCCATAATAATTATGATAAAAAGTGTATCTCTTTAAAAATACAAAATAGTATCATATTTGCTGTAGTAAGGATACAGAGCGAAAAGAACCTAAAGAGGTTTTTTGTACTTTCTTTTTCTCAAAAAGATAAACGCAACACCAAATAAAACAAGACATAATAAAGGCATTATAATATTAATTGCCTGCCATGTACTTTTTTGACGAACTACCTTTTCTATTTCTAAAAATGGGATGTTTATTTTTTTACTTCGTACACTAATAAGTCCCGAGTCATCCATCAGATAATTGACGGCATTCATCAAAAATTCTTTATTCCCGTATTGGAGATTGAGAATCGGGTCATAGCCTAATTCCATCGGACGATTTTTTCGTACGTAGTTCTTTGCAATATCACCATCGGCAATAACAATCATTTTTGAAGGAGCACCATGATCTTTATGCGCTTCATTTTTTACAGGTTTTACGCGGTTTTTATAGTTAGATTTAAAAGAACCTTCCAATAAAACTGCCAAATTTTGCTTCCCTTGATTGTAAGAAGTAAGATCCGGTTTTTTTTGAATAATATCCAGCGATATTTGTTTAGGAACTCCTTCTAGTTTTGTTTTTTCAGAGCTTTGTAATAAGATCGTTTTTTTGATATCGTTTTTTAGGGTGTCAATCTGATTTGCAAATTCAAATTGAACCGCCTCAATATTCTTAATAACGGGATGCTCACTTTTTGTTTTAGCCAGAGGGTTGTAAAACCAAGGGAAAGTATTAAACTGAGTGTTATTTCCTTCTCCTGATGCCAGTACCAGAGGGGAGGATATTAAATCATTAACCAATACCGGATTAATTCGAACTCCGTAGGAGAATAGCAGGTCATTAAGCTGCAAATCTCGGATTGTTGCTAGTGCGCTCCCACTGGGAGTGAGCAGGCTATCGATTTCCATATCCACAGGTTCGACCATCCAGATTGCTTTTCCTCCATGCATCAGATATTGATCCAATACATATTTTTCATTTTCACTAAATGTCTGGGTAGGTTTGGTATTAATAATCAAATCAAAATTCTGTAGATCTTCCAATGTTTTTAATGGATTCCCGTTAGCAGAATCCAAAGGAAAAGAATTGAGGTGATAATGCTTTTGCAGGTTTCTAACGAAGTCGGCAATTTTCAATCCATGTAATTGCCCATTCCCTTTGAGAAGGGCAATTTTTTGTTTGTTTGATCGAAGTAGTTTCGTCAACCCATCAGCAAAAGCATATTCGAGTTGCTGAATTGAATTACTAACACGTTCTTCTGTAGAAGCTCCAATAGTATGTTTGACCAATGGAATTCGAACACTTTTATCCTGATAATTTACAATTGCCCAGGGAACAACCGTTTCGGTTTCTGTTTTTCCGCTTTCCTTAACGGTGACCTGCATGGGGGTTAATCCGTGTTGCTGTAATTGTTGCAAAGTCTCTTCCCGGATTTCTTCTTCCTTTAGCGGATCGATGAAAATGTATTTTACTTTCGGATTCAGTGCATTGAATTCTTCCAGTAGTTGTTTGGTTTCGGTTTGTAAGCGCCTGAACTCAGAAGGGAAATCTCCTTCTAATAAAACATCAATAGCAATAGGTACTTCGATATCCCGAACTAATTTCTTGGTTGCTTCTGATAGTGTAAATCGTTGGTCATGAGTAAGGTCAAAACGCTTGTAATACGTGTTTCCAATAGCGACGACAATGACCCCAATGATACAGCTCAATGCGATGGACTTCATTTTTTGAACGATAGTTTTCTTTTGCAGGGTAATAGCTGTCATGACTAAAAAAACAATAAGCACGAGTAGAAAATATACCACATCTCTGGTATCGATAACCCCACGGCTAATTCGTTCATAATGAAACTGCATTCCCAACTGCTCGAAAAAGAGACCACTTACCCCAGAAGGATCAAATTCTGCCAAACTGTTCCATCCCAAATAGAATAAGAAGGATAAAAGCGCTGCAATAAGAAAAGCAATAATCTGGTTTTGTGTAATTGAAGATGAGAAAATACCAATAGCAGTATATGAGGCACTTAGTAAAAATAGTGCTATATATGACCCAAAAACACTTGCAGCATCGATATTTCCCACGGGATTTCCAAGCTGGTATAAGGTGATAAAATAAAGAATGCTAGGTAGTAAAGCGATTCCTATCAGTATAAAATTTCCTAAGAATTTTCCGAGAACAATTTCTCTCTTTTTTAAAGAACTAGTTAATAGGAGTTCTAATGTTCCTGATTTTCTCTCTTCGGCAAAACTTCTCATAGTGGTAGCAGGTACCAGAAATAGTAAGATCCATGGGGCAAGCTGAAAAAAAGGAGATAAATCCGCGAAACCGCTATTCAGTATATTATAAGGACCTCTAAAAACCCATAAGAAGAGTCCGTTAATCAGTAAAAAAATAGCAATAACTAAATAGCCTATTGCCGAGGCAAAAAAAGTGTTTATTTCTTTTCTTATGAGTGCAAGCATAGTGCTGTCATTATATTTTATAGCGCATTCGTAGCAGGATCATTAAGAGGATTCTGTCATACTCCAGGCTTCTGGTTTTTGATTGAATTTGATTTTGGTTTGCGCCCAAACTTCTTTGAATAACGCAGAGTTCCTATAGTTATTGAGATGTGTTTCCGATTCCCAGTGACTGTAGGTGAAAAATTGATTAGGAGTATGCTTATCTCTAAGTAATCTCAAGTGCGAGCACCCTTCGAAATGCCGAATGTGTTGCTTGTTTTTTTCGAACACGTTTAGAAATGCTTCAACCTCTTCCGGGATAAACCCCATTTTAACGACTCGTATGATCATGTTACTTACTCAAAATTAATACTGACTGTATCTCTGTAATCTAATCCGAATAAGCTGGAAGCGCCTCCCACCGTTTTGGGATTACTTTTATAAATGGCTAATTCCAGATAATCAGAAGAATTAAAAATAGCTAATTTTTTACCATCTTCTTCCCGTTTGCTCTTTTCAATCGAGAAATTAATAGCATCACTATATCGTTCATATACATTTTCGAAGATTGCATTTCGGGCATAGATTTTGAATTTTCTTCCTTTACCAACTTCTTCGAATAGTTTTCTGGTAATATTAGTGATAAGGTTTCCGTAGTTATCAATATAGATAATGCTGCCTACAATTTGCTTATCCCCGACATTAACGATAGGAGTCATTCCTTTGATAATTTTAATCTCAGAAATATTTTTGCCAATAACCTCCAGCGTTCCTCCCCGGGCGATATGACAGGCTACTGCTACAAAAACATCAAGAACAGGAAAGTTAGTGTCAATTGCATTATGAATATTAATTTCCACAATTTTTTCGGGAATAAATTCAGAAGCGATCAATCCGATAAGACCATTATTAGCACAAATGAAGTAATGATCATTGAGCTTAACGGCAATATGTTTGTTTTCAGGGTTGGGCTCACTGTCAATCCCCACGATATGAATACTGCCTTTTGGAAAGCTTTTATAGGCATTCTGGATAATATAAGCAGCTTCGGTAATATGAAAAGGAGAGATCTCATGAGAAATATCAACAATTTTTGCATCAGGTAATTCCGTATAAATAGCACCTTTAACGGCAGACACAAAATGATCTTTGATTCCGAAATCTGTTGTTAAAGTTATAATAGGCATGAACAATAATTGTTAATATCTTTTAATTGTAAGCGTCTAAAAATATGTAAATTTGTTTTGAAGTTGTTCGAAGTTTTATACCTGAATAACAAACTGTATTATTTATGCCCTGATTGATGTATGTGTTTGTGCTATCTGTAAATGATGTTCAAAATACTCAAAAAAGGAATAAGAACGCAGACGTTTTTCCAGTTCAAACCTCAAATAACTTCGCAAACTTAGTCAATCCTAAAAACAAATCATACTAAAATTTGTATAGCTTTTGAATGAACTTATAATAGAACTAACAGAAATAAATCCAAAGGAGTTTTTTGGACTCCAGAATGGAAATATCGAATTATTAAAAAAATACTTCCCCAAACTAAAAATTGTTGCCCGAGGCAGTAAGATTAAAGTCTATGGAGAGGAAGAGACACTGGAAGAGTTTGACATTCGCTTTAATATGTTGCTAGAGCATTTTGCCAAGTATAATAAGCTGGATGAAAATGGAATCGAACGTGTGTTGACAAGCGAGAGCAAGGCAGATTATGAGACCTCTGATGTCAGTTCCGAAGTATTAGTTCATGGAGTAGGAGGAAAACTTATAAAAGCACAATCAGCTAATCAGCGCAGACTGGTAGAAACTTCTTATGCCAATGATATGGTTTTTGCAATTGGTCCTGCCGGAACCGGAAAGACCTATGTAGGAGTTGCACTGGCAGTAAAAGCCCTAAAAGAGAAACAGGTAAAACGAATCGTTCTGACACGACCAGCAGTAGAGGCAGGGGAGAACCTTGGATTTCTTCCAGGAGATATGAAAGAAAAGCTGGATCCGTATATGCAGCCATTGTATGATGCTTTACGCGATATGATTCCTCATGAGAAACTAGCTAGCCTGATAGAAAAAGGAGTGATACAAATTGCTCCCATGGCATTTATGAGAGGACGAACACTGGATAATGCTTTTGTCATCCTGGATGAGGCGCAAAATACCACACATGCCCAGATGAAAATGTTCTTAACCCGAATGGGGAAGAATGCTAAATTTATTATCACAGGAGATCCGGGACAGATAGACTTACCACGACGGGTGACTTCAGGACTAAAAGAAGCCTTATTGGTTCTGAAAAATATCAATGGAATCGGAATTATACATCTGGATGATAAGGATGTGGTACGTCATAAATTGGTGAAAAAAGTGATCGCTGCTTATAAAGAAATAGAAAACAGGAACGGATAAATACTTTTTTAGGCAGGATTTTCTTCAAAAAGACAGATATTTGCAGACACCTAATCTACTGAGATTTCAGTATAGAGGGAAGGCAGCTTGTTATAAATTTAATTTAGAGTAAAACAAATGAATACCATTACAGGTACGGATTTTAATTTTCCGGGTCAAAAATCAGTGTATAAAGGAAAAGTAAGAGAGGTGTATACAATCAATGATGAGTTGTTGGTAATGATTGCTACCGATCGTTTATCAGCGTTTGATGTGGTAATGCCTAAAGGAATTCCTTTTAAAGGGCAAATCTTAAATCAGATTGCTACTCAGATGATGAAAGCTACAGAAGATTTAGTGCCTAATTGGCTAATTGCTACTCCGGACCCAAGTGTCTCTGTAGGGCATTTATGTACCCCGTTTAAGGTCGAAATGGTTATTCGGGGATACCTGTCAGGACATGCAGCGAGAGAATATAAAGCAGGAAAAAGAGTATTATGTGGAGTACCAATGCCAGAAGGTATGAAGGAAAATGATAAATTCCCTTCTCCTATTATTACACCTTCGACAAAAGCAGATAATGGAGAACACGATGAAGATATTTCCAGAGAAGCTATTTTAGCCCAGGGAATTGTTTCGGAAGCCGATTACCTGGTTTTGGAAGATTATACCCGAAAACTTTTCCAGAGAGGAACTGAAATAGCCGCCGAACGCGGATTAATTTTGGTAGATACGAAGTATGAGTTCGGTAAAACGAAAGACGGTAAGATTGTACTGATTGATGAGATTCATACTCCGGATTCTTCCAGATACTTTTATGCAGAAGGATATGAAGAACGACAAGAAAAAGGAGAAGCTCAAAAACAATTATCAAAGGAATTTGTGAGACAGTGGTTGATCAGTAATGGTTTTCAGGGGAAAGAAGGACAACAAATACCAGAGATGAATGAAGCATATATCAATTCTGTTTCGGATCGATATATAGAGCTTTTTGAAAACATTACAGGTACTACCTTTGTAAAAGGAGATGTTACAGACATCAATAAGCGAATTGAAGAAAATGTATTGACGTATTTAGAAACTGTTTAATACATCATCTATATAAAATTAGCAAAGAGCATTCACATTAGTGAATGCTCTTTTTGTTGAAGTTATAATTTGTATTTTTTTATCGTTTCTTCAATTCCGATTTTATGTGCTTCTTTTTTAAAAAAGTTAGGAGGTTGTCCGAATTCTTCTTTAAAACATTTAGTAAAATATTTAGCATCTTTATAACCGACCATAAACGCAGCTTCAGAAATGTTGTACCCTTGCTTAATGATTAGTGTACAGGCTCTTTTTAATTTTAAGCATCGTTGAAGTTCTACCAGTGTTTTTCCGGTAATTTCATGACATTTTCGATAAATAACAGAATAGCTCATGTGCAGGGAATCAGAAAGTTCCTCTAATTTATAATTGGTGTTTTCTATCTGTTTGTTTAATTCATCTAATAAGTTGTCCATAAAGATGTCATCTTTGGAGCGTACATGATGATCTTTGGGACGACTGATGACATCTGTTTTATACTTTGTCAGTATTTTTTCTCTGGTTTCAATAATATTGTTGATACGCAATAAGAGTTCATGAAAGTTAAATGGTTTTTTGATAAACTCTACCGCACCGGATTGTAATCCTTCTAATTTTGTTTTGGTCGTATTCTTGGCAGTTAATAAGATAATAGGAATATGAGCCGTTGTCTTTTTCTTTTGCAGGGTTTTGCAGAATTCGATTCCATCCATGACAGGCATCATTACATCACTAATAATCACATCAGGAAGGTGTTTTTCTGCCAGAGCAACACCTTCCAGACCATTTTCTGCTAAGAGGATATTATATTGATTGGATAAGATATCTTTTAAGAAAATTTGCATTTCTACATTGTCTTCTACAATCAGTAAGGTATAGATAGCTTTTTGGGAACAAGGAGTTGTCAATACAGGAACAGCTCCTGTAATAGATGGAGACAGTAATTGGTGTTCAGAAACTTCTTCTTTTATTTTTTGTTCCTCGGAAAAAAGATCTTCTCTGGAGGATAGTGTTACGGTGAAGCAACTTCCCTTAGGTGTTAGAGGGGTCACGCTGATCTCCCCGTAATGAAGAGCGATCAATTCTTTACTCAGTGCGAGTCCAATTCCAGATCCTTTGGTGTTTTTACCGATTTCTGATTGATAAAATAGTTTAAAGATATCATCCGCTTCTTCTTTTGGAATTCCAGGACCGTTATCTGTCATTTTTATAAATACCTGCTGAGCGGTTATATCCTGACTTACTGAAATTTTAATTGTACCTTCTCTGGGAGTAAATTTAAAAGCATTAGACAGCAGGTTGTATATGACATGTTCTATCTTTTCTTTATCATACCATATATGCAATGCTTTTGTCGGGTACTCTTGTATAAAATCAATGTTTTTGAAGCGCGCTTGTTCCGAAAAAGAAAAAGCGATATTCTTTAAATCTTGTATGAGATCGTTTTTAGCTACCAGTATCTTTAATCTCCCCATTTCTTTATTTCTTACAATCATAAGCTCTGTAGCGATTCTGGAAAGTCGGTTTGCATTGTTTTTAATCATTAATAATCGCTGATTGAGTAGCTGATTTCCACTGGATTTTGCACGTTCTAGCATATCGTCAATTGGACCAGTAATGAGCGTAAGGGGTGTTTGAATCTCATGAGACATTTTGGTAAAAAAATTCATTTTCACAGCATATAATTCTTTTTCCTTGTGGTTTTGCCAGGCTTCTTTATTTAATTTATTTTTTAGTTGTAGCCAGGAACTGATACTATATATGATTAAAGAAGCAAAAATGGTGTATAAAATATATGCAGTTGTACTAAGCCACCAGGGAGGTGTAATGCGTATATTTAATTTTCTGGAAGGAATATTCCATATCCCTTTTTTAGCTCCCCCTTTTACTTCGAACGTATACCGACCATGAGGGATATTAGTATATGTGGCAATACGATCTTTTTTAGGGGTAATCCAATTTTGATCAAACCCTTTCAATCTATATGCATAGTGGTAATTGGGGTTTAACACATTATCAATGGCAGAAAACTGAAAAGAAAAAGAGGCCTGGTCAGCATTTAAGTATAAGTCAGATACATTTTCGGTAGTGGTAGAGAGTTGATTCCCTAAAATTTGTTTCGCGGGTTTGTTTAAAATTTCAATGGTGTTGATATAAAGTTGCGCATCAGTTTCTTTCTGGATCATCTGCTTGGGATCAAAAGAAGTTGCTCCGTTTTCTCCTCCAAAATAAATGATTCCATGAGTGTCCTGATAGGTACTCTGTACTCCATATTCGGTCACTAAGAGTCCGTCAGCTTCATAATAGGAGGTAATCAAATCTTTTTTGAGATGGTATTGGTGAATACCATTAGTGCTACTAATCCAAAGAATATCCGGAGTTTGTATTTGTATGTCTTTAATGTCGATATCATGTAAACGCGGATTTGTGAGGTGAGAGGTATACACATTTTTCGCAATATTATATTGTAATAAAAAACCAGAACGACAAGTAATCCATAAGTTTTGCTTGTTATCAGGATGAATAGAAAAGTTCTTGCAATCGGTATCGACATGATCTTTAGGAAAAGGAATGTGAGTAAAATCAGAATTAGCGATTGAATGTTGGTTCTCATTAAAGCGAAAGATTCCTCCTCTGACAACAGATATCCAGAATGTATTTGTATTGTCTTCTTTTATATCTATGACATGATCCCCGAAAAGACCGTTTACTCCCAGATCGAAATTGGCTAAAAAGTTCTTATCAGCATCATAGAGATGCATTCCAATTTTAGACCCTACCCAGATTCTACCCTGTGTATCTTTTAGTAAGCTTAATATATGCAAGGTCGTTTTTCCAGTATTAGATGTGATCGGAATTTTACTAAAATGCTGCTTTTTGATATCATAAACCCATAAGCCGTTCTGATAAGTAGCAATCCAGATATTGCCATTAGTATCTTCTACCAGACAATTGATATATTTTCCCTTGAAAAAAGAAGTATCTGTTTGCTGGTTGTTGTATTGTACTTTTTGCTTATCAGGAAATACTCTATTGATTCCATTGCCGTCAGTACCTAACCACAAAGAATTATCCGATGCTTTTAAAATCGATAAGATTTTATGAGGTGTTCCTTTGACACAGCCATTATAGTATTGAATATTGTTATTCGTATAGGGCAAGACATCTATTTTTCCTTTCTTTAAGGTCAACCATATATTCCCTTTAGAATCTTCATTAATATGAGTAATCGAGTTATTGCTAATAGAAAACTTATCCGTTTCATTGTGTTTCAGAATGGTAGTGGTATCTGTCTCCGGGTCGATTCGATATAAACCATCTCCATCAGTACCCGCCCAGATAACCCCTCTACTATCACAAAAAACTGAAATAAACATATCTGTTTTTTGTATGTTTTCATTGGTTTTGCTAAACTGTGTAAAACCGTTTCTGGTTTCCTGATTATAACAAAACAGACCGTGTAATTCAGAAGATATCCATATTCTATTCTTTTTGTCTAATGCCAATTTTATAATATCTTCCTTATCAATAGGAAAAGGAGTATCGGCTTTCGTGAATACCTTTTTTTGTGTATCAAAAAGATATAGATCTTCCGGGGTACTGACCAGGATTGTATGCGGGTTGACAAAAATCATACTATTGACCTTCTTAAAAGGAGTAAATGCCCCGGGGATACTCGCTATTTTTTTCAACGTATCAGTCGCATGACTATACGTGTATAAAGTTCCGTGTTTTGAGCCAAACCATGTATTTGTAGCTGTAGGAAGAATATATGTGATTTGATTGGAATCATGAAAAGTACGAAGTTGTTCCCTAAAGGAAGTGTATTCTCCGTAGGGATTAATTTTTGTTAACTCTCCTTTCTGAGTAGCAATCCACAAATTGTAATGGCGATCTTTTGTGAAAAAAAAATCTCGGTCACTGATAAAATGTTCTCCAAAAATTTGTTTATAAGAGGTAAAAAAATAGTCATACCCATTGTATTTATACAATCCATCTGTATTGGAAATCCAGATATACCCAAGGTCATCTTCTACAGTCTGAGAATAAAATGTATTAAAAGTTTTATCCAGATGTATAAAATGAGAAGAAGATTGCCCATAAAAAGAAAAGGATAAAAAACACCAAAGTCCCCAGAGGAACCATTTTCTTTTTTTGGGTACGATCGTCTTGTTTTTTAGGGGGTATTGTAGCGTTTTAGTGGACACAATAATAAAAAAATAAAGTAAAATGATCTGTTTGAACTATCGAATTTACGCATAATGTGTTCGAAAACATAATAAAATGGAAGCGTTTTTGTTAATAACCTCCCAAAGAGCTTATATAACTGAGATTAGGGATAAATAAGAACATTTTTTTAGGGTGTTTTTTTGTCAAAAATGGTTGAAGTAATAGTGGTATTAGAAGAGTTGAACAATATACACCTGTAATTAGCCTAAAAACACTACGGACTGTTTTTGAATATCTTACCAACTTTGTAACCGTAACAAAGCGAAGAAAGCTAGCTACATAATTAACTAAGAATGAAGTAAGAAGTGCAATAACTAATAATGAGTACAAGAAGAAGTTTTATAAAAAAGTCAACATTAGCAGGAGCAGGAATTGCAATAGCGCCAGCTGTTACTTTTGGAAAAACTGGAAAGAATAAGAAAGGGAAGTTAAAAGTTGGTGTAATTGGCGTAGGATTACGAGGAACCAATAATTTGGATAATCTATTATTACGAGATGATGTACTGATTACGGCGGTATGTGATATAGATCCCAAAAGAATTGATATAGCGTTAGAAAGAATAGCCAAAACAGGGCAGGAGAAACCAAAGGTATTTGGTAATGATGACTATGATTATCGAAATCTGTTGAGTTTAGAAGAGGTAGAAGCAGTCGTCATTTCTACTCCCTGGTTATGGCATACCAAAATGGCTAAAGATAGCATGTTAGCCGGTAAATATACAGGATTGGAAGTTTCAGCTGCCAATACATTGGAAGAATGTTGGGATTTGGTTAATACTCATGAAGAAACGGGTTCTTTTTTAATGATTTTAGAGAATGTGAGCTATAGGAGAGATGTATTGGCAGTTTTGAATATGGTGCGACAACAGGTATTTGGAGAATTGGTACACTATCGATGCGGGTATCAGCATGATCTGAGAGCTGTGAAGTTCAATGATGGGAAACAACCCTATGGAGGAGGTGTGGAATTCGGAGAAAAAGGAACTTCAGAAGCTCGTTGGCGTACACAACATTCCTTATTACGTAATGCGGATGTATATCCTACTCACGGACTTGGACCTGTAGCGATTATGGCAGATATTAATAGAGGAAACAGATTTGTCTCGTTGACCTCTCATGCGTCAAAAGCAGTTGGGCTAAATAATTATATAGTTAATCACCCTAACGGAGGAAAAGAACACCCAAATGCGAGCATCAAGTGGAAACAAGGAGATATAATTACATCTACTATCGAAACTGCCAGAGGAGAAACAATCATTGTTACACATGATTGTAACCTGCCCAGACCTTATTCATTAGGGTTTAGAGTACAGGGAGTTCATGGAGTTTCAGAGTTTGATTATCATACCAAACGAATTCATATCGAAGGAGAAACAGGAGGTCATGGATGGGAAGATATGGAGCAATGGTTAGTGCAGTATGACCACCCTTTATGGAAAAAATATGGGACTCATGCAACTGCTTCTGGACATGGAGGCATTGATTTCTTTGTGATTCATGCTTTTGTCGAAGCAGCAAAAGAAAAAGTAGCCCCTCCGATGGATGTGTATGATGCAGCAGCATGGAGTGCTGTAACACCGCTATCAGAAGCATCTATAGCAAATAATGGAGAACCTCAGGATTTTCCGGATTTTACCCGAGGAAACTGGATAAAAAGAAAACCGTACGACTGGATAAAAGATACATATTAAAGTAGCTGCCAGAGAAATAATAAAAATAAAAACAAATTAGAATTTAGTTAGTCATATGAGAACATAGTGAGTACAGTATAGCAAAAGTGTGAGTAATCTATTTATATTATATAAAAGTGTAAATATTATCAACGCAAATACTTGTTGTTATAAGTAGGTTGCCAATTGATTAAATGCCACACTAAGATTAACAAATTGGGGGTTAATTAGGAGTGATTATTTATGCTTTTGTTGTCCTCACTTGTATTACCAATGACACTAAAAAATATAAAATACAGACAATAATAATACCCTATATTATTCTTACAGGAAAAAAAGGTAGGGAGTGAATTACATAAGTCGAACTGTTATAATCTATGAGAGTCGTATATTCTTTTAGTATTTCATTTTTGATTAATTAAGATTGACAGTTTTCCCCCCTGTACTATGAATTCCCCCTCCTTTTTATCTGTTTGTTATAAAAAATAGCTATAGTCAGTGAAAACATACTGTTTTTTATTCATTGTCAGACATTTATTGTTTTATGTTTGACGTTCTTTTTACACGACTTAACAAAAAGACGTAATAGTAAAGAGGGTAAGACCAGATACCCATTGATGCTATTCTTGTTTATTTTCTTTTTGTTAAGTCGTAACTATTTGTAATACAGTCAGTTGTTGCTTTCGTCGAAAAAACTTTTTTTTTGATTTAAAATATTGTGAATAAAAAAGTTAAATGCTTAATTTTAAGTTAATTATAACTAATAAACCAACAACAATGGCGACAACAAGTGATCAAATTCAGTTTATAGGACCGTATGCAGGTCAGAAAAATCCAGGGGCTAATTCCAGTGCCGCATTTGCATTAGTAACCAACGGAGGAGATGAAGCAATTAATATCATCGGGTGGAGCTCACCTACCGTACCGATGGTTATGCCTATGTATTTTGGGCTAGACCAGAATGAAGTATGGTCGATGATAGATGTACCTTCCAGAATTGTAAACGTATCTCCAGGGGTTCCTACTTTATTTGCTCCAGGCTATTTACATATTATGCTAATGAACTTACAATCCGAACTTCCTGAAAGTTTTGATTTGGTATTTACAATCAAAACCGAGTCCGGAACAACCTTTGATAAAACAGTAACATTCGAAACCGTTGAATGGAACCACTTAATTCGGCAGAGTGTCCCTTCAAAACCGGTTTTGTAATGTGATAGGATGCTATGATTTGTGAGAAGTTTATTGTAGCATCTATTATATCTACCAGGTAAATTCATAGGATAGGTGTTGGGGAGTGATATGATCCCCTCAGCTTTTGTTTAGCAATTGTAGAAGAATTTATGTGTGGAATTAAAATGCAGGAACAAATACTTTTTGGTTTGTAATCCTCCAGTTTACCTGGTATTCCAAAAACTGTTAACCTGAGCTAACAGTGGTATAGCAGCGCGTTAAGTCCTGTACCTTGTCAGGCTCAGTTTGACAATTATTACTATTTTTATGACGACCACTTTCTGTTTAGGGAGTGGTTTTTTTAATACGTTCGTTTTGACGCCCCATTCTCTAATACATAGGATTACTTAAAGAAATGTACAAGTCCTCATCATAGCTGTAACCGGTTCTTGCTCAAATCCATTCATCGACAGCTAAATAGCATTTCGTCTACAGTAATTTGTAGTTAATCTGATCGCCCCTGAAAGCTTTCCTTATTCCTTGTAATTTTATCATAAGATTTTAAAAAACACCTGTATATATGAAACATAAAGTAAGCAACAGTGGTTGCCTCTAAAAAGAAACATATACGAAGGATATTATAACATACAACCCCAAACCCGCTAACAATTGTAAGTTAATCAATAATAAAGTCGGAATGATCAGTGGCAGAAGAGGCTGACGTTTCGACTTTATTTTTTGTGTTTATAACATGTTTTTACTTACTGATAATTGCGCTGCCAATGCGCTGAAGTTACTCTCCATGGCAGGTATTTCTTTCTATTGTATTCAAGTATACCACGAGTAGAAAAACATCTTCGTAAGAGGAGTTATACTCTGAATTTGTTGAACGTTATATAAGTAAGAGTGCACATATTAATGTATACCATTTGCTTTTTTGTATTCACGACTTTTGTTTTTCATATATTCAAAAACATCAAGGACACTTTTTGTATTGTATAGCAAATGAAAATCCGTTTGATGAATACAAAAACTAATAAAATCATCAATATTGATATACGGGATACCAAAGGCTTCTGCTATTGTTTTTTTAGGAAAAACAGCAATGATCTCTTTCTCTATACTGGTATTCTTATCAAGAGTTAATCGATGTTTAAGCTTTTTAGTCCTTCTGGAAAGACGGTTTAAAATTTTGTTGAGGTTTACTGCGACACCAACTCCAAAAGGACTTGCTCCAAACTCAATAAACTTTCCATGATCAGCCTCAAATAATAATCGTTCATTTTTTCTTTTGGCTTTTATTTTATTGTTAGGGAGACCAAGAGAAGATGGGGATATAAAGAGAATAGTATCCTTTTCCGAATTAAAAAGACTAAATGGTGTAATGACTACCTCATCCAGGCTAATCGTTCTTTCATGTAATTCGATGAGTATTGTTTTTTGCTGTATGATATTATCTGTTATTGCGATTTGTTTTGTGTCGTATTGAACGGCTGTTAACCGAATTGTATCCGAAACATTAACATCGATAGTGAATACTCCATCCTTATCAGTAATGGTATGTTTGTTAGTATTTAGATTAAAAACCAAAACTCCTGTGATATCACTATCCTTACCTTGTATTTTCCCGGTAAGTTCAAAATGCTCCTGAGCATGCCCCATGCAGAAGATCATATAGAATATCAATAGCCCTGAATGTTTAAATAAGTAATTGTTTTTCAAGTTTTTTAGTATTAGGTTCTATTATAAACCTTTCGACTGTACCAATGTTACAATTAGGAAGCAATACAGGAAGAATTGATAGAAAATAATACAAGCTGTAAGTTGTCTATTTTGACCAGCCATCATCACATTCATACATTTTTCAGAAACTAATTGAGTTATCGGTATTATCCATTTACAAATATGTGATTAGTAAACAGTGTATGTGGGGCACTTACTAAATTTATATCAAATTTTAGAGAGGGTTCAACTCTCGAACTCGCATTGTGAATTCTAAATGTTATTTGCCACCCTTCGTTTAGGGAAACTAATAATGTCGTTGTTGAGTTTTCCTGATAGACGATTTCAATAAGTCTTGTTGGTAATTTTAATTTTGGAATTTTAGCAGTTGATTTTATACGACCTAATGGAAGATTCAGAGTGCTGTGTAGGTTATAAGCCTGGATTTCTACTTTCTTTTGGGATTTGATGACTTTGTAAAAATCGTGATGCCCTATTAGGTATTGGACTAAATTTTCTGCAACAATAGTAGGGTTTTCTTTGTCCAGACGAAGCAGTTCTTTTCTAAAGGCATCTAAGATGGGCATATAAACTACCTGATGCATATTTTCAATCGAACTCCATTTCGTTGATTTGTCTTTGGCTCTCAGTGCAGTTAACATATCAAATATGGGATTGATTTCTTGGAAATAGGTATTGGAACAAGAAACACCCAGCCATTTTTCTCCAAAGTTGATTTTATTTGATAATCTTGAATGTTTGACGGCTCTATGGTTATTTTTTGCAGAAATTCCGATTTCCCATTTTTGCAGGGGACGTATTAGTAAGACATCTCGAACATCTCCTGTTTGTCCGGCTTGATCACTTGCTAATTCCAAATTCAATATATCTTCTTTGCCGGTACTATTCGATAATCTGGGTTCTAAAGCAATAAGAAAGTTTATTGCGGCATGGGCTGTATTCCTAAAAGTAGCTTGCTCTTTCTCACTAAAGCCTTCAAAAAAAGCTTTAGCAGTTTTATAAGGCTCGTTTTCAGTTATAGATACAGCTGTTATTGTATGTAGATATTCATAAAACCCCAAGAGCAAGGCATATTCGAAGGCTTTTCCATTAACTGTTTGACTAGCCATAGTGTTTTAAAGCGTATTTGCAGATACAACTGTTTTCCGGGTTTTCTGCTTTTGTTTTTTTTCTGCATGCTCGATTTGAGACTTAATACTTATGGCAATATGCTTGGCAAGGTTTACAGGCACGGCATTTCCTATCATTTTATATCCGGCAGAAACGTGTTTGTAATAAAAAATGAAATCATTAGGGAAAGTTTGAATTCTCGCGCACTCTCGCACACTTAATCTACGGTATAGTGCTTCTTTTCCCGGAACAAAAACCCGTACATTCTGTTCGATAAGTTTCATTTTTGGTGCTTGTGGGTGTAGCGGAGCATGCCTTCCTCCGGCCTGGATCGTAAATGATTGTTCATCCCAGCTTCGCACTCTGTTTCTGGACATAAACATTGAAGAAAACCCACCAATCATATATTCGTGATTAGGGATGATGCAGTTTTCTTTATTGGTTTTGTTTCCTTCTTTGGCAGGAACTACAGAATCTTTTAAATCAGCAATTGCTTCTTCGAGTGTGATTTTTTCTTGTAAGGGAGCGGGGAACTGAAATTCAAAATCAAGATCTTCTCGAATACCTACAAAGAATACTCGTTTTCTGTCTTGAGGTACATCAAAATCCGAGGCATTTAATAGCTTGAAAGATAATTTATATCCAGCATTTTTAAACATCTTTTTAATGTTTTTTAAGGCATCCCGATGTCTTTCCAATAGCATTCCACTTACATTTTCAGCCAGAAAAAATTTAGGTTGTTTTGCTTCTAATATCCTTATAAAGTCATAAAAAAGCTGACCGCGTTTATCATCGATTCCACGTAGGGATCCTGCCTCGCTCCAGCTTTGACATGGAGGTCCCCCGATAATACCATCACATGCCGGAACTTCTTCTGATTGTATATCTACAATGCTTCGTCTGTCCAGAATGGTATTTTGATGGTTTTTTTCATAGGTTTCCCAAATATCTTTATCGTATTCATTTGCCCAAACAACAGAAAAACCTGCTTTTTCAAACCCTAAATCGAGACCACCGGCCCCTGCAAAAAATGATACTATATTCATAGATGTTATGCTTGTAGTGTTTGCTTTAATTTTCTGCGGTATTCTGCTTTTTCTTCCGCGATTTGAAGTAGTTGTTTGGTGCAATTGGTTTCGTAAATATGTTTTCCGATTTGATCAGTTATATATTCGTTTCTTAGTTCTTTAAGAGTAAGTTTGAATACTTTTGCAAGTTTTGGTAAGCGTTTTTCGTCAAAGTCTCGTTTTCCGTTTTCAATTTTGCTCAGGTTTGCAGCATCCAAATCCAGTTTGGCAGCAAGCTGAGTTAATGTCAATGCATTTTCGTTTCGTAAAAGCCGGATGTATTCTCCAAAAGTGGTTTTCATAAGACTTGTCATTTTTTGACAAATTTATGGGTTTTGATTCGAATAATCAATTCGGACATCAGGAAATTTTCACCCTTTTGGGTTTTTCCCAAGAATCCTCGTATAGGCAATATGTAAGTCTAATTAGTCAGTACGTAATAGAAGTTATGATAAATAAAAAGGAAAATAACACTGGAACGCACATTTTTGTGATGTTCAGTAATGTTTTGTTAGCCACGTTGTATAGAATTAACTCAGGGTATTGTTAGTATAGGATGTTTTATATAGAAGGTGTTATTATTTCAACCCTCCAGTTTTTATCACGCTTAAATTTCCGGTTAAAGTTTGGTGATTTTGCACCTATATAGATCATTCCGGTAGCGGGGATTGCTAGTAAAAATGCAGATGGATTGACTAATGCTCCAATCAAGGCGCCAAATCCTAACATTAGTGCTCCTCCATAGGTAAAAAGTCCAGTGATAAGAATAGATAGAAGTAAAGGATTTCGTTTGATAGTTTCAATATCAGATATTTCAATTTGTGTACCTTTTATGATGATTGAGTTATTCTCGATTTTAAAACGTCCCGAGATCTTATCTCCTCCTGTTGTCTTTATTTTTATTCGTTTATTCTCCTTAATGATGATTTCTTTTTGCAGAATGTGATGTGTGATTTTTATCGCTCGCTTCTGACTGAATATAGTACAGCTAATAAGCAAACTAATGATGGTAATAGAAATGGTTTTCATTCTTTGTTCTTTATTAAAAATAAAAATGTTGTATTGAGTGATACGTTAATTTCATTTTTTAATTAAACTATAAAAAAATATAGTAACAAAAATAATTATAGTATTGAGCCTTTTCAATAACGGTCAAAAATGATAGTATTCATTTTTATAGAAATGATATCTCAAAGGCATTTAAATTCAGAAGAAATAATACACTTATTTTATTAGTAGTAAGACAGGGGATATTGATATAAAAGGGAGAAGATGTCATTTAAAAAATAAGCCACCGGATCTGTAACAAGGTAGGAAAACCAAAAGAATTGTTCTAGAGAGCACATTGGATATGCCGTGTTAATTATTGTTTTATTGAGTGTTCGTTGCTATTCTAAACCCTAAGTCTTCTATTTTAAAAGAGAAAGGATGGCTTCTTCTGCTGCCCATGAAATACCTTAAGCTTCTAAATTTTAGATTGGACGTAGTGGTCAAAGATGTATGTGGGCTTACAGGAATGAAAATCATACAAGACATTTGCAATAGGTAATCTTGATCCTCATAGTTTATCAGGGCATAGGCATTATAATTGTAGGAAACCAAAAGAAGAAATTGCAAAAGCTCTTCACGGAAATAACAGGGAAGATTATTAAATAAGAATTAAAAAGTTACCAGTTTTCCCAGAACAAGATAAAAGCCTGTGACAAACAAATCGAAACTTTCATCAAAAAAGAATTGAAACAACATCCTGAAAGAAAAAAACTCAAGACAACAGAAAAAAGTATAAGCGAACAAACAAAAATGCCCCACAAATCAAAAATATAAACCAAATCGCTTTTAAATATTTTGATGGAGTTGACCTATTTGCTATTGAAGGGGTAAGCCATGCTTCAATTCTTAGTATAATGAGCGAAATCTATCCCGAAGGATTTAAAAAATTCCCAACAACTAAACACTTTACTTCTTGGCTTAGGCTAGCACCAAATAATAAAATATCGGGAGGAAAAATATTGAGCAATCGAGTTCCCAAAGGTAGTAATAGACTTAAAATAGGACTAAGGCAAGCAGCAAATGCAATTGGAAATTTAAAAGACACCCATTTATCTGATTTTTTAAAAAGAGTAGCTTATAGAAAAGGAAGGTACTCAGCAGTAAGTGTAACAGCTAGAAAACTGGCTGTAATTATATGGAATATGGTAACTAAAAAAATGCAATATCAACCACCCAGACAATATCTTTTCTTAGATCAAAAAAGAAAACTTGGACTTATCAAAAGAATTAAAAAACAAATCGATAAATTTGACTTAAAACCTGACGAATTAGGGTTTGAAAATAACCTAATAATCAATAAGCATAATTGACGTTAGTCAGAATTGAGAAAAAAGACAACCTGTAACATTACATATGAAATCATAGTAACTTAATGCAAGATCAAAAGGTAATTTCCTTTTTGCGTAGGCACTAAATTTTTATAAATTAAACAAGAAATAAAAATGCACGGATAGATCAATTGGTTTAGGTGTGTTTACTGCTATAATAGAATTGCGATATGTTATAATTTAGTAAAAGAAACAAGATATTCATTTAATAAATAAACTATAACATCTAATAAATAAACTATAACATCTAATAAACCATAATAATATGCTATATATCATACTTATACCAGGATTTGTACTATTACTAATGTCTATGTTTTTTATGATTGTTGGTGTACACTATTTTATAAAAATAAAACGTATGATCAAAAAAGGGACAATGACAGAGGGTAAAATCATAGGTTATGTAGAATATTTTGGGATAAATGATGAGGTTATTACGCATTGTCCAAAAGTTACTTTCAAGAATAAGAAAGGAAAAAATATTACAGCAAGATCGGAGACAGGGTATGTTTCACCAAAGGATAATATAGGCGCTATAGTAAAAGTGTTATATATTCTGGAAGAGTCAGGGTACTACAAAGTCCTATTGGACTTTCGAAAGTGGAAAAAGTTAGGGTATAGCTTTTTGATTCCTGGTATTATCTTCTTGATATGTGGGTTTTTGATACTGTATGTAAACTACCCAAGCATACCTTAGATTTCTTATGTCAGCAATAGATGCCATGAAATGTAATATAACAGCTAATAAACCACTTCACTATATTTTAACAACCAAAGTATACCTTAAATATAAGGATGCAAAAGTAGATACTGTTCGATTTTTAGTAGGAAATTTCTAAAAGCTCGGGAAAATTTTTGATGAGGTCACCTATAGTTTTGTTAACTCGTTTACTTACAATAGACCATTTTGTAATAAATTATAGCCTTGTGCAACAGTTACGTTATTACAGTATACATGCTCTTTTATTGACATTGTCAAAGAATATAATCCCGCAAGGCTTGTCTTGAAATTGAAAAATTGTTTCTAACGAATGCCTTGCAGGCTTGCCCCTGGGTAATTTACTCTTTTTTTTGTTCCTGCTCAGTATAATGTTGGTTTCCTGTAATCATCTTGCTCTTGTCATGCATTGCATTGGACATTCCTAGCATACATGCAGTAAGTATTAATAGTATTTTTCTTTTTATCCATTGGATTATATACCCGGATTTTCCCAACCCAGGAGTATTTTGTTGTTTATACATCTTAGTAATAATAAATGAGTAGACATTTGTTTTACCATATTCGTGCAGTTATGCATAAATATGTTTAGAAAATCAGCTTCTTTTATAGGCTGTATAAACAGGGATGGTGATGATGGGTGGTAATGATTTTATTTAAAAAAACACATTGAGCTCTTACAGCGCTTATTTTTTGATATCGCTTACTCCATATATTAAGTGTAACCCGGATAAGTAGACTACATACATCTTTAAGTTTTCGGAATATAATACATAGTATTAACAATCGTTTTTCTATACGATGTAATCCAGTGTATACATACAATTCCGATTGGGCATGCCTATGACCTTTTCGGTTGTCGGTAAATAAGATTGGATAGTATGTGGGCGTAGTTTTTTGAGAAGATATAGAACATTCACCAACTGCTAATCCTAAAATTAGAAGAAGGGAAATCAGGTATTTTATATATTTTCTCAATGTATTTAGACCAATAATTAATTTGGAAGGAGAGGGATATACAAGGGTTTTGTACACCGGCTACCACAGATTTCAAAGGTACTACTTTTTACTTAATCAGAAGTAGGAACAATTTTTTGTAGGTTCAGAACACCTCAAACATGTACAAGAAGTATCAGTGTCAAATCAATTATTAAGGGAACTGATGAGGAGAATCAAATCGTTTAGTATTCCATACTATCTTCATGGATAAAATTATACGTGTTATCCATCAATTTTTTTAGATATTCTTCAAAACTGTCTGCTATGACCTTGAATTCATCCGGATCGTGTAAAAATCGTATTACCTGTCCTTTTTTCCCTTTTTCAGAAGGGCTATAATCAATAAATAATTGAGAAGTCCCTCCATTATTCATACAATTAGAAAAATGAAGCCAGTTCATTTTATCAGCTTCATTAGTTATTTTTTCGTCGATAACAATCCCCTCGTATCTTTCTTCAATATAATCAGCATAATATTCTTGGGCTTGGTTCTTATTTTCTATTATTTCGTTGGATGATAACAGGTAATAAGGATATTCGTACACATCAGATCCTAACATAAAGAATGTAATCTCCGTTTCTCCATATGTTCTCCAATAAGTTCCATCTACATACTCAAGTAACCCGATCAAAGCATCAGAAATTTCAGGATACATTTGCCTTAACATTGCTACATTTTCTTGTGTTGCTCCGGATATCACTTTTTCAAAATGTTCCCAATCTTTTTGTCCTTTGTTGTCAAAATATGCATTTTTAAGTCCTTTTATATAAGTTTTAACGATGGAATTCATTTGGCTGCTATAAATGGTTGTAAGTAATTTCGTTTTTTGTGTTTTTTAATTCATTCAGTTTTCTCCTAATCAGTTTTCCCTCTTCGTAGCTAACATCTAACTTATTCAATTTAATGCAAGAGGAGTTTTTTTGATTAGTTATTTCCAAGGTAGATTTTATACCGTTATAATTAAAAGATGCTGTTCTATTTAATTTTTGTTCTAAATAGGTTTTATTACGGATTATTAGAATTAATCTTTTTTCTGTCAGAATTAAAAAATCATTTTTATTTCTCGTTAGGAGATAAAAAGCAGTGATAATAGAAATCCATTGACTAAAAAAGGCTTCCCAAAAAGATTGTTTAGATTCTTTTTTTAACAGAATAATTCCAGATTCATTTTTCAGAATAAGATTAATCTTTTCCTTAGTTATCTTACGCACAGTATGATCCGTTATCTTATTAATTATCTCACATTATTTCTATAGTAAGTGTATAAGTAAATATACATCATTTTTGCTTCTTTGGTAAATCAAAAATTATAGAAGTAACTGTGGTAGGTATTGGTTAATGTCATCTGTTTTAAGCTGTTTTTTTCTTTAAAAAGCTAAAAAAAGAGACTTAAAACCATTTTTTAGTCCTAAATGACGATTAAAAATCATGTTTTTATAAGGATACTGCAAGAGGTATTCCAAATGTATTGTTTTTCTGTTGTAATTTGTTGTTATATAGTTTATTGTGTTTATTGGGGAGATGCTTTTTTACTTAAAAAGGAAGATCTTTTGGTTAGGGAGATCAAGTGTTATAAGGAAATAAAACAGGGTTCTTTTTGTATAACAAATAGTTAGATCCTGGAAGGGGATAAGGGCAATAGCCTGGAATCTTCCAAAGCAGCAGTTCTGTGACCGGCATATTGAAGGTAATCTTCACTTTGTGCAAATTTCATAAAAACTTCTACAGAGACATGTGCGACTAATAATACCGCGTCCCATTGTTCTCCTTCTGGTCCGATCAGGTATTCTTTTCCGGTTCCGGAAAAAAGAATTCTGCTTCCTGCTTGTTCGAGTAGAGGGGCAGTATGTTTCATATATAGTGCATAAGCAGCAGCTCCCGTAATCGTTTCTGCAGGGCGAAGTGCCGGGAGAGCGCTATAATCGGCAGTAACCTTAAATTTTAATAGGTTGAGCATTACAATTTCTCCTTTTTTATGAAAATCGAGATAAAATTGTTTGCCCGTTTCAGGCGTAGCGTGAAGGTAGTTTTTCATAAGAAAATATTTTTCCTATAAAAATAGGAAATCGTAACTGGTTTTTATAGTAACTACGGGAATTGTACTGTAGAAGAATAGCATCAACAAATAATGGCGATTTGAAAAAAAATCAGCTGAAGGTTTACATTCAGACAGTTATCTTCCGGACAGTTTTAAAAGATGAGTACAACTCCTTATTGCGCTGCAGTAGTAAAGTCAATCAAAAGAGGGCGTAATGGAATATCGTTCTCCGTTCTAAAATTATTTGATACCAAAAATTGATAACGTTTATTAGGAACTAAGGAAACCTTGATACGCCATTGAGTGCGATCTTCTGACCATACCCGATCCTTAATATGGATGGTCGGAAAGGCTTCTTTCCCCAGATCGCCATAATCAATTCCGGTATTATACCCGTTCAGAGGTTCTGAAAATTCGAATGTAATTTCCGTAAGTTTAGGATTTACATTAGTACTCCCATTTTCGAATTGTTTAATTGCGACAATTGTAGGTCGTTTTTTTTCAAAATCAGTATATAATGTTTCCAAAGATTTAGAAAAATAGTTAGTAGCCTTTACATAAGTTTCAATCGCTTTTTCATTGGTATAATCCAATTCAATCAGTTGTTTGATTGCTTCTTTTTTATTCGGGGCGGCATTATAGAAATTCTCTGCCATTTGATAGCCAACATAATACCCCATATCGCGTATACCGAATGCATTCGGTGCATTGCTGTATAGCCACTTACGTTCATTGTTTGGATAAAACATTTCTTGTTCGAATATTGCCCGTACCTTTTCTGGATTGCGCTTACCATATGCCACAGCAGGAGTAGAGGAAGGTGTGTTGAGCGCTAATGTAGATACGAATTCTGCAACTCCTTCATAGATTACCTTAGAGAGGATATTGTGTACTATTGGTTTTTGCTGTGTATGTACATATTCATGCACATTCAATAAGACAATATCATTTATTGGTTCTGAGTCAAAGAATGTACGTAGCGCGTTACCTTGTCGCTCAGGAAACTCTGTAGTTACCGTATTTTTATCGGTCATTGCCATTTCACTGCTGATCAGAACTAAGCTATCGAGCGTAGTTCCTCCTGTTCTAAAAACTCCCATGGTAAAATAAATTGTAGCTGGTTTGATTTCCGGGTACAATTCAGCTAATTTTTCTATTCCTTTTTCAAAAGCCGCTTCATAACTCCCGGCTTTTAAAGTGTTTTTCCGAATGGATGTCCAGAACTTCGGGTATTGATTGATGGCATCGATATAGTCTTTAGGAGTATAGTTTCTGGCTTGTCTGATTGCATCTAACCCGGGACTTCCTTTTTGTAGATATAGACTGTCCAGATACTGATACTGCATGACAGTATCTTTTGTGGTTATAATTTGGTCATAGGCTTCCCAAAAATGAGTGATATCGGTCGTCACAATTTTTTTTGAAGAAGAATGCTTAGATTGGCAATTAGCCATTAGGAATGCAAGTATTAATACGGGAACTACCTTGGTCATTTGTTGTTTTTTAGAAACTATATAGAGTTGGTGTCTTCGCAAAGAAAAATGTTACAAAATGGTATTTGTTTTTCTATCCTCTGTTTTGTGTAAATGATTGATAAACAATCAGTAGTTCTAACAAGAATGATCAAATTATTCCGTAAAAAAAGGGACTTGCCTTATCTACAAGCCCCCTCTTCCGTTTTAAAAAAACTAATCAACTATTTCTTAAGGTATGTTTCTTATAAAGAAACCGTAGCAGTAGTGGTTATATTAGTAATGGTGTTGACTCTTTTATCATTTTCAAAAGAAATGATTGCTGCTACGGTTCCGTTTTCCTGGTATGTTTTCCATGTTCCCTCACGTTTTCCCGCGATAAAATCTCCTTCTATCTTTACTTTTCCATTATCATAAAAAGCTTTCCATCTCCCATCTTCCAGCCCGTTTTTATAAGACTCTATGCGTATCAGTATTCCCGCTTTATTGTATACATACCAGTTTCCTTCTTCTTTATTATTTATAAAAGCCCCTTCTTTTTTTAATTGTCCGTTATCGTGATATAATTTCCAGTTCCCTTCTAACTTCCCATTAACCGTTTGTCTTATTTCTTTAACGGCTCCATTATTATAGTATCTGGTATTTGGAGTATCAACAGCTATTTGATCCATCTTTTTATCGAATTTTATAGAAGCTTGTGATTGTTGTGCTAGTATAACACTTCCTGCCGTTTGAACTAAGACGATGATAATGGTGATAATATGTTTCATGGTTGTACTGTTATTAATTGTTGACACTGCAAAGATTCTACTTTTTTAAGGTGTGTACTATACCGTTATAAGTGAAAATGCATACCCTGTTTTCAGGGTGTGTTTTTGTAAGTTGTTGTTTTTTAGTGTTTTTGTGAAAAGGTGTGGAGAAAATAACGATTCGAAATGTTTTCTTCTTTTAAACAATATAGATGGGTCAAGAAAAAAATATGACTTGGAAGTGATCTAGACTTTTTTGATTTAAGTGAAAAATAGTGGTTTTGTGTTCAGATAAAGTAATTTTTTAGTTGCATAGCAGAGCTACGGAAGTCAAAAATTGCGAAATATGAGCGCAAAAAGATATTTTTTTAACAAATTGAAAAAAGTTTAAATCACTTCTTGGTATAAAAAATTAAAAGCAAGACGTTTTGCCTTGCTTTTTAATTTTGTGGATAGTACGTTAATAGTTTCCTGATTAGGTATAGCTAAAAACGCTTATAGCAGTATCTTATCAGCAAAGTATATGTTATGGAGCTGGAGATTGAGAAGCTGCCTGCATAGAAGAAAGTACCTCTTCGGTCACATCTTTTCCTCCACGTATATTTGTATACAGGGAGCTGATGGTATAAATAGGTCCCCATGGAATTCCCCACCATCCGATAAAAAAGCTAAGAAGAGTCCACCCAATACTATACTTTATAGTAGATTCTCCTTTCTTGATAAAATAGATGGCAGTATTTTTTCGAAAAGTCATTAGAATAATAGAAATACAGTATTGAAATACGATAAAACGGGCGCCGTTGACGAGCTCTTGATTGATTTGATCTGTTGTTAATCCTTCGATGTTTTTTATTTGTGCCATATCTAAGAGGGTTTAGCAGGAATTAACTTCCTATTTGAAAAAGAATATCTAAGTGTATTTGTGTATTTCCTTTTTGGAGGGTATCAAGACTTTCGGTACCTCCAATAGCGAGTGCAGGAACGAAATGAAAACTCTCATTGCCGGAGAGTTCTCCATACCGTTTTATTGCAGCAGTAAACAACTCTTTCCGAAGTACTGAATCGATAAACTCTTTATCACAGACGATATGATTAAAGAAGCCTGTCAAGCTCCAGCAACAATTGGTAATGTCACGATAGTGAGGAGTAATCATGCAGACATCTTCTTCCTCATTCCCTAGTTGTCGGTAATAGAATAAATCGCCAAAACCATTGATGGCAATAGGCGTATAAGTAGCGACTTCTTTTCCTAACCAGGTCCATAGTGTATCATTAAAGTCATCGGGATTGACAATCTCCAGAATTCCGTGATTGTATTTTCCAAATCCGTAGTGTTCCCATAATGCGAGTAGAGCAGCCGGGACTTTTTGCTCGTATTTTTTTAGAATTTCCGAACTGGCTTTTTGAGTATGTGTAGCGGTATACTCCTGTAGAAAAGGAGCGAGTTCTGTAAGTTGCATTGAATATTGTTTAAAAAGTTAATCAAGTGTACTGATCATATTATAACTACTGCTGGAAGTTGTTTTTTGCTGACGGGCAATGCGAATTTCATTTTTGATCCGGTCGTCTTTAAACGTTATTTTTCTGTCCAGATACCCTTCTTTCGTATAAACAGCCCATTCTCCCTGTCGTTTTCCTTGAGAAAAAGAACCGATAACCCGCAACGTTCCATTTGGATAAAAAGCTTTCCATTCACCTTCTTCCACTCCGTTTATATATCGTTCGATATAGGCGAGTGAACCATCTTCTTTATAGCGTTTCCAGATGCCATTTGCTTTATTGTTTTTAAATCTCCCTTCCTTCTTTAGCTTCCCGGAACTATAGTAGAACTTCCAGGAACCATCTAACTTTCCATGAAGAACTTCTCTTTCTTCTTTTAGGGTACCGTTTTTATAATAGAATTTTTTGAGAACCCGCTTTTGCTCCTCATTATTGAGGGAAATATGTGTTCTAGTACTTTGCGAACTGTTTTTCTGTACCTCTTGCGCATTAGCTTGAATGACAAGAAATAAATGCATAAGGATAATAACGCTTTTGATGAGCTTTTTCATAGTGTTATGAATATCATAATTGTACAAGGCAAAGATGCTGTGCTTATCAAGGGTATGAAATACCTCAAATAGGGAAAATCAATACCCTGTTTTCAGGTATGTGATGTGGGAGTATATAGAAAAAAATACAGTGATTTCTCTTGAAAAATAAAAAGGAATGCATATAAAATGAGAAATAACAGAAGAAATTAAAAGGGGGATTTACCCCGAATATACAAAGCCGTTTTCCTATGATTTCTTAGTGATTTGACTTGTGTTTTTTATTAGGAAGCACTGTAATTTTACATCAGTTATATCAGTAGTCTCTCTGAGGGGATTAAGAAAAATAACATTTTTATTTTCAGAGACGGGGGAAAGTCAAACATAGGTAGGGGTACAGTTTGTTTTAATTCGGAAACTGAGACACAAAAAACAGGTTATCACAGAAAACAAACTCAGGGAGAAACTGATATATAAACCCAGATATAACATCAGGGGGTTAATAAAGGAATTGGGGGATTTCTTTTTAGTAGGATGCGATATACGACCCCATGGTATAATGCCTACACATAAAAAACCGATAAGGAAGTACGATTCCCGTTCTATTCTGATTACCACTACTGAGCATACATACAGCTCAGGAAAGAAGATATACTAATAAACGAAACAATCAGCTATGATTTTTGAGGTACTACAAATCATCAGAGAAGAGGTCAATAACTTTTTTAATGCGACGATAGAAGAAGAGCCGGTATTTCTGGATAATATAGCTTTTATAGATACAGATGTTTCCGAATCTTCGGAAACCAATAATATCGTATTAACACTACTGCATTTAGAAGAAGAGGCAACTTTAAAAAACGTTCGAAATTACCGTATAGAAGGAACAAAAGTAGCTTATAAAAATAATAAAGTATACCTGAACTTGTATATCCTCTTTGCGGCAAATCGAACAGGGTATAAAGAGTCCTTAAAAAGCATTTCAAAAATTGTAGCATTTTTCCAGTCCAAACGGGTATTTACACAGGCGAACACAAGCTTTGACAGAGCACTGGAAGGAATGGATAAAATTAAAAATTTCAAATTTTTAATCGAACTATATACCCCCTCATTCGAAGAGATGAATTTCATCTGGGGTACGTTGGGAGGAAAACAATATCCATCTGTTATTTATAAAGTAAGCGTATTAGAGATAGAACGGGATATACTACAAGCAGAAGGAAGTGTCATCACAGAAATCAATGGGAGTTTAAATCAATTATAATGGCTTTTAAAACTGTTTATAAATCATTGGCTAAGATAGAAGTATACCACTCGTACTTCTTAGACGATGGAGCACAATCGTTTACATCGATGAATGCAGCGACCAAGGAACTGCAATTGCTCACTTATGATGTGTCAGAGTACCTGGATATCGTTCCCACTTTTGCTACGGCAAAAGAAATGATAAACCACAAACTGGTTTTTAGAAAAGGAACGGACCATTTTAGTATACTCAATAAGGTGACCGAATCCGGAAATGATGTGATATCCGATATCTTTTTAGCAGAAGAGCTGACCTTGAGCTTTTATATCTATCACAAGGATTATCGGTTCTATAATTACTCTTCCATTCCCAAAGAATACGGACGTTTGTATCATTTTTCGAATACCAAACCAGCAGCTGTGTCAGGGAGCTATACCTATATGGAAACTGCTGCTTCCGCTGGATTAATTACTACTGCCAGCCGTTTATCAGAAGCAGCAACACGAGGGGTATGGTATGCAATAGAGCAAGAAAACAAACGACAAGACCCACAGATCAGATTGGATAAAATATTTGATGTAGAGGGAGACGAACTAGAAAGTACCGAAGGACAGTTAATTCTGAATCAGGCGGTGATCAAAGAACAAAGCAGAGGACTCATAGGAATTATCCAACTTCGTATGAAAGGAGATGGAGGAAGAGATACTGTAGCTATAGATACCTTAGATCCTGAAAATCCAGTAAGCCTGCACCTGGACCCCATTCCTGTATTCCGAATTCATTTTGACAACAGAAAAACAATCTGGCGATATATAAAACGAGCAGAGAATAACTTCCTGGAAACACAATCAGTAAAACCTCTGACTAAAAATGGGTTTATCGAGATAGATCCAGATGTTGATTTTGCAGCTCCTTTACCCGTAGATATCAATACATACCTGTTTCCTAATCCAAGAGCAGATACCATCCGGACAGTGACAGATCAGGACACGAATACTACAACTACATATTCTGAAATATACATTTAAAAAAAACACAAAAAATCATGGCAAGTACATACAATACACCAGGGGTTTATATAGAGGAAATCGTAAAATTTCCCCCTTCGGTAGCACAAGTAGAAACAGCAATTCCAGCCTTTATCGGATATACAGAGAAAGCAACCGCTAAAATTAATGGAGATTTAAAAGGGCTCCCTACCCGTATCACTTCGATGTTGGAATACGAAACATATTTTGGCGGAGCCAAAGCAGAGACCACAATAAAAGTAGCCATCACTGATGAAAAGATTGATGGAGATATACAACGAACAATTGTAGTGGATCAACCCTCAGAAAAACAACCATTTTTGATGTATTATTCCATGCAGATGTATTTTGCTAATGGAGGAGGTCCCTGTTATATTGTTTCCGTAGGACGATATGGAGATAAGTTGGATGAAGAAGATACAGAGGTAACAATGATTACCAATACCACAGCACTTCTCACGGGATTAACAGCACTAAAAAAAGTAGATGAACCTACGTTAATTCTCTTTCCAGACGCAACCAGGGTAAGTGGTATTGATGCAGCTACTTTTTATGGTTTGTACAACAAGGCATTAGAACAATGTAAGGAATTACAGGATCGGTTTACCATTATTGATACTTTGGGATATGATGAAATCCCGACAGATACTTATGTTTCGGATCTTAGAGGAAATATAAGTGCCAATAAGGATGAAATTAAGTACGGAGGAGTATACTATCCTTACCTGGACACAATATTGGATTATAAGATTGACGAAAATCGCATTGTCATTCATCATAAAAACGAAGAGGAACCAGAAGCACAAGAGGTCATTACATCGAATCTGAATACAATGGATGTAGCTGCGGCAGTAACTGCTATTGCCAATGAAATAGGAGATTTTGATACTACTTTTGAAGGGAGTCTGATAGCCGTATTGCAGTTTTTATACGATGCGACTAATGGGTTTAATATGGGTGCTTCAGGAGCAGGAACTGATGTCAAAAATTATGCAGCTCCAAGACCGTTAACCCTGCATAGCTTATTAGAGACGTTGCAAGCTGATCTGGAACATCTTATTCAATTAAAAGAAAATACGAATGTAGAAGCCAATGCGGCAATTTCTGCTTTATCTGATGAAATCCCGGTGATTGATGTCAGTCCAATAGAAACTGCATTGACAAATTTCAATGATCTTTTTGAAGGAGATGGAAAAATAGAAGTACTCTATAAAGCATTAAAAAAATTAACAGCCAATCTCAAAAAGAATATAGACGAGGGTAATGAAACCAAAGTGAATAACTTGATAGATTCCAATACCTCCAATGTATTAAAAGAAATCGAAACCCTGATTACCGTAGCCGATATCGATAACCCGGCAGATACAGATACCACATTATTCGATAGCGTAGCAGCTAATTGGGAAACATTAAAAGATGCGATTATAGATAATAACCCGGATGATGGTACTCCGGAAGATATCTCTCAAGATACCAATAATGGAGCTCTGCATGGAAGAAGTCTGGCATCTATAGAACAATTGGATAATGTGACCTATAATAAAATTTTGGTAGAAATAGGAAAACTTCCAATGGAACTACCTCCTAGTAGTACGATGGCAGGGATCTATGCCAAAATAGATAATGATAGAGGCGTATGGAAAGCACCTGCGAATGTGAGTCTGAATTATGTAACCAAGCCTTCTGTAAAACTAACAAATAAAGAACAAGATCTGCTGAATGTAGATGTACAGTCGGGAAAATCAATAAATGCAATCAGAACCTTCACCGGAAAAGGCGTATTGGTATGGGGAGCAAGAACATTGGCAGGAAATGATAAAGAATGGCGTTATATCCCGGTGAGACGCTTTTTTAATATGGCAGAAGAATCCATCAAAAAAGCCACAGAACAATTTGTGTTTGAACCTAATGATATGAACACCTGGGTTCGGGTAAAAGCGATGATCAATAACTTTCTGACATTGCAATGGAGAGCAGGAGCTCTGGCAGGTCCCACCCCGGATAAAGCATTTTATGTCAATGTAGGTCTGGGAGAAACAATGACAGCTGATGATGTATTAGACGGGAAGATGATTATCGAAATCGGAATGGCTGTCGTAAGACCAGCAGAATTTATCATCCTTAAGTTCTCTCATAAAATGCAGGAAGCATAATTGATTAAACAAATTCCATTAACACAAAAAAATACTAGAAATCATGGCAGAATATCCATTACCAAAATTTCATTTCAAAGTAACGATAGGAGGTGATACCGAATTGAATTGTACCGAAGTTTCAGGACTTGACTTTGAAACAGAAGTAATAGAATACAGAGGAGGGGCAGATAATGACTATTTCAAAAAGAAACAACCGGGAATGACCAAATTTGCTAATATCTCGATCAAACGGGGAACATTTGCATCTAGCAAAGGACAGTTTTATGAGATGTGGAAAAAGAATGTCTTCTTTCAGGAAGAAGCAGAAAAGTACAGAAGTACGCTTACCATTAGCCTGCTGAACGAAAACCACGATCCGATTGTAACCTGGGAAGCAGCTGATGCTTGGTTGATGAAAATACAATCAACCGATCTCAAAGCAGATGGGAATGAAATAGCGATTGAATCCGCAGAATTTGCAATTAACAGCCTTACGCTTGCCTCATAATGGAAGCATTTTATCCACCAGTAGGTTTTCACTTTAGCGTCGAGTTTACCGGGTTATCGACTGCTAAAAAAGACCACCACTTTCAATCCGTTTCCGGATTGTCAGTGGATGTGGACACAGAAGAGATAACCGAGGGAGGAGAAAATCGATTCAAACATAAAATTCCGGTACGAACCAAATATCCCAATCTTATACTAAAAAGAGGGATGCTCATTGACTCCAAAGTAGCCGAATGGTGTAAAAAAGCGGTTGAAAATTTCGATTTCCAACCCATTAATCTCATTGTGAATTTATTAAATGAGCAACACCAACCATTACTGAGCTGGAATGTAGTACATGCATATCCGGTAAAATGGGCTATTTCGGATTTTAATGCAGAAGAAAGCAAGCTCGTCATAGAAACCATCGAGTTAACGTATAACTATTATAACACTATCGTACCTAATGGGAGCAATTGAAATCAAAGAGTTACATATCAAAATTAATGTGGATAATGAAACCAAACCTACTGCGGGTACTATGAAAACAGGAATAGACAGACAACAGTTGATTGCGGAGTGTGTCGAACAGGTTATGGACATTATTGACAACCAAAAAGAACGATAATTATGAGCACCGGAGAGTTGACAAAACTGGTAGTAAAAGCCTATAAAGATCCTAAATTCAGAACTGCAGTGGCAGAAGGAGAGTTTACCACATTGGTAAATCCGGAAAAATACATCTTTAAGTATAGGATCGATCAGAATAACGATCAGGCTTCCGGAACTAGTGATTTATCTCCCCGGTTTAATAAAAAACTACCGGAAGATCTGGATTTGGAATTTTTATTCGATAGATCGGGTGTTATTATTCATTATGGAACAGACCCTAATAGTAGCAAAGATGATAAGGTATATAAAGATGAAGGCGAGGGGATTATAGGAGATATTGAACAGTTCAAAAAGGTGATGCTCGATTATAATGGAGAAGAGCACAAACCAAATTATGTTATGATCTCCTGGGGAACTCTTTTATTCAAAGGCAGTTTGACAGAGATGGATATCGAGTTTAAATTATTTAAACCCGATGGAACACCGATTCGGGCAGTAGCCAAAGCAAAGTTTCAGGGGTTTGTAGAAGATGAACTCCGGGTAAAAAAAGAGAACAATCAATCCCCTGATTTAACGCATATACGTATAGTAAAAGAAGGAGATACATTACCGCTGATGAGTTATCAGATTTACGGAGATTCCCGCTACTACCTGGAAGTAGCTAGAGCAAATCAGTTACACCATTTCAGAAAATTGATACCAGGACAAGAAATATATTTTCCACCAATAGAAAAAACACCCTAATCATGGCAGAAGGAAGTGTAATACAAACCTCAAAAAGTGCAGATCTGGTCACTCATAAGATTCTGGTTAATGGAGAAGAATTATCCAAACAATATCAGGTCAAAACCATTCAGGTGAGCAAAGAAGTGAATAAGATACCCACAGCCTCTTTGGTATTGCTTGATGGAGAACCATCTAAACAGGATTTTCAATTGAGTAACGAAGCCTTTTTTACCCCTGGATCAGAGATAGAAATTACTGCGGGTTATCACTCAGATGAAGAAACTGTTTTTAAAGGTTTGGTGATTAAACACACGATCAAGATAAGGAATAATGGTTCTTATTTGATGGTGGAGTGTAAAGATGAAGCGGTAAAAATGACGATAGGAAAAAAAAGTACCTATTATTACGAAGCTAAAGACAGCAGTATTATCGAGGAAATCATCGATACTTATGGATTACAAAAAGAAGTAGAATCAACCAATCATGAGCATAAAGAACTGGTGCAATACAATTGTTCAGATTGGGACTTTATGGTTAGTAGAGCACAAGCTAATGGCAAACTGTGTTTTATCGATGATGGAATGATCACTGTCGCAAAACCAGATATTACCAAAGAATCCATAGAAACGGTCACTTTTGGAGCGACGATGCTGGATTTGGATGCTGAGATTGATGCGAGACATCAATTGACTAAGATCACTTCCTATGGTTGGAATTATGCAGATCAGGAAATTGTAGAAGTGGAGGCAAAAGACCCTTCTATATCACTGAATGGGAATCTGACCCCTGGCGACCTATCGGATATTATGTCTTTGGAAAATTATGAATTGAGACATGGAGGAGCTCGTACTGTAACAGAGCTACAAGACTGGGGAGATGCCCGATGGCTATTTCACCAATTAGCAAAAGTAAGAGGCAGAGTGAAGTTTCAGGGGATTCCGGCAGTAAAACCAGGAGAAATAATCACCCTTTCCGGAGTAGGAGACCGGTTTAATGGAAAAGTATACGTGACAGGAGTACAACATCACCTTGCAGAGGGAAACTGGACAGTCGATGTACAGTTTGGGATGAACCCTACATGGTTCTCTGAGACCTATGATATAAATCCGCTACCAGCTTCAGGGTTAATAACTGGGGTATGTGGTTTACAGGTTGGGATTGTAAGTCAGTTAGAAGAAGACCCTGATGGAGAAGACCGGATTTTGGTACAAATCCCTATTATCAATACGCAGGAACAAGGAATTTGGTGCCGGGTAGCCACCTTAGATGCTGGAGAAAACAGAGGATCATTTTTTAGACCAGAAATTTCGGATGAGGTTATTGTAGGGTTTATCAATGATGATCCCAATGATGCGATTGTCTTAGGAATGTTGCACAGTAGTGCCAAACCAGCTCCAATAAGTGCGACCGATGATAATCACGAAAAAGGGTTCATTACCCGAAGTGAGATGAAACTACTCTTCGATGATGATAAAAAATCCATCACCATCGAAACCCCGACAGGAAAAAAAGTAATTCTGGATGAAGATGCAGGAACGATTGTTATAGAGGATGATCACGCCAATGTTATCACAATGGATGATAGTGGAGTAACCATGGAGAGTGCAGGAGATATCAATGTTTCTGCCACTGGAGATGTTATTATAGAAGGAACCAATATCAACCTGAAAGCCAATGCCAATTTAAAAGGCGAAGGAACTTCAGGAGTAGAAATGTCGTCCAGTGCGACGGCAGTTCTCAAAGGATCATTAGTACAAATTAATTAAAACAAACCAATAAAATGGGAGCAGCCGCCAGAGTAGGAGATATGCATGTATGCCCAATGGTAACAGGAACCGTGCCTCATGTGGGAGGTCCTATACTACCAGCGGGAGAACCAACCGTATTAATAGGAGGAATGCCAGCCGCCCGGGTAGGAGATATGGCAACCTGTACAGGACCACCCGATACGATTATTTCTGGTTCAGGAACAGTAATGATCGGGGGAATGCCAGCCGCCAGAATGGGAGATAGTACAGCACATGGAGGAACAATAGTATTAGGAGATCCCACCGTATTAATAGGAGGATAAATTATGGAAACAAAAACATCATTTCTGGGGAGTGGATGGAGCTTTCCACCCGAGTTTACTAAAAAAGGAAACGCCAGTGTCAAACTGACGGCAGATGAAGAAGACATTAAAGCAAGCCTGAAGGTCTTGCTATCAACAAGGCTAGGAGAGCGAATAATGGTACCGGAATATGGGTGTAACCTGGAAGAGTTACTTTTTAAGCCCCTGAATCTGACACTGAAAACGTATGTAAAAGAATTGATTAAAAATGCAATTCTCTATTTCGAACCAAGGATTGATGTAGAAAAAATAGAAATAGATCAAACAGAAGAATGGGAAGGCAAATTACTAATTGTCATTTCCTATAAAATTAGAGTAACAAATTCGAGAAGCAATCTGGTATTTCCTTTTTATAAGGAAGAAGGAACCAATGTGTAACCACAGCTTTTCACACGAATCAAACGAAATACCAAAGCGGTAATCAAAAAGGGGAATACCCATCGCATCTTATAAAAGATGTAGTTATAGCTCGATTATCGGGTACATAAAATTAAAACGGATGAACAGGAATTGCGAACATACTTCTTTTTTGTCGATGCGAAATGGAACGGCTCAGGAACAACGTTTTATAACGATGTTGGATCCGGATCAGGTAACATTGCATGAACTCACTGTAGAAGACTGGATGCGCTTTGCATTCTCCTTTTCCAAACAGTTAAAATATTATGATACAGCCACCAATGAAGTCGTTGGAGATTGGGAAGCTTTTTTTCTTAATGAAGAAGAAATAAAAACCTTTGTGTCAAAAATACAGGAAATAGAGGAAGGAACTGCTGATTCAGCCGACATTACTCCACATCTTACTTTATTTGCAGCCTTTCTGAAGCTGACTTCGTATAGTCAACAGCGTTTAAACGGGATTACCAAACGCCATTTGGATTTTTATTACAAAGAGGTATTACAACTTCGTAACAAAGAAGCAAAACCCGATAAAGTACACCTGTTATTCGAGTTAGCAAAAAAGATAACTACTGCCCAAATACCGAAAGCTACTCCAGCAGATGGAGGAAAAGATAGTACAGGAGAAAAGCGAATTTATATAACGGAGGAAGAGCGGGTGATCAATGATATGAAGGTTGCAGAGGTTCGAACGGTGTACCATGATGAAGGAAGTGGAATTCGGCAAGCAGGTATAGCAAACTCGTATGATGGAATAGGGGGAGACTTTCCGGATGATGATATCCGGTGGTGGCCCTTTGGATACCCATCCGATACCCGGGGAGCTACCCAGCAGATGACAGTATATCCAGACCTTCCGTTTGCGAAATTGGGATTTGGGATAGCCTCTCCGGTGTTACAACTCAAAGAAGGTAAGCGGAGAATTACCATCGTCATTACCCTTTCAGAAATTCCCACAGGACATTCCTTTTCAATCACTACAATAGGAGATGCCGTCGCAGTATTTTTTAGTGGAGAAAAAGAATGGATTCCGGGAACTATTATTGTAGCGGATTCAAGCTTCGAGGCAGGAGTATTAACGCTGGTTATAGAACTGGATGAAGGAAAAGAAGCCATTGTAGGATATGACAAAGCAATATTGGAAGAACCGTATACAACCACAGATCCGGTAGTACGGTTTTTGGTGAACGCTCAGGCAACAGCCAATGCAGGCTATGTTTTCCAACAGTTGTTTGCCAAAACAAAGGTTACTCAAATTACAATTAGTGTATCAGTAAGTGAAATTCAGGACGTAGTTCTGGAAAATGATTTAGGAATGCTCGATGCATCCAAACCTTTTTATCCTTTTGGTCCACAACCCAAAAAAGACGCCGGGTTCTTTATTGGAGCCTCAGAGATATTGGATAAAAACTGGGAATCGATTAGCATAAAAGCGCAGTGGAAAGACTTGCCGGATGATTTCTCAGAGTTGTATACCGCTTATAGAACCGAATTTGAAGAACGGATTAGCAAAGCATTTTATACTCTTACACTGGATGATAATGGAAATTTACAAGAAGGAGAATTGACCAGGATCGTCGATAATAAAGAACATTTTACCACAGACATCAAGGTATTACACAATGGGGTATGGAAAGAAGCAGCGGGGCAGCAGCTATTTGCCGACGAATGGACCATCAATTCATCGATACAGTTTGAGGAACCTTTGCCTCTTTTATTTATGGAAAATATGATGTGGGGGGTATATCCGCTAAATAAGTTTGGACAAGTACAGAAAGAACCTAAAAAAAATAAGTTTCAAAAAAACAGACTACGAAGAAAAAGTACGCCACAACAGTTCTCCGCCAGTGTCAAGAAAGGATTTATTCGGATTACTTCTAATGAGTCATTCCTACATGAGATGTACCCAAGAATATTTTCAGTAGCACTGTCCAAAGAATCTAGCCAGGAAGTACTTATTCCTAATGCTCCGTATACACCTATGATCGAACAGCTTCGATTAGGGTATAGCGCTACAGCGAGTAGCAGTGATCAGGAAGTTACCTTATTTCATGAACATCCCTTTGGGATATCGGAAGAAACTCAGGAGATAAAAGAAAATTCTGTAGCTTCATTGAGTAACCAGGTGATTCGGCTTGTTCCTGCCTATAAAAAGGGGAGTTTATTTATAGCCATAGAAAACGGGACAAACCTACAACAGTTGTCATTACTGGTACAGGTATTGGAAGGTAGTGAAAACCCGGAAACCACTAATGAATTCGAAGAAGAAGAAAAGTTAGAATGGTCTGTACTATGTGATAATGAGTGGTTGTCACTACATCCTTCGTATGTTTTGAGTAATACCACAGATAATTTTTTGAAAACAGGTGTTGTTACACTTACGATTCCGAAAGAGGCTACAAAAGAAAATACCAAATTCCCGGAAGGGTATTTTTGGATTCGGGTAGATAACCCCAAAGATTATGATACGATAAGTCAACTCATCGATATACAGGCACAAGTAGCAACGGCGGTCTTTTCACCAGAAGGAAATAGCCTGGAGCATTTGACATACGGATTACCGGCAGAAACAATTAGCAAATTAACAGAGCGTCTGGTGACGATCAAAGGAATAACACAACCTTTTAACTCATTTGACGGGAAACCAGAAGAAACTGATCGCGCTTTTTACCGAAGAATCAGTGAACGTTTACGGCATAAAAACCGAGCAATTAGTCAATGGGATTATGAACATCTGATATTGGAAGCATTTCCGGATATCTATAGAGTAAACTGCTTACGGCATACCTCTCAGGAATCGTTTAAAGCCCCGGGAGAAGTTACATTGGTCGTTATTCCTAATAGTATTCAGAAAAATGTATACGATCCCTATAAACCCAGAATTAGTAAGGCGAAACGAAATGAAATACAGCAGTTTATCAATACGCTGAATACATTGCATGTGACCGCTGCGGTCATCAATCCGGTATATGAAGAAGTAAGAGTGATCCTAAAGGCAAAATTCTATAAAGGAAAAGATGAATTTTATTATACAATACAATTACAAAAAGATATTGCTAAGCTCTTTGCTCCATGGGCTTTTGAAGAAACAGCTGCTATTGATTTTGGAGTGACATTACATGAAAGCAGCGTCATTAATTATATAGAAAAGCTATCCTACCTGGATTACATAACAGATTTTCAGTTACAGAAACAAGTTGGGGTAGCAGCAGATGGAAGCCTTCTTTTTGAAACGGTAAAAAAAGTAAGCCCAACAACACCCAAAGGGATTTTAACCTCTGTAAAATATCAAGAACATCAGGTACGTATAGTGGAGCATGAATGCCCGGTATAATCAAGAATAAAAAAGATGCAAACGACAACAACCATAGCAAAACAGATACATACGGGAGATGACCTGGATTTTGAATTTTTAAAAAAAACAGGAATAGAGTATATCGAGAAACTGGGGAGTGACCTATGGACAGATTATAACGCCCATGATCCTGGGGTTACCATTTTAGAAATGTTAGCCTATGCAATAACAGACCTGTCACAGCGTATAAATATGCCTATACAGGATTTGGTTGCAACAGAAGAAAATAACCTGAAAAACATGCATGAGCAGTTTTTATCAGCGATTCATATTCTTCCTTCCAAACCCATCACTGCCTTAGATTATCGGAAGTTGTTTTTATACATTCCGGGAGTTAAAAATGCTTGGATCGCAGCCCGTGAAACACAGGTGTTTGTAAATTGTGATGAACATCCTGCCTCCTTATCATACACTCCTTTTGAAGAAACTGAAATAACACATGATCCGTTTATTCTAAAAGGACTGAATACCATTCTGTTGGATTTGGAAGATGAGGTAGAGGAGCCTGATCAGGTAATAAATACCGTAAAGAAAATATATCACCAAAACAGAAATCTATGCGAAGATTTGGTGGAGGTCTCTGTCATCGAAACACACCCGATAGCTATTTGTGCGTATATCGATCTTCATCCGACAGCAGATGAAGAATATGTATTAGCATTGATATATCAGGCAATTGACGCTTATTTTTCCCCAACAGTTGATTTTTATTCCCTGAAGCAAATGTTGGATAAAGGGTATACTACCGATCAAATTTTTGAAGGACCGACTCCGCTTCCGGAAAAGGAAAATACTCCTGTCAAAGGAGGATTTATTGACAGTAAGGAATTAGCCGCAGCAGATCTGAGAAGGGAAGTACGTCTATCAGATATTGTACAATTGATTATGAAGATAGAAGGGGTTCATATTATCAAAGATATCTCTATTAGTAATTGCGATGGAAGTACAGGAGAAAATCAATGGAATATTTGTATAACCCCCTGGCATAAACCGATCCGCTGTGATAAAAGCACGTTTAATTTTACAAAAGGAATATTACCTATTGGAGTTAATGAAGAAAAAGTAGCTCACTATCAAGAACAGCTTCAGGAAGAAGAACGAGCAAAAAAACAAGAACATAGTATAGAAGATATTCCGTTTCCCAAAGGAACCTATAGTGCCCCTGATAGTTATACAACTTTTCAAAATGACTTTCCAGATACTTACGGAATTTCAACCATCGGATTACCGGGAAAAGCAACAGTTACCAGAGAAGCAAAAGCAAATCAGCTAAAGGCCTATCTGTTATTTTTTGATCAGGTACTGGCGAATTATTTTAAACATTTGTCCAAAGCAAAAGCATTACTCTCTATCGATGATACATTAAAAGCGATGTACCTGGATGCTGCCATATTTTCGGAAGAAGAAAAAGTAGCAGCCAAGCAGATGTATTTTTCACAGCCGGTAACGGATTTGGCTGATAGAGATTCCATATTACAGACGCCAGCTACCTATGAACAAGAACTGATCGCTATCATGGGAGATGTAAAAGGAGTAGGAACAGGCGAAGAGGTGTTTTATAAAAAGCGAAATGAATTACTAGATCATTTACTGAGCCGTTTTGCAGAGCGTTTTAGTGAATATACATTTCTAATGAAAATGCTGTATGGGGACAATACAGTATCCAATGATGAAATACTCAGTGCCAAGCTTCATTTTCTACAAGATTATGAGGTGTTGAGCAGAGAAAGAGGAGTGGGAAGTAATTATTGTTGTCCTGAAGTTTCTACTACGGATACAGGGATTTGGGATACGGTCAATGTCTCCGGAGTTCAAAAACGAATCGCTCGTTTATTGGGAATAAAAGACTACAGCAGAAGAGATCTGACAACAGCATTTTTGGAAGTATACGAGGAGAAAGATACCGATGATCTAAAAGAATATAGATGGCGGATTAAAAATGACACAGGGGTTTTACTGTCATCCAGTAAACACTATCATCATCTGAATCAGGCATATGAAGAGCTGTTTCTGGCATATTACTTGGCACAGCAACAAGAAAACTTCGAGTTTAAAAAAACAGCAGGAGGGGATAAAACCTATTTCAATCTTATAAACCCCGAGGTTACAGATAGTACGGATGAAGACAGAATTGTCGCTAGGAGAATTGCATTTACAGAAACAAAAGAAGCTTCTATTGAAGCCAGAGATGCATTGATCGAGTTAATAAAAGAAATAAGTGTAGATGAGGGGATGTATATGATAGAACACATACTGTTGAGACCGGATCGTTATCATCTTGATCAGTTCGAAACAGAAGAGTCGTTAGCTCCTGATGCACCGGCAACACTTTTTATGCCGGTTTGTATCGATGCTGACTGTACTGCCTGTAGTCCGATCGATCCGTACTCATACAGAGTGACAATTCTGTTTCCCGGATGGACCAGAAGATTTAGGAATAAAGATTTCAGGCAGTTTGCAGAACAGCTTATAAGAGAAGAACTACCCGCACATGTCATGGCGAAAATATGTTGGATAGGACAGCCGGCAAAACTAGTCGCTGATGAAGCAAATGATATGTTGAATATTCAGGAACGATATAAGGCTTTTTTAGAAGCAATTTCCTGTACGAATACAATAACAGCAAAAAAAGATATAGAAAATTACCGATCGACTCTCAACGATTTGATAACACAAATCAATACCGTTCATACTATTTATCAATCGGGGCGATTACACGATTGTGATAATGAAGAGACAGAAACCAAAGGGAATAAGATCGTATTAGGAAGAACGAATATAGGCAACCTTTAATAGTAGCAGAAGTCATGGCAACACTAAAATTAGAAGAAATCACAACCACCTACAGATCATTTGTAGATGATCAGGTGTTAACAGCAGCACAGTTAAATACAATCATAGACTATTTTGAGGATCAACATAGACTCACCAGAGTCTGTTTAAGTGGAGTTGGAATTGTATGTGGAATGAAGGTAGCTTATCAGGGGGGCGAAACTATTACAATTTCACCAGGGTGTGCTGTTACTACCGATGGGGATTTGATACGATATATGGGTAATACCTATACACACATTAAATCTTTTGAGGATAGAGACGCGGCATACGAACGTTTTTCGGGGATCGATAACCTGATTGAAATAGTACCTTCTTCCGAAGAATTGCAGCCACTTAGTACATTAGAAGATTTGGAACGGAAAGTAGTGGTGTTATACCTGGAAAATTACAAAAAAGAAGAAACGCCTTGTACTTCCACAAATTGTGATACACAGGGAGAAGAGCATATTGCCAATATTCGGATACTGCTACTCAATCCGGAAGAAGTGAATGCCTTGCACGCAGCAGATACTGTTTTTTCGAAACACCATACGATGGAGCAATTTCTAAACCTCCCGGAAGCAGCTGTAAAAAGAGTTATTCTCAGTCAATTAAACACGAAAAAATACAGTCAGCTGGTTGCAGCATATGCCCGGGTAATGAATGAAGCACCAGCAACTTTATCCGCATTGAGAAATGGAATAAAAAGCCTGTTCACAGATTTTGATGCACTGCTGCAAATAGAAGATGCCGTAACCAAAAAAAATGAAATAGAGACAGCGTTTACCCATCTGTATACCTTCTCGTATAAGCAATTACCACTCGATATTCAATATCGTTATGATTTACTTAGAGATTTGGAGATGACCTATGAAGAAATTAAGCAGCAATTATTCGATTTGCGACTAGGATGCTGTACAGCCGAAACGGCATTTCCTAAGCATATCGTCTTAGGTGAACTCGTACAGGAAAAAGCTTATTCCCTGTATCGGCATTCGTTCTATCCGGCAGCGATAATACCAGATGGGGTACATCGATTACAACAACTAAAAAGCTTACTTAATAGAATTCATCAAATGATGAAAGCCTATATGATACATAGTGTAGAGCAGATAAAAATTACGCCATCCAGCATCGGCAATAGTGCTTTGGGAGAACGTGCCATTCCTTATTACTACCAAACGACGAAAGAACTCATCAAATATTGGGATTATAACAAAACCCGTCAGTTCAAAGAAGGATATAATCTAGCCTATTCCCCTCAGTTTTTATCCTCTTTGGATAAGATACGCAACCCTCTGGATTATACTCTGGAGAAACATAACTTTTATAGAATCGAAGGTCATTTGGGAAAAGATTATGCATCAGCACTACGAGAAATAACCGACCTGAAAGTTCAAAAAGGTTTGGCATTTGATATTAAGGTATTGAGTATTGATGAAACTCTGGAGGGGATGGATATAACAGATTTTAAATGCCATTTCGAAGACCTAAATGTGATCCTTCAAGCCTGGTTAAAGGAGCAAGAGTGTTTGTATAAAGATATAGCCCTTTTCTTTTCGAGTTTTCAGAACAGACCTCCCTGGAAAAATACACATTATATGGCAGCAGGAATTGCCTCTGAGACGGTAGCAGCAGAAACAGTATCTCCGGTTATAGAAGCATCGGAAACCATATCCCGAAACAGTCACCTGGGAAATCAATTAGAAAAAAAGACCCTTGGTAATGTGTATAAAAGAAAGGTTTATACTCCTTTGCGTATTGTAGAAAATGCTTTGAATACTTCAGAAACAGTATTAGGAAGTATGATTAAAGAAGCGATAAAGAAGCATCCTGACAGAGAAGCAGAAACTATTGTCAAAGCAATTGATGACAAAGTAAAAAATATGGCAGAGATTCAGCAATTAGATGAGGATACAAAGGCAGTATCCATTGTATACCCATATCGACTAATTGTATATGTTGATGCAGTAGAAAAAGCCATTCCTACCGATGTTTCGGAAATCAGTGAAAGCAGGCTCCGTCAGTTTGCAAAAGCGACCAAAGAATTATGTGATTTGGTAGAAAACTACCAAAAAAGATTACATACAGCATTACACAAAAAGAATACTGTTTACAAACGAAAAGGGTATGAATCAAGAGTAACATTATTGCTGGATCAGTTAACGCTTAACTGTTGTGCTGCAGAAAAGATTAATGTGCTAAGAAAAGAAATAGAAAAACGAAAACTTAAAATATTAGAAAGCAAGTCACTCGCTAAGTTTATCGAAAGACATCCCGGTTTAGAACATACCGGAGGTGTAGTGCCAGGAGGAACATTTGTATTAGTGTATAAAGGAAAAGAAAAGAGAAAAAAATATCCGAGACCATTATTGCGGGCAGAAGAAACCCGAACAAAAGCCAGTGTAGCTAGAGAAGTAGAAGAAATGGTGACTCGTATCAATACCTTATCTAATAATGCATTGACAAAAGAAGAGGTAGCAAGAACACTACACAATATAGTAGGACGTATAGAGGATGTTACCATAGCTCCTTATTATGATATTGCAGCAAATACAGTCGTGGCAGATTTTTCATTGCCTTATCTGTGCTGTAGTGACTGCAGCCCTGTTAACTTTATTGTTCCGGCTCCTCCTGTATCCCTGAGATTACCGGCAGCACATGTATGCCTTGATGAAGATACTCAACCTCTTTTATTCGAAGTACAACCTACTGAAGGTATTGTCAAAGCAGTAGTATCTTTGGGGGAGAATGGAGGTGTACGAAGAAATGATGATGCTAAGTTTGTTTTTGATCCGACTTTGGTAAGCCCTGGTTTATATGGAAAAGAAATTACGTTTACCGTGAATGATCAGGTAACTGATTGTGTGATAAAAGTATATAAGAAACCAACCACAGGATTATCACATACCGTACAATATTTAGATGAAATAAGAAGCCGGGCAAGAGTTATCTATACTCTTTCCGGAGATCAGTTAGGTGAGACGATTGCCTATAGATGGACCTTTGGAAATGAAGAGAGTAGTACTGAATCACCTAATTCAGATGGAATATTAACCAAAGAGTTTTCGCTTCCGGTTAATGAATCGAATAGCATGACCACTCATCTGGAAATGACGAATGGGATCTGTACGATGGAAGCAAGTACTCAGATCAATTTTGAGGGGCCTATAGCAGTAGATTTAACACTTTTGGAAACCGAAATATGTTTAGACACAAGCACCTCTGAACCTCGTGTAATAGGAACAATCCCTAGTCCGGCAGAAGCAACCATTGCTATAGCAGATCCGATCACAGAGATCACTATAGATGGAACGGATATCTTAATTCATCCATCTAATTTTATAACCTTTGATCAGGAAATCGGTTTTACAGTAGCAGGAGAAACTGTAAGTGCAAAATTAACCGTACGGAAGAAACCAGAAGTTGGTATAAAGTTTTCACCCAACCCACTGGTAGTACAACAAGGAGATACAGAAGTAACAGTAGATCTCGGTATCAGTAATAATAATGATTTTAATGAGGATTTATTTGAATATTCCTGGAATGTAGGAACCGCTAATCCGAAAAAAGGGAAACAGATTACTCATACATTTACAGGATTAGAAACCCAAACTGCCAGTCAGATAAGTCTGGCTGTCGATCTGGAGGTAACAGGAGTCCCTTGTATAATAGCCCCTCTTCTCAATGTCAAAATTCCTGTGCAGGTACTTAGAGAAGATTCAGTAGTAATCTCATTATCAGAAGAAGATTTCTGTGAGGACGATAAGCGGTTCTATCCGTTTACCATCACTCCAGATGGGAGTACGGTCACTATTGATGGGGAAGGCGTTGTAACCCGAAACGGTCAACAAGGCTTTGTACCGTCAACAGCCAGTACTGGCACTGTTAATTTTACAGTAGATGGAAATCCCTCAGGAGTATCCGTGACAGTGCATTCGATACCAGATGCAACTGTTTTTTATACGGCTAATGCAGCCAGTTTTGTCATCGCTGCAACTACACCTCCAGAGGCAAACTGGACATATCACTGGGATATCGTTTTAAGAGATGGAAACAACAATGTGTTGGACGCTAGTGGTTTAGTGATTAGGAATCATGTGGTTAGCTGGAGTAGAGAAGAAATTCCTGCAGCTTTTGTAGAACTCACTCTAACTGTAGGAAGTAGTGCAGGAACAAATGTAGTGTGTGATCAGGTAATTACAGAAGTGATCGATATACATAAAATAAGTTGTGAAGAAAACCAATTCGGGATGGTGCGGCTAATGCATCAGCTTCTTCAAAAAATGGTAAAAGACGGACAGTTGACCAGTACCAATCCGATATTGAAACAATTGGTGAATCGCATTGTAGAAGAGTATGCATTTTTTTCCAGAGAAGAAAATCAGAACCTCTATGAACCAGTCAATAGTACTACAGCTATAGATCGATTTAATACCTTTTTGGCGGCAGATGGAGACTGGACAACCGATACGATAAAAACAACACAGGATAAAAACTTTTTTAAATCCGCTATGGAGCTGCTGTACAGATTAGCTACTATGGTTACTCAATGTGCAGATGTAGACCTTAAAGAGGTCGAAAATACGATAGCTGCATTATTGCGAAAATTAGACATTATTTCTACCAATACACCTATGACTGCGTTGAGAGCGAATCCTGTATTCAGACCATCGGGAACCATTAAAATGGACACCTTTTTCAAGGCAATTACAAGTCGTGTGACAATGAAGAAAGTACTGGATATACTAAAAGGAAAAGAATGAATCCATCGACTCATATCATACAGAAATTAGTTGTAGAGGTAACCACATCAGAGGCATCCAGAGCATATGTGCTTCAGAAGGAAGTCGATGTATTGGTCAAAGAGCAGCTAATTCCGGCAGTACAGACTTATTTGGATAGTATGGGGAGCACTGTCAAGGGAGTTATGAGATTTGATACAGTACAACTAGTACTCGAAAAGGTAGCAATTCGGGATACTATGCAGTGCCAGTTGCAGCTTGTAAAAGCATTAGGACAACGATTACAAACAATGAAAAATGAAGGCATACAAGAAAAAAGAAAGCTTGAGATTTCTATAAAAGACACAAAAAAAGATGCTTTGTTTTTCTTTTTAAAAACAGGAAGGACTCCCTGGTGGGACCATTCTGAAAAAGGGGAATTCCTGAATCAGAAATATTGGACAGCTATGCGATTTTCAGTAAAAGATGCGCACATTCTAAAGCAAATGATGAAAGACGATATTGTGAGAAAACGACTGGATTATCAACTTTCAATACAGGAAAAATGGAAGCTGCTATCCGGAGTGTTACAACTTTCTCCTCAGTTGACAACCACGTTTTATTCAGCTATAAAAAACACCTTTGTTACAACTCAATGGCAAAAAGATTTTATAGAGGCATTATTGGCAGAACATCTTTATGAGACAGCATCAGGATCTCCTTTAAAACGCTTTTGGGAACGCTATCAGGTGTTTTGGCACAAGAAGAAAGCAGGTAAAGAAGCATTACTTCAGGAAGTTGTGAATGCTTTGGGAGAGGGGAAAGTAATACATTTAACTAAGAGCGAACTCTTCACCAAAATAAAAAAACAATTAGAAGGTTCCTCTGTAACTACTTCTATAAGAAAGGATATTGCCAGTAATATCATAAAGGAGTATAAACAAAAGGTAACGGAAGTATTTATCGGAATAAGGAAATATAATACAGCTACATCAGCTGTAGCGGAAGAAGTAATATTGTCTTGTTTCCCTCTTAAGGATATCTCACAAATACATCACTTTTTGTCAAGTAGAAACGAACCATGTACCCTATCAGAAATCAAGGAAATTGTAACAACATTATTTAGAGAACACAATGTTGTTAAAAGAATAGAAGAAGAAATAACGGCTATAGAAAGCAGCTACCAAAACAAGCTGCAAAAACAATTTGAGTTAGAAACTACTTCTATCAGGAAGATAACAGTTTCTCATGTTCCAGAGGTTGCAGTAAGACAAACGAAGAAGAGGAATATGTTGCAGGAGAAAAACAGGTCGGAAATGAGGAGTGAATTTCCTTCTCAACCGGATAATACAGTTACGAATGTGGTATGGTATACAGCTACAGCAGGGTTGGTATTAGTACACCCATTTATAGAATCTCTTTTCAGAGCTACGGGCATCATTCATGAGAAAGCCCCTGTGATAGCTGATAAAGAAAAAAGTCTGGCAGTACATCTGTTACATTACCTAGCCACTGGAAAAGAACAGGTTTTGGAAAGTGAGATGCTACTGGCTAAGTTTTTATGTGGTTTCTGTGTGAACACTCCTATCAAAAGGGAATTAGTGATTCCGGAGGAAATGAAAAGAGAAGCCGATGCGCTAATCAAAAGTGTGATTTCGCATTGGGGGGTATTGAAAAGCACTTCTGTAGATGGATTAAGAGAAGGATTTATTCAACGAAATGGAAAATTGATATTAGATACCAGTGATAAATACAGACTGATAGTAGAGAGAAAAGCGCAGGATATTTTATTAGACAAGTTACCGTGGAACCGTTCAATCATCAGGCTTCCGTGGATTGATAAGTTAATTTTTGTGGAATGGTAAACAAATTAGGGACAGGTTCACTAGGCATTCTAAGGAAACTACTAAAAAATATTTCGAAACAAGTATCGGAGCATTTACATCTCACTTAGTGAGTAAAATAATAAGCGATGAGATTTCTAAAACAACATAAAAAAAACAAAAAAGGAAGCAATACTCCTTTTATAGGACCTAAAATACAACCTAAGTTGACTATAGGAACTCCTGGAGATGCTTATGAAGTAGAAGCTGATCAAATGGCAGATACCATTGTCAATAAATCTTCGGAGCCAGCCGTGGTACAGAAAAAAGAAATGCCGGTAGAGGAGGAAACAGTTCAGGCAAAATATACCGACTGTGAGGAGGAAGCAGCGATACAACGGAAAGAAGAAGAACAGGAGATCCAGGCAAAATCAGATCAGCCATCACAAGGGACTCCCGGTTTGGAAAGCCGTTTAAATAAGGGAATGGGAGGACAAAAATTAGAGAATAAGACACGATCAGAAATGGAAGCTGGTTTTGGAGCAGATTTTAGTCAGGTACAAATTCATACAGATAACAAAGCTGCTCAAATGAATCAGGAGATCGGGGCGCAAGCATTTACACATGGCAATGATATCTATTTTAATACGGGGAACTACAATCCAGAAACTAAAAAAGGAAAGCATCTGCTGGCACACGAACTAACCCATACCCTCCAACAAAAAGGAATGGTACAACAGAAGGTTCAGCGACATATGCAGGATACGTATCCCTGGTCTGGGATTATTGCTAATACATGGAGCGCTTCTTTGCGGGGACAACCAAGACATACAGACTTTATAATGAACATTCCAAGAGGAACAAAAGTAGAGGTGAAATCAAATGTGGGAAATTGGCTGTATGTAAGTTTTATGTTCAATGGGGAACGAAAGACGGGATATGTCAGTCAGGAATTAGTCGATTTTGATCAGGTTGCCAATGATGCAAATCAAAGAATCAGTGATTTCGATTCCTTTAATAGCTATCCCGAAGTAAGAGGAGCCACCGGATGGACTTTTGGAGATGAAACTCAAGGAGTCATTCCAGAGCAGGAGCTCTCTATGGCAACAGCTAACAGTTTACCTGAATTGGGAGCAATGTCACTACTAAACTACAATGTTGTAAACCTGGGGGGACAGATTTTGGAAAAAATAAGAACAGACCCTGATATGTTGGCTACGCAACAGGAAATTTTACAGGCAGTGCGACAAGATGAACGATATGGAGAAACAGCATTTTATATCACAGGTAGAGAACTTGTAGGGTTTGGAGGAAACCGTTGGACTTCCAGTAATGAGAGTTGGTCCAGTACGGGAGATGATAATCCGTTACTACATCGCGAAACCTGGCAAGTTGCAGGAAATGAACTCACCTGGGCACTTAGGAATGCGACAGTTCGTTACTGGGCAGAAGTAAGTCCGGATGGAGCTGTACGAATAACCTATCACCTCAATGATAGATTAGACCTCAGTCCTTCAGAAGGTCGCTCAGAAGCCTATAATAATATTTCAGAAGTTACAGGATTCCTCTATCATACATTAGCAGGAGGAAACCTTAACCTACAAACACGTGCAGAATGGACAGAAACATTTTCAAACGAATAATACTAACAACCCTAATACTAAGTAGTTGTATGAATAAGCAAACCAATACCAATCATTTTTATGATACCAGAAAGATAAACGATCTCTACAGGGTTCCTTTATTAGAACCTATAGAGTTAATATCTGCGGATGAAGACAGTTGGTTTCTGGCTGTCAACTCTTTTAAAAAAGGAGTGAAAAGAATGCATGTAGAAGCAGTTGGAATAACAGATTCTATACTGGTAGGATATGTATCGAGTGTATACCTGGATAGTAAAATGACAAAAGCATGGTATGTGATAGATTACCCCGAAAAAAAGATAGAGTATTTTACTGATAGTCATGCATATCAGCAGGAAATAGCTAAGAAAGGGATCGTAGTCCCCCTTGTCAAAGCAGTTGATTTTTATACCAGTTATTGGAAACAGAAAGCAGTAAATAAATGACTAAACTATGAATATATGAAGCGTTATAGAGAAAATGAACACAACAAGTCTCGAAGGATGAAAACCCCAATTATAGAGGGAATGGTTTAGTCTTCAGTATGCCATAATAATATGCTCATCCTGTGAGCCTAATACATTTAATATATGTTTAAAGCTACTTCACATACATCCACAACAGCAGGACACCAGCGTCCAACTCACGTACTGGGAGAAAAAGAAACACCGTTTATCCAACCCAAATTGAGTGTAGGTAAATCAGGAGACAAGTATGAGGTAGAAGCAGATCACATGGCAGATCAGATAGTAGCAAAAAGCAATCAGCAAAGCCCCCCTTTTTTTAGCCCTGTACCAACGATACAATCAAGAGAAGAACAGATACAGGAAAAACCCCTGGCTGCTTCTATAACCACAGGAATTCAGCTAAAAGAAACAGAAGAAGAAATCATACAAGAAAAATGTGAAGCTTGTGAACAGGAGCAAGTACAGAAAAAGGAAATCATCCCTCCTCCTGTGGTTCAAAATAAAGGAGAAGAGGAAGAAGCACTTATTCAAAAAAAATGTGAAGCCTGTGAGAAAGAAGAAACTGTTCAGAAACAAGAAGAAACGAATATTGTTGAGACAAATAAATCTTATGAGATAGAAAGTCAGAAACTAATGCCTATTCAGAAGAAATGTGACTGTGAGGAAAAAGCACCTGTCCAGCGGCAGGAGTTGGTCACCACGGACCCGAATGTTATTGTTAGCAATGCACTGGGAGCACTTCAATCCGAAAATAGTCTGGAATCCCGCCTGAATAATACAAAGGGGAAGGGAGGTAAACTGGATAAAAAAACACAAGAGGAGATGGAGTCAGGCTTTGGAGCTGATTTCAGTAATGTTAATATTCATACAGATAGTACTGCTATAGAAATGAATAAGGAATTAGGAGCACAGGCTTTTACCAATGGTAATGACATCTATTTTAATGAAGGGAAATATAATCCAGATACGACCAGTGGAAAACATTTACTAGCGCATGAATTAACGCATACAATACAGCAGGGAGCAAGTAGTGCTGATACTATTCAGCGATTCGAATTACCGGAATTTGGGGTGCCTGATTTCGTAGAGGATGGTTTGGATACAGTATCCGGTTTGTATGATGATACAGTAGATGCAGTTGCAGATGGAATATATGAAGTAGGAGAAACACTGGGGATCAATGATGATGTGTTGGAGGCGTATGAGACTGTTACAGAGTATGCTTATACCGGCATGGACTATTTATATGCCGGATTGGATTGGTTATATTCATCAGCTGGGGAAGTAGCGCGTCGATTAGTAGAATCTCTGGGAGGAGTTATTATGATTACATCTGGAGGCTTGATCATCACTTTTCCCAAGATTTGCCCGATTGAAGCAGAAGATTTTGATATAGATATTGACGCACAGGAAGGAGAAGCAAAAGTTCCGATTTTTGGAATTCCAATTGGTCCGGGAGTACTGACAGGGGAAATAGGGGTAAAAGGGGTGTTTGATCCGGCAATGAACTTACAATTAGGACCTTTCTGCCTAGAAGGAGCACAATTAGTGATTAATCCGCTTAGTGGAAATTATACTGCCAGGGGAAGTGTAAGTGCCACAGCCGCAGTATCGGTAGGGGCAGAAGCAAGAGCTGGTCTATTAGGAGAGTTGTCTTATATAGGAGTTATTGTAGTAGGAGGAGTCCCCGTTCCTATAGAGATCCCTCTTATAGGATTAGAAGGGGGAATTGCAGGATTAGGAAGAGCCATAGGTATTGGAGAAATAGAAATTGGGGGTAACATAGGTTATAGCGGAGGTTCCTTTATCGCAGGAGCCTTTGAGCAGCTTAATTTGGGATTAGCAGGAGATTTGTTTTTAGGTGCCTATGGGCAGATGAATATTTTAGGAGAGAATTTCTGTAGATTGTATTGGGAACCTCTTGCATGGCATGGAGATATCGGAGCATTCTTTAATATTGCAGCAGGAATAGTAATTGGTCCTAGTTCAAGTGCTTATGCATATGCATCAGCAAGTTTGGGGCGCTTTCCTTTTGATCAATTTGATCTTATTTTGAGTAGAAAAGGATTTTCAGATGATTGTCCGATAAAAGATAAGTTATGCAAGTTGTTAGAAGCCTTACATCTATTGCCGTCACAGAATGGAGGTGTATGGAGTGATACCGGAAGTTATGGACCGGGAAGTAGATTGACAGGACCGTTGGAAGTCTATGAAAAGACGCCGCCAGGAAGAGCTAGTGGAGCAGAATGTAGAGGGGCATGTGGTCCTGATTGTGAAACTTGTACCTCACATAGCACATATAGGTATACGGACCCGGTAAGCGGAGAAACCTGGGAATACACTAATTTTCAGGATTGTGATACCCATGAAGGTTGTAGAGAACATGATGCTGCCTTTGACTGGGCTGCTGATAAAAAAGGAGAGATTGGCAAATGGGCGATCATTATGCCTTGGCATATGGCAGCGAATATTGAGTGTACCTGTGATTATCCGGCAGGAAATTGTTTTGCCTGGGTAGCAGGCTTACCTCCATATGATGGGAAAATGTATTTTGCAGATACAGCAAGAAAGATATCAGGAGGAGGAACAGGTCCAGGACATGGCGGAACCCAACCTGGAAATACTCCGGATTGTGAAGGATATACAGGAGGGCCACCATTTGGTAGTGATGAGGTGATTGGAATTCCTGGGGGAGACTTTTATCACTATAGTGCAGCACCAGTTAGTGGAGAGTTCACCGTTGTTCCGGGATATGACCGATGGACAGATTACCTGACTAATTGTAGTGCAGAAGCACATGCAGCTACAGGAGTTCCGGAACCAGCGATTCAATACGTAACTATTGTCAGTGGGAGTGATGCAGCACTTTTTATTGATACAGGTCAGTTCAATGAGAGACATACCACCTCAGTGATTTATGGCGTGAATTATCCGTATCGTCATTATAATAACCATACTGCAATTCCTGAAAGCTGTTATACGACCTTTAGGTTGACAATTTTTACTCCAGATTGCTCGTTGAGTGGAGGAGGAGCTACCCCAAGTGGCGATGAACAACAAGACCTGGAGCGATGTGACAGGCACGAATTACCCCCAGAGTTTTGCGATGATCTTTATAATAGGGTAATAGAACGTTTTGGAAATAGAGACCGGGATTTAGAATTTGATCCCGATGGTCCTCTGGAAGGACATCGTTTTCCCGATGATGCTCCTATTATGGAACGCTTCAGGCAATCCTATAACCGATTAGATAGCTGGAATACCTATATTGCTACCTATCATCAGGATTGGTTTGGAGAGTTTACACAAACATTCCAGGTAGAAGAAAGAAGAACCGAATGGATGTCTGCGATCAAAGAAGAAACAAAAGAGTTTAAAAAGAGATTTAGAGATATTGATAACAGAGATCCTGAAGGAGAACGCAGGCGGTTCGAAGAAGGGATTTTGCAAGACTATGAAGAGAGAATTGATCAAATGGTTCAGGAGATAGCACAATGGTATAAAACCAGAAGCGGAAGTCAGGAAAGTATTGAAGAAATCATAGAAAGAGTTCATCAGGAAGGAACTGTTCTATGGAGAGCAGCCTGGAGAGCTACTATTTTGGCAGTAAACAGAGTGTTGTCCAGAATCTGGCCTCCTGCCAAAGCAGCATTAGAATCCTGGATAGGACAGGAACAAGGAAGACACCCGAATGTAGACCTGAGCGGAAGCATTAGTGATATTGATTATATCGGGAGTTTAGCCAGAGGATTTAAAAGTCCATCAAAACAATTTGTGCGGTTTAATCCTGATAATTTTGATGTAGATGCATTTTTAGTAGCTCCACCGTTATCAAAATGGGCAATTAATTTTGCTCCGGAGAAAGATGAACCTGATTTTATTGATAAAGGGAGAATCTGGGGAAGATCCTCGGGAATCGATCGTCTTATTTCATTTGCTGACCTGGCACATACGGAATTTAGTACTATTGAAGGATATGATCAGGAAGAAATATTTGATGTGGTACTGAGAACTCCACCAACCCCAGAACAAGATCGGAATAGAACAGGGTCAGATAGATTGTATGAAGTGAGAGAACAGCTTAGTCCGGAACGATACAGTGAACTATTGCAGGAATTACAGCAAGCAGGTTTGATGATGACTGATGAAGAGGGGCGGTTATTATTACGGGAAGACCTAAACGAAGAAGAATTTAACACCTTTGTACAGATTATAGAACGATACGAACAATAGAATGGAAATATATAGATATAATTATCTGCTGGATCTACGGACTGCTGATTTTTTAACAAATATGAATTTTAAGGATCGATTCGCATTGCTCCATGAATTATTACGGATTTCAGCACAACCTATAACAAGGCGTTGGCGTTATATATTCGAATTTTTTGATTCTTTAAAAGATTCAGAACAGGAAAAGATATTTTTTGAGATTACCTGCAAAGAGATCGATCATTGGGACGAAGCAGTTTTATCAATGCACTCTAATTCAAAATATGTGTTGGATCAGAAATGTGAAGGAATGTTTTCCCGGTTGATCAAACATGTTTCTATTTATAAAAGAGAAAGTAAAGGGAATGAACATTTGATTAAAATTGCCCATAATGAGAATCTGGAAAACCTCAATATGCTGACAATTCACGATAGTACGCTTAATAAAAGCGGAATACTGGCACTTAAAAACTCATCGGTTTTAAAAAATATTCATTCATTGCGTATTCAAAATGTGGTACTGAATCCAGCGTTAAGAGCATTATTGTATTCCTGTTCTTTTCCTAATTTAAAACACTTAGAACTAATAAAACTCGGAATATCAGATTCAGATTATTCCCTCTTAGAACAAGCGTCAATTTTTGAAGGGGTTCAATCCCTGAATTTATCATCAAATATCCTAGCAGATGGTTTTATAACCACCTTATTTGATACGATGACATCCCTGCCGGAAACAATAATTCTAAAACGGAACTTTATCAAAGAAGCTGGGATGAATCATATGTTAGGATATCTAAAAAACACCTCATTTCAGTTAGTAGATGTTTCTAAAAATAGCATTCCTCAGGATTTTAAGAGCAAAGATACCGAAGTACTAAGAGGAACTATTTTGTACTGAAATTAGCCTATGTATTATTGAAGATTTATATAAGAGGGGTTCGCACAAGCTAGTAGCCGTTGAAGAGGTATATCAGGTTGTTCCGAACGCGGTATAGGATGTTCAGGGCGGGGTAATTTGTTCCGAACAGGCATGAGAATGTACTTGATCATCCATAAGTATATTCGTTGAGGCGTATTCCGAGGTGGTTTACTGTTTTTTCAAAAAACAGGTATTTACCCCTTTTTTAACCGTTTTTTACCTCCGGATAATCTCGAGAATTACAATTAATTTTAGAAAAGAATAGCTTGGTCAGCATGAAAAAAGAAGCGTATAAAAAAGAATTATTACTACGATCCGTACAACGAAGGAATGGATCGGATAATTATTATAAAGAAGTGATGAAAATCCAATCCTGGCTGACGTTGTTTTCTATTTGGAACCCCAATAGTGGAACAGCCACAGCTATTGATGGGGATTTTGGTCCTGCAACAGAAAAAGCAGTTAAAAATTTTCAGCAGGTACATCAAATGGAAGAAAACGGGTATGTCGATCAGCATACGTTTAATGTATTGACATTAAATCTCAAGGAAGCTTTCGAAAAACCGTTATTTGAAGATACCGTTAGAGGACTACTTATTGAAGCAGCAAATAATCATCTGATGAATTACCCATTCGAATTAGAGATTCGCAAAGAGTCCAATAGCGGACCATGGGTACGAAGTTATATGGATGGTAATGAAGGTAATCTCTGGTATTGGTGTATGGGATTTGTGCAGACTATAATAGATCAGGTATGGAGTCATCTAGGGAAAGATTTTAGAACGATGATGCCGTTGACGTATAGTTGTGATACGGTTGGTAATACAGGTTTGCAAAAAGGGTTCTTTATCGCTATCAAACCCTCCGGAAGGATCCGGATTTAGTGAAACCAGGAGATCTCTTTCTCTTACAGCGATCAAAATATGACTGGATACATACAGGTATTATTGTGAGTTGCAAAGGAGCAGTACTGGAAACAATTGAAGGAAATACAAACTATCAAGGCTCCAGAAATGGAATTGCAGTGATGAAGAGAACAAGAAATCTGCAAAAGTCGAGATTAGATGTGTTTTCATTGGATACTTTTATTTAAAATAAACTTTTGGCTTTAGGGGTATTCCCGAAGCGTTAATACCTCATTTCATGAGCACTCATACATCAAAATCTATACAAACCAGGGTAACAACCCATAGCGGCTGGGAATATGCACTTTCCTTTCTGAAAGAAGTAATTAATTATCGATTTCAAAAAGAATTTTCAGGCTCAGCAGCAGGGTATCCTATATGGAATCCAGGGGAACATACCAGGGAACCGTTACTTTCCTGGATTGCCGACAAAGAACTCCCAACAGCAGAAATTATTGTTTTATTAATAGGATTGGTTCCTCATGTCTCTCCAGGGTTTATACACAATATTATCAGTGACTTTTTTCCCTCAGGAGGAGAATTACCGGATTTAGGAGGGGTAAAAGGGAAAAATCATCGGGGAATTCTTCCTACGGGAGAAACGATACAGTTTCTATTGGCAGGTAAAGAAATTGAGGGGCGAATTCTGGTGAGTGCATACTTCTCTCCAGATCATTTTTTTGCTCAGGAAGGGGTACTGTATCTGGAGACTGTACCGGCAGGAGAACCCGTAATGAGTGGAAAAATCATTATAGAAGAAGAGTTCCTCGCATTATTGACGACTAACAGAAGCTATCAGCCCAAAACAGGAAAAGAATTCCCGGCAGAGAAGATTGATACTACACTAGAATGGGAAGACCTGGTATTGAGCTCAAAAACATTGACACAGGTAAAAGAGATCGAAATATGGTTGCGATATCATCATACATTATTGAATGAATGGGGAATGAAGCGATCCATAAAACCAGGGTATCGAATTTTGTTTTCTGGTCCTCCGGGTACAGGGAAGACATTAACTGCTACTTTATTAGGGAAGTACACAAAAAAACCAGTATACCGAATTGACCTGTCTATGGTTGTGTCTAAATATATAGGAGAAACCGAAAAGAACTTGTCCAGACTTTTTGACAAAGCTAAAAACAAATCCTGGATTTTATTTTTTGATGAGGCAGATGCTATTTTTGGAAAAAGAACTAATGTAAGAGATGCACATGACAAGTATGCAAATCAAGAAGTTTCCTATCTGTTACAACGTATCGAAGCCCATCCGGGACTCGTTATTCTGGCTTCTAATTTCAAAAACAATATAGACACCGCTTTTACCCGCCGGTTTCAATCTATTGTAGAGTTTGAAAATCCAGGATATAAAGAACGTTATACACTATGGAAGAAAAACATTCCGGTACAGGTTACTTTTGAATCGGACTGCTCCCTCCAGGAGATTGCAAAAAAATACGAAGTTACAGGAGCCAATATTGTCAATATTATACAGTATGTATGTCTCAAAACAATTGCGATGGATAAGCGGGAAATTTCATTAAAAACTATGCTGGAAGGAATCAAAAAAGAATATTTGAAAGAAGGAAAAATGATAAGTATTTAAGAGTTTATGAACTATTCTTTTATGTTATTAACAAAATCGGAAGTTACTTCATACAAATCAATACTTTTAAAAATATTGAATACACATATTTTTAAAATACCTGATAATGAAACACTTTCTTTTTTTACTCTGTTCCCTTTTTATTATAGGGTGTAACCAGAAAAGTGAAACTACAACTACGACTGATACAACAGAAGTTTCCAAAGATCCGCTAAAAGATCAAAAAAAACCGGAACCCCCAGCAGAAGCATTAAAACTAACACAGGAACAGGCAAGTAAACTTATAGCACTACCACTGGCATGTATCCAGACAGAATATCCGAATAAATTAAATCAAGTTATAGGAGGTAAGAAGGACATTCAGGAACCTTCTGTATTACATCCTGCTTTTTACGGATGTTTTGATTGGCATTCTTCTGTTCATGGCCATTGGTCTCTGGTAAAAATCTTGAAAGAATTTCCACAGATAGCCAAAAGCGAAGAAGCCAGAAAGCTATTGGCGACAACTATTACAAGAGAACATATAGCCGCAGAGGTTGCGTATTTTCACGGAAAACACAATACTTCTTACGAAAGAACATATGGGTGGGCATGGTTGCTTAAATTAGCAGAGGAACTTCATACCTGGGAGGATCCTTTGGCCAGAACACTGGAAGAGAATCTCCAGCCACTGACAGACTTAATCGCGCAGCGCTATATTGATTTTTTGCCTAAGCTCAGATATGCAATCCGAGTAGGAGAGCACCCAAATACAGCTTTTGGGCTTTCTTTTGCCTGGGATTATGCAATAGCCGTAAATCATAAAGCACTTATAAATAGTATCCGGACAAAAGCCATTGAGTTTTATAAAAACGATCAGGGATGTCCCTTGAGTTGGGAACCAGGAGGGTACGACTTTTTATCCCCCTGTCTGGAAGAAATTGATATCATGCGCAGGGTGTTGAATAAAGAGGAATTCGAAAAATGGATTGGTTCATTTATTCCCGATCTGCAAGCAAAAAGCTTTCGATTAGAAACCGGAGAAGTATCAGATAGAAACGATGGGAAACTAGTACATCTGGATGGGCTTAATTTTAGCAGAGCCTGGGTACTATATGGGTTGGCAGACCAATATCCGGAAGATTATACGCACCTTATAAAAATCGCTAATCAACATGTCTCGTATTCCTTGCCGAATCTGGTAGGGGATAGTTATGAAGGAGGGCATTGGTTAGGCTCATTTGCTATCTATGCATTGGGGGCTTCAAATACCGCTAAAGCTACAGAATAAGGATTAATCAACAGAAGGTTTCAGCAAAAGAAGAAGTATTACTTCTGCTCAGGGAGATAAAAACACTTGATACCAATCTATGACAGTATGGATACTACTATCATGGATAGTAGTAAAATATATGTGTTATCATATAGAACTATAGCATTAACAGCTGATCCCATTCCATTGCAATGTAGAGAATACGAACTGAAAAGTGTATAAACAGGCTCTGGTTGAGGGGTAAAACAATAAAAACAAACAGATGAAAAAATGGCTTTCGAATATAGGACCGGGAACATTGGTAACAGCAGCCTTTATAGGACCAGGTACCGTAACAGTATGTACCTTAGCAGGGGTAACCTTTGGGTATTCCTTATTATGGGCATTGGTACTGTCTATTGTAGCTTGTATTGTACTACAGGAAATGGCAGCACGATTGGGAATTATTACCCAAAAAGGACTGAGTGAAGTAATCCAATCTCAATTTCCGAATAAGGTTATAAGGTGGGGGCTTATAGGAATTATCCTATCTGCGATCTTTATTGGGAATGCAGCATATGAAGCAGGGAATATTAGTGGAGGAGTACTAGGTTTATCTACAATATTGGGCAACCCTGTGATAGACGTTGCAGGTTTGCAACTAAATTACCAGAGTCTGTTAATAGGAGTATTGGCGTTTGCTTTACTTTATATAGGAAATTATAAAGTACTGGAAAGAAGTTTGATAGGTTTAGTGCTTTTTATGAGTTTGGCATTTATTCTTACTGCAATAGCCACGAAACCAGATCTTTCTCTTTTGGTAAAAGGGTTTGTTCCAAGTTTATCCGCAGATAAAATTGTAACCGTTATTGGTTTGGTAGGAACCACGGTGGTACCCTATAATTTGTTTTTACATGCTTCTTTAGTTAAAGAAAAATGGCAGAGTGCCAGTGATTTATCAAGTGCCAGAAAAGATACAATGATTGCAGTTATTTTGGGAGGACTCGTATCGATGGCAATTATTGTAGCTGGAGCTTCCATACAGCAAACAGAGATTCATAACGCGGCGGATTTAGCGAAAAGCTTAGAACCAGTTTTTGGTAAAATGGCAAAATATGTATTGTCATTGGGACTATTTGCAGCAGGGATTACCTCGGCAATAACTGCTCCTTTGGCAGCGGCATATGTGGTAAAAGGATGCCTGGGATGGGAGGGAGGATTAAAGACTAAACGCTTTAGATTCGTTTGGATGTTTATTCTTGGATTAGGTGTGTTGTTTTCTTCATTGGGAATAAAATCCATTGAGATTATTCGCTTTGCTCAGGTGACAAATGGACTATTGCTACCGATTATCGCAGCCTTCCTTTTATGGGTAGTAAACAGTAAAAAAATATTAGGAAAATATACCAATACTACCCAACAAAATATACTCGGTTTTTTAATCCTGATGATAACTGTTTTTTTAGGAGCAAAAAGTATTTGGAAAGTAATTGAAAGTTTGTAGGAAAATGAAAAAAAATATTTGGAATGCCGATGTAGGAGAAGAGGCTGGTTTTGATCATGAAATCATGCCGTATATCTCTTGGTGTAATATCTCTTGTGGAGTGCATGCAGGGAATGATGATGAAATCAAAAAAACAATTGATTTGGCAATAGCAAATGATGTAGCTATTGGAGCACATCCATCATATCCGGATCGGAAGAATTTTGGAAGATTGTCGATGGATATTTCAATGTCTGAATTGGAAGAGATACTAACAAATCAGGTATTGAAGGTGAAAAAGTATGTAGAAGAAAGAGGGAAAAAAATGCATCATGTAAAACCTCATGGGGCATTGTATAATGATGCGGTTATTCGACCTGAAATTGCAGAGGTAATTGTTAATGTTGTGAAAAATGTCGATAGAAGATTATTTGTTTTGACATCAGGTAATTCGATGATAGAAACTTTTATGGAAGAGAAAAACAGAATTAAAAAGGAGGTTTTTGCAGATCGGAATTACACTTCAGATTTACAATTGGTATCGAGAAAATATAAGGAAGCCGTGATCACCGAACCAGAAAAAGTATATGCACACGTAAAAGAAATGGTGTATCATAATAGAGTATTAACGATCGAAGGAGTGAGGAAAAATATTTTTTTTGATACGATATGTGTACATGGAGATAATCCAAAATCTGTAGCGATATTAAAATATGTTACAGAGAAAATAAATAGAAATTTATAAGAAGAGAGAAATGAGAATATGACAACGGAATTACAATTCAAACAATATGGAGAATGTGCTATTTTAATCGAATGGCCAGAAAAAATAGATGAAAATATACTCGAAGAGCTGATTTTTTGTCAAAAATTGATTCAGGAAAATTATTTTAAAGTAATTATTGAGGTAATTTTATCATATAACTCGTTATTAATTTCTTATAAGTCTGGTATAGAGGATTTCTATAGCGCTGTTTTTGAGCTGAAAAAGCTTTTTAAAACAGTAAAAACTATTGAAGGAAGAAAAAAGAAGTTGTGGGAGATCCCAGTTTGCTATGAAGCGCAAATGGCAGAAGATCTACTACAGTTTTTGGAGTTGAAAAAGATAAAAAAAGAAGAATTAATTCGTTTACACTCCTCCTCTTTATATACGGTTTTCTTCAGAGGTTTTTTGCCGGGATTTTTATATCTCGGAGGATTGGATGAAAAATTAGTACTCCCGAGAAAAGCAATTCCCAGCAGAGAAGTTCAAAGTGGTTCAGTTGCAATTGGAGGAAGTCAGACAGGAATTTATCCGGTGAATAGTCCTGGAGGTTGGTATGTGATTGGTAAAACGCCAATACGCTTTTTTGACGTAAAAAATGAAACCTTGTCATTTGTGTCACCTGGAGATAAGTTAAAGTTTGTTGCAGTGGATGTTTTAGAATATAACGCTATAAGTTCATTGGTTTTGGAAGGTGAATACCAGCTTAAATTTTCTGTTGTATGAGTGTAGGTGTAAAAATTATAAAAGAAGGATTGCGAACAACAATTCAAGATAAAGGAAGAATTGGTTATGCTGAGTTTGGAATTCCTAAAGCCGGAGCAATGGATCAAACTTCTTTTTTATTGGCGAATTTACTGTTGAATAATAAAGAAAATGATGCTGTGTTGGAATGGGTTGGAATTCCTCCGGTTTTACTTTTTGAAGTACGTACTGTTATATGTGTTACAGGGGGAGAATGTGAGGTGTTACTGGATGCGAAAAAGATGCCGATGAATGTTCCTTTTGAGGTTTTTGAGGGGAGTAAACTTTCATTTAAAAATAGCAAAAAAGGACTGTATTTTTTTGTAGGAATTAAAGGAGGCTTTAAAACGGAATCTATCTTAAATAGTCGTTCTTTTTTTATGAATATAACAGCAACTTCTGTACTAAAAAAAGGAGATGAAATTGGTTGTGAAAAACACCTTGGTTTGTCTACTAAAAACACGAAGGTAAGTGCTCCTTTTTATAAGCGGAATTTTTCTGTGATAGAAGTATTCCCCGGACCGGAGTGGGAACAACTTACTAAGGAACAAAAACAATTTTTATTGGAGACCACTTTTACTATTTCGAATGTTATAAACAGGATGGCGATACAATTAATAGAAACAGTACATAATAATTTAAAATCAATGTTAACATCTCCCGTCTTACCAGGAACAATTCAATTAACTCCGGCAGGAAAATTAATTGTATTGATGAGAGATTGTCAGACTACCGGAGGGTACCCGAGAATTTTGCAATTAACAGAAATGGGTATTGATGTATTGGCACAAAAACACCCGCAATCTACTTTTAGATTTGTTTTAAAAAACTATTAAAATCGTCTTTTATTGTGGATAGTTACTATCTACTAATTTATATATTTTGCAGGTTGCTCTCGATCAAAAGGCTTCTTTATTACAACGCTATTGCCTTGTATCTGTAGGTCTGTATTCCTGTCAGGAGTTTGATGTATACTAAAGTCTTTGATACAGTGTAATGGTTGAATGGCGTTGGTGATAAAGAGTTTGTTAGTAGGATATTAAAAAACACAATTCTCTTTTTTGGGGGAAAATCCCCTGTTTTGGTATGGGGTAAATCCCTTTTGCTAAAAAAAAGTTTATTGACAGTGTGTTATTTAATTATCTGTAAATCAGTTTTTTAGTTTGTTTTTTGAATTAAATGATTATGTTAAAAAGGGTGCTGTTACTTGTTCAAGAGTGGTTATTTTCGGTACATTAGCAAGTGTTAATCAGAAAATAAATAACCATTATGAATTCAGAAATACCTAATAACGGCGGGAAGTTTCCCAAAGATAAAAAAGCAACCAAAAAGAAAAAGAAGATAACAAAACCTAAGAGTTGTATTTCTATAGATGAAGCAAAAGAATTAGAGAAGCAATGGTGTTGTGATCGGGCAGAGCACTTACAGAAGTGTTTAGGGCATGAAGATGCCAGAGAGTTTTGGTGGCCGTTGGAAGAATTAGAACAATATATCAAATATGTAAAAAGGAAATCTAAGAAAATGGGAATAGAGAATCCTGGAATTAGAGCATATTTTGGAGCATATCCTAAAGATAAGTGTAGTCATGGAGTTGGGAAGTCTACCTTGTTTTTTGCGCCGACAGGAGTGCCTGCTGGAAGTGCGGGGAAAGATGGGGCTATAGATCAAAGAGAAAATAATTATGGAATAGATCCTTTTAATAATGGATCAGCAGGTGATCCCCCAAGAAGATATTCATGAGTACTACCCAGATTTTTTTAATTCATTTGTTTGAATTAATAGCTGCAGTTCTAGGAACAATATATTTAAAAAAGAAATACCGAGATGATAATAAATCGTCTCGGTATTTAGTATTATTTTTATGGTTAACAGTTTTAGTGGAAAAAGTAGGTCTTATTCCTAGGTTGTCTGTTAGTTTTGATGAATTAGCTTTTTTTAAGGATACGTTTTTAGGAAAAAGCAACTATTGGATATATAATCCATATAATATTATAAGTTTCTTATTTTACATATATTATATGAAGATGAATGTTGTTTCTAATAAAAATAAAAACATTTTAAAAGTTTTGTCAATATTTTACTTATTGATTACAAGTGTTAATTTAATTTTTGTAGAAGGTTTTTTTGCAAAATCACTGTCTGGATTAACTTTTATTTTAGGCTCTTTATTAATAATGTATGCAGTAGGGTTGTACTTCTATGAGGTTTTACAAAGTGATATCATTCTTAACTTTAAGAAAATGTTGCCATTTTATGTTGCAATTGGAGTGTTGGTTTTTAATTTAGTTGTTACGCCGCTATTTATTTACAGTAAGTTTTATGCACATAATAATCCTGATTTTATAAAAGTATATACTTCTGTTTTAATAATTCTTAATGTTTTTCTATATTCCTGTTATTCTTTAGGTTTTATTTTATGCTGGCAAAAGAACAAATCTTACTAATAATCTATTTCATTGCAGTAATTCTATTTTTTGTAGTATTTGGGATTGTGTTTTTTATAGCATTTCAAAAAAGGAAAAATAAACTATTGCTGGAAAATTTTAAAGCGACACAACGTTTTAAAGAAGAGCTGTCTCGCTCTAAAATAGAAATACAAGAACAGACATTAAAAAATGTTAGTTGGGAATTACATGATAATATAGGACAGTTGTTATCTACAGCTGTTATGCAGATTAATATATTAGGCACAGCTATCTCAGAAGAAAATGCAGATTCCTTACGGGATGTAAGAGGGTTAGTAGGTGATAGTCTGCAAGAAATACGACTATTATCCAGAACACTAAACAAAGAGGTAATTCAGCATGTGGGGATAGAGAAGTCTATACAGGTAGAACTCACCCGATTTAATAAATTAAACTTTTTAGAAACAGAACTAAAAGTGAGTGGTACTCCTGTGACGATTGAGCCTAATGACGAGATTATCTTATACAGGATTGTTCAGGAATTTTTTTCCAATACGATAAAACATGCAGAAGCAGCGCACCTTTTTGTACATTTGGATTATCAGCAGGAGGGCGTTGAGATTACGGTAAAAGATGATGGGGTTGGCTTTGATCAGACTTCGGTACAGGCTAATTCAGGTTTGCTAAATATGAAAAGCAGAGCAGAAGTAGTTGATGCAAAAATAAAATATACTTCCTCTCCAGGTAATGGAGTGACATTGGTACTACAATATCCGTTTAAGAAAAAGAAAATACAAAATGATTACTAAAAAGAAAAAAACAATTGTAATAGTTGACGACCATCTGCTCTTTGCACAATCATTAGAGAGCTTGATCTCTAAATTGGAAGAGTACCAGGTGTTAGCAATTCTAAAGAACGGAAAAGAATTAACGCAGTATTATTTACACAAGCGAAGAAAACCTGATTTGGTACTATTGGATGTAAAAATGCCAGTGATGGACGGGGTGCAGACCATGGAATGGTTAAAAGAGAATCAACCACAGCAAAAAGTATTGGCACTTACTATGGAGGATGATGAAGAAACCATTATAAAAATGCTGAGATCAGGAGCCAGAGGATATCTCCTAAAAGATATTCATCCCGAAAACTTTGAATTTGCGATGAAGATGGTTATTGAGCAAGGATTTTATTATTCTTCCAAAATAGAAAAAGCTCTGAAGCACTCAGATCAACTAGATCAGCATACAAACTTAGAAGACCATCTGACTAAGAGAGAATGGACTTTTCTCAAGCATGCTTGTTCAGAATTGACCTATAAACAGATTGCTGATGAGATGAGTCTTAGTCCTAAAACAGTAGAAAACTACAGAGAGATGGTTTTTAAAAAGCTGGAAGTTAAAACCAGAGTTGGGCTGGTCATCTATTGTATGAAAAACAATTTGTTTAAATTTTAATCCGACTCACTGAACCATAGTTGCTTTTTATAAAACCTCATAGAAAGGAGATGGAAATGAAAAAAATAATGCCTTTTTTTATTTATACTTTGAATTTAATAAAGAATTAGTATATTTGGCAACAGATTATGAAAACAGTAAATACAATTATTAACGTCATTATTATTGAGGTGATTATTTCACCCCAGTAAAGGGACGTTGTATAAACAATATAAACTTAAAATCCCTTTACAAATTGTAAAGGGATTTTTTTTTGAGCATAAAAAATAAAATAGAAATGCAAACTGTAAAAGCTATCATTCGTATTGTCATTATCGTCGTGGTGATTATTTCACCGTGATGAAGGGCATATTGTGTAGCGAACAAAAAAATCCCTTCAATGATGTTGAAGGGATTTTTTTTGGTGTATAAGGAACAAAAAATAATAATTATCTGTGTAGTGATTGTAAAAAAAACAAGTGTAATAGGTTGTTTTTTAGGAGTTTGTGAATAAATAGGCTTAGGTTGGATGTTGTAAGGAAATTGAGGAAATGATAATTGTTTAGCAGTAACAAAATAATTTTATACTGCGTTATAAAAGATGCTTTTTGTTATTATCAAAAAAACTGTTAAAAAAATAAAGATAATATAAATAATATTCAAAAAAATGGATATCAACAAATTTAGTAGGCAAGTTACTCAGGATGACACTCAACCGGCAGCACAGGCGATGCTGCATGCAATTGGGTTAACAAGAGAAGATTTAAAAAAACCATTTGTAGGGATTGCTAGTACAGGGTATGAAGGAAACCCATGTAATATGCATCTCAATGATTTGGCAAAACTTGTAAAAAAGGGAACCGAAAATGAAGATTTAGTCGGTTTGATCTTTAATACTATTGGCGTTAGTGATGGTATTTCTATGGGGACACCAGGAATGCGTTTCTCATTACCATCCAGAGATGTAATTGCTGATTCTATGGAGACAGTAGTACAGGCGATGTCCTATGACGGAATGGTAACAGTTGTTGGGTGTGATAAGAATATGCCTGGAGCACTTATGGCGATGCTGCGATTAAACCGTCCGGCTATTTTGGTATATGGAGGGACTATTGCCTCTGGATGTCATGAAGGAAAAAAGCTGGATGTTGTGTCTGCTTTTGAAGCCTGGGGAGAAAAAGTAGCTGGTACTATGACGCAACAGACATATGAGAGTGTTATCGAAAAAGCATGCCCGGGGGCAGGAGCTTGTGGAGGAATGTATACTGCAAATACCATGGCATCGGCTATTGAAGCATTAGGAATGTCACTTCCTTATAACTCCTCGAATCCGGCAATAAGTGAAAATAAAGAGAATGAAAGCGTCATGGCTGGGCAAGCAATGCGAGTTTTATTAGAAAAAGATATTAAACCCAAAGATATTGTTACCAAAAAATCATTGGAAAATGCAATTCGATTGGTAACGATAATGGGAGGATCTACAAATGCAGTATTGCATTTTCTAGCTATAGCAAGAGCAGCAGATGTGTCTTTTACTTTAGAAGATTTTCAGCGTATAAGTGACGAAACTCCATTTTTGGCAGACCTGAAACCTAGCGGGAAATATTTGATGGAAGATGTGCATAGGGTAGGAGGAATTCCTGCAGTGTTGAAATATTTATTAAAGAAGGGATTACTACACGGAGATTGTCTGACTGTAACAGGAAAAACATTGGCAGAAAACCTATTGGATGTTCCTGATTTATTAGAAGGGCAACATGTTATAAAGCCATTGGAGTCCCCTATAAAGGAAACTGGGCATCTGAGAATTATGTATGGAAATCTGGCAGAAGACGGGTGTGTGGCAAAGATAACAGGAAAAGAAGGGCTCCTTTTTAAAGGAAACGCCAAAGTTTTTGATAGCGAATACGATGCTAATGATGGAATACGAGATGGAAAAGTGCAAAAAGGAGATGTAGTTGTTATACGATATGAAGGTCCTAAAGGAGGACCTGGAATGCCAGAAATGCTAAAACCTACAGCAGCGATTATGGGAGCAGGCTTAGGAAAAGATGTCGCTCTGATTACAGATGGACGATTCTCAGGAGGAACGCATGGTTTTGTCGTAGGGCATATTACCCCGGAAGCACAAGAAGGAGGATTAATAGGTTTGGTTGAAGATGGTGATGTGATCACAATTGATGCAGAAAAAAACTCGATAACAGTTGATATAGACAGTGAAGAACTTGCAAAAAGAAAAGCAGCATGGGTACAACCTCCTTTAAAATTTAAAAGAGGAGTACTGTATAAATATGCGCATACGGTATCATCAGCATCCCAAGGATGTGTAACAGATGAATTCTAAAAAATACACAAATCAAATTATTACAATTGACAAATTTTGAAATCGAATACTAACGACTCAAAAAGGACAGAGCGTATGGAAACAGCAACGCAAACAGTAACGAAAGAAACTACAATGAAGACGGAACGAATGACAGGGGCAGAAGCAGTCATTAGATGCCTGTTAGCCGAAGGAGTAGATTTAATTTATGGGTATCCCGGAGGAGCAATTATGCCTGTATACGATGAATTGTTTAAATATGAAGATCAACTAACACATATTCTGACAAGACATGAACAGGGCGCAACACATGCTGCACAAGGATATGCCAGAACCAGTGGAAAAGTTGGCGTCGCAATGGCTACTTCTGGACCAGGAGCTACAAATCTGGTCACGGGAATAGCAGATGCACAGATTGATTCAACTCCGATGGTGTGTATTACAGGACAGGTCGCTTCTCACTTACTGGGATCCGATGCCTTTCAGGAGACCGATATTGTGGGGATTTCTACACCGGTGACAAAGTGGAACCATCAGGTAACAAAAGCTGCCGATATTCCCGAAGTATTTGCTAAAGCATTTTATATTGCCAGATCAGGGAGACCCGGACCGGTACTTATCGATATCACAAAAGATGCACAGTTTGAAGAGTTTGATTTTTCATACGAGCCCTGTAAAGGTATTCGTAGCTATAAAGCAACTCCTCCAACGGAGCCGAAAAGCCTGGAAGATGCTGCAGACTTAATCAATGCCGCGAAAAAACCATTAATTGTTTTTGGTCAAGGAGTGATTTTGGGAGAAGCAGAAGAAGAGTTTACAGCTCTGATAGAAAAAGCGGGAATTCCGGCGGCATGGACTATATTAGGATTATCAGCTCTGCCAACTTCTCATCCACTTAATGTAGGAATGGTAGGAATGCACGGAAACTACGCACCTAATAAATTAACCAATGAATGTGATCTTTTGATTGCTGTAGGAATGCGATTCGATGACCGGGTAACAGGAAATCTGGATACTTATGCGAAACAAGCCAAAGTAATACATTTTGAAATAGACCCTGCAGAAGTAGATAAGAATGTGATGAGTGATGTGGCAGTTATGGGAAATGTGAAGCATACATTGGCAAAAATATTACCCCTGATAAACAAAAATAATCACCAGGCTTGGTTACAACAGTTTAATGATCTGATGGAGATAGAGTACGATAAAGTCATTAAAAATGAATTGTATCCTGAGAAAGAAGGCCTGTCTATGGGAGAAGTTCTCAGAGGAATCAATGAAGAGACCAAAGGAGATGCGGTTATTGTATCTGATGTAGGTCAACATCAAATGATCGCATGTCGTTATGCAGCATTTTCCAAATCAAAAAGCAATGTTACCTCAGGAGGTTTAGGAACTATGGGATTTGCTTTGCCGGCAGCTATTGGAGCAAAAATGGGAGCCCCCGAACGAGATGTAATTGCTATTATAGGAGATGGAGGGTACCAAATGACAATTCAGGAATTAGGAACGATTTTTCAGAACAATACAGCCGTTAAGATCGTTGTACTGAACAATGAGTTTTTAGGAATGGTTAGACAGTGGCAACAATTATTTTTTGAGAAGAGATATGCCTCTACAGAAATGACCAATCCGGATTTTATTACGATTGCTAGAGGATATCATATCCCAGCAAAAAGGGTAACCAAGCGAGAAGAACTAAAAGAGGCAATCAAAGAAATGATGACCACAGAAGGTGCTTATTTCTTAGAAGTATGTGTAGAAAAAGAAAATAATGTATTCCCGATGATTCCAACAGGAGCCTCAGTATCAGATGTAAGACTAAGTTAATTATGGAAAAAGAAAATTATACAATTTCGGTATATACCGAAAACAATATAGGGTTGTTGAACCGGATTTCGGCTATCTTCCTGAAAAGGAGAATTAATTTGGATAGTTTCACAGCTTCCGTTTCTGAAATAAAAGATGTTTTTCGATTTACGATTGTAGTTTCTGTTACGGAAGAACAGGTTCGGAAAATTATAACACAGATAGAAAAACAAATTGAAGTTATCAAAGCGTTTTATCACAGAGATGATGAAACCATCTATCAAGAAACAGCTTTGTTTAAAATCTCTTCAAAATTGTTATTCGAGGAACGTCAGATTCAAAATGTGATTAAAGAGAGCAATGCGCAGATTGTAACAGTAACTCCGGAGTTCTTTGTTTTAGAAAAAACAGGGAGACGCTATGAGGTAGAAGCATTGTACGATAAGCTGGAGCCCTATGGACTAATGCAGTTTGTCAGGTCAGGAAGAATTGCAGTAACTAAAGAGAAAATGCATATCTCTAAGATTCTGGAAACATTCACTATAGAAGAAGTGAATTAAATTATATACTAAAATTAATAAACTAAAAAACTGTTCCGGGCAACGGAAAAAAATTAACCAATAAGAAAATGGCAAATTATTTTAATACACTATCATTAAGAGATCAGTTAACTCAATTAGGAAAATGCAGATTTATGGAATTATCTGAGTTTTCGGATGGAGTAGCTGCATTAAAAGGAAAAAAGATTGTTATAGTAGGATGTGGAGCACAAGGGCTGAATCAGGGATTGAATATGAGAGATTCAGGGCTGGATATATCCTATGCTTTGAGAGAAGCAGCAATTAAAGAACAAAGACAATCGTATAAAAATGCTTCTGAAAACAGCTTTACAACAGGAACTTATGAGGAGTTGATTCCAACAGCTGATATGGTGATTAATTTAACTCCGGATAAACAGCATACACAAGTGGTAAGTACAGTAATGCCGCTGATGAAAAAAGGTGCTACGTTATCCTATTCTCATGGATTTAATATCGTAGAAGAAGGAATGAAAGTACGAGAAGATCTGACGGTTATTATGGTTGCGCCAAAATGTCCTGGATCAGAAGTACGAGAAGAATATAAAAGAGGATTCGGAGTGCCTACACTTATTGCGGTACACCCGGAAAATGACCCAAAAGGAGAAGGTCTCGCGCAGGCCAAAGCGTATGCAGTAGCTACCGGAGGACATAAGGCAGGAGTTTTAGAATCTTCATTCGTAGCAGAAGTAAAGTCAGATCTAATGGGAGAGCAGACAATCTTATGCGGATTATTACAGACAGGATCTATTCTTTGTTTTGATAAAATGGTCGAAAAAGGAATTGATAAAGGGTATGCCTCAAAATTAATTCAGTATGGATGGGAAGTTATCACCGAAGGATTAAAATACGGAGGTATTACTCATATGATGGATCGTTTGTCTAACCCGTCCAAAGTGAAGGCATTCGAATTATCAGAAGAATTAAAAGGAATTATGAGACCGTTGTTCAGAAAACATATGGACGATATTATGTCAGGGCATTTTTCCAGTACTATGATGGAAGATTGGGCAAATGACGATAAGAATTTATTAGGATGGAGAGCAGAAACAGGAGAAACTGCTTTTGAGAAAACACCGGCAGGAGATGTAGTAATTTCTGAACAGGAGTTTTATGATCACGGAGTACTTATGGTTGCGTATGTAAGAGCAGGAGTAGAATTAGCCTTTGAATCGATGACTGAATCAGGAATCATTGAAGAGTCAGCGTATTATGAATCATTACATGAAACTCCTTTAATTGCGAATACAATTGCACGAAAAAAACTATTCGAAATGAATAGAGTAATCTCCGATACCGCTGAGTATGGTTGTTATTTATTCGACCATGCATGTAAGCCATTATTATCTGATTTTATGAAAGATATTGATGTAGATGTTATAGGGAAAGCATATGATGAAGGAGTTGATAACGGAGTAGATAATGCAAAACTAATTTCTATTAATGAGATTTTAAGAAATCACCCAATTGAAGTTGTAGGAAATAAGCTTAGAGCTTCTATGACAGCAATGAAACCAATTGTATAAAAAAGTAAATCCGGTTTGTGCAAAAAAAGTATAAGCCGGTTTGTACCTTCCCAAAGGGTGATATTAGTAGAAAGATACAATGACGAGTAGAATTAGCAATACATTATGAATACAACGAAGACCACATATTTTCCGGATTTAGAGGATATACAAAAAGCAGCTACAACTATAAAAGAAGTGGCTATGGTGACTCCTTTAATGAATAGTATTAGGTATTCTCGGAGGTATGAAGCGAATGTCTTATTAAAAAGAGAAGATCTTCAGCGGGTTCGATCCTACAAAATTAGAGGAGCTTTTAATAAGATAAGCTCTTTGACTCCGGAACAATTACAACGGGGAGTGGTTTGTGCCAGTGCGGGAAATCATGCCCAGGGAGTTGCCTTTGCATGCAACCATTTGCAAATTGAAGGGACAATTTATATGCCTTCTGTGACGCCAAAGCAAAAAGTAGAGCAAACTCAGATGTTTGGAGGAGCTCATGTAAAAATAGTATTAGAAGGAGATACGTTTGATGATTCATCCAGGGCAGCCAAAGAGATTTGCGAATCTCAGGGAAAAACATTTGTACATCCTTTTGATGATCCCAAAACCATAGAAGGACAGGGAACCATCGGTTTGGAGATTTTTAAGCAGGCAGATGCTCCTATAGATTATATTTTTGTTGCTGTAGGAGGAGGAGGATTGGCATCTGGTTTATGTGGAGCTATGAAAGCCTTGTCTCCCAAAACAAAAATTATTGGAGTAGAACCAGCAGGAGCTCCTTCGATGTCCACTTCTATAGAAAAAGGAATCAATACAGAGATTGCCGATATAGATAAGTTTATAGATGGTGCTGCGGTCCAGAAGGTTGGTGAACACAATTTCGAGATTTGTAACTCTAATTTGTCTGAAATGATAACTGTTCCGGAAGGACTGGTATGTCAGACTATTTTGGACTTGTATAATAGAGATGCTATTGTTGTAGAACCAGCAGGAGCACTAACTTTAGCAGCGCTGGATTTCTATAAAGAAGAAATCAAAGGAAAAAATGTAGTGTGTATTGTCAGTGGTAGTAACAATGATATTACGCGTACAGCAGAGATCAAAGAAAGGGCCTTGTTGTACTCTGGACTAAAACATTATTTTATTGTACGGTTTCCACAACGTGCAGGAGCTTTGAAGCAATTTGTGGGCGAAGTATTAGGTCCTAATGATGATATCACTCATTTTGAATATTCTAAAAAATCAAGTAGAGAGAATGGTCCTGCTGTGGTAGGAATTGAATTAAAAGATACAAAAGATTTAGCTCCTTTGATTACCAGAATGAAAGAAAAGAATTTTTTTGGCGATTATCTAAATGATAAACCTGATTTATTTCAGTTTTTGATTTAAAGATAGTTGCAACTTTTATTTTTTTTAACCTCTGCAGCAATGCCATGCAGAGGTTTTTTATTCGATAATCCAGGGAAGATACACAAGAGGTACTGCTTATTTTCCATGAAACTCCATATTGGGAACCTTTTCTCCTTGTTTTAGAAAACGATCAAACCATTGAATCACTTGCTCGGAAACCTCTTTTCTGTTGTTTCTAATTCCGTGATCACCTCCTTCAAACATGATAAGTCGATAAGGTTTTCGATGCTTGTCTAATTCTACAGCCAGTTGTAAAGACTGAGATGGTTTTACACGCCAGTCAGAGGTGCCATGCATAATGAGTAATGGTGTATCTTTTGGGAATGCATGTGCCCAAAAGGTTGCAGATCGCTTTTTTAATTCGGTTTCTTTATGCTTAGAATATTCAGGGATGAGTTCTGCTAATACTTTTTCTTCCATGATAGGTCTGTCGGTAATGGTTTCAAAATTATTCGAGACAGCTCCCCCAACAACAGCGGCTTTTATGCGATTTGTTTTGGTTAATGCAATATAGGTCATCATTCCCCCACGACTCCATCCATACATACCTACATTAGTAGTATCCGCTTGTTTTATTTCTTTTATCACATTTAGAAGATTCAATACGTCATTAACATCTTGTCCTCCAAACTCTTCTTTTCCTTCTCCTCCCATATTACCTCTGTATTGACTCGCGATCACGACATACCCTTTACTGGCTATTTTAGCAAGTCCTAAAAACGGAATAGCTTTTGGCGATATGGCACCAGTATCTCCGTTTCCACCTCTATTATAGATGATTGTAGGATATTGTCCTTCTTTTTTAGGAAGAACCAGAACACCTTTTACTTTGAGACCATCACTGAGGTAAGTAATATTGTAGCTGTTCACTGCTTCTATTTCAGGAAATCGAGACAAGAATTTTTCATAGTGTTTAATTTTAGAAAATGGGATTATTTCTTGTTTTAGCAGGAGAGAAGTTTCTTGGCTGTTTCCCGTGAAAAAAGAAATAAGAGTGAAGAGTAAAAGTAAAATAAAACGGATCATATCGATTGGTTTTGGATATATTTTTATGACGATCCAAAAAAACTTTTGTTACAATCCTATCGGGAGATAGTAAAAAAGGGAAAGAATACATAAATGATTGAGGTAGTGTGTAATTTTTAGTTGTTTACATAAAATCCAAAAAAGGGAGTGAGATATCGATGATTTTACAGGGGATTTTTTATGATATTGATAAAAACTCGAAATTTTAAGTCTATAATTAGGTAGCGTGTATGTTTTTTACGTATTATTGCACAGTTAGTTAACGAAAGGGGCTTCGGCCGACGATTTAGAGTTACTATATTATGAGACATTTACAAGACATACTACCAGCAGCAGGAAAACCAATCCTTTTATCTTTGATTACTCCACAATCAAATCGCTGTTTCCGTCGTCCCTTTGGGATATAAAAATGTAAAAGAAGTGGGTGCGTCCTGCTTCCCCGTGAGATAAAAACCTCTTTAATTTTACTAAAACTTTACTAGATGTTAATATGAATTATTGCGTTTGTATTATATATCTGTAGATCTTTATTTCTCCAAAGAGGATACCCCATACTTTAATTAAAAAATTAATACATCTTTTACAGGTTTGTTATACCTGTAAGAGAAGATAGTCAGGCTTTTTGATATAATTAATAAAAGCATGAACAGTGGCTGTATTGCTGTAAATGTTTTAGGTACGATTATATCATAATGACAGATTTGAGAATCAATTAGAATACATTTTTTGACAAGTTTTATAGAATACCTAAAACAGTAGTATAGGCATGAAACAGGTTCATATTACAGTAGCAACAAAATCACATTTTTCTTACGCAGATGAGATCTGTGATGTTATTCTTGATTCAGCCAGAGTTCGCGGAACAGGAATCGCTAAACGGACCCCAGAGTATATTCGAAGTAAAATGCTCAGTGGTCACGCCATTATCGCTATGTGTGGAGAAGCCTTTGCCGGTTTTTGTTACATAGAGGCTTGGGAACATGAGAAATATGTAGCCCATTCAGGACTTATTGTTCATCCTGATTATAGAAAAATAGGATTAGCAAAACGTATTAAGGAGTTCACCTTTGAACACTCATTACAAAAATATCCTAATTCCAAAGTGTTTGGAATAACTACAGGATTGGCTGTTATGAAGATTAATTCTGAGCTAGGGTATAAACCAGTTCCTTTCTCTGAATTAACAGAAGATCCTAAGTTTTGGTCTGGGTGCAGGACATGTACCAATTATGATATTCTAAAATCAAAAGATCATAAAATGTGTCTGTGTACTGGGATGTTATACGATCCGACACAAAAAGAAAATAAAAAGAAACAATTCAATAAAAAGATATTAAAACGATTACGAAGCATTAAACAAAAAATGCTGATAAGTAATAAACATTTTTTACAATGGAAAAAGTAGTATTAGCATATAGCGGAGGATTAGACACTTCTTACTGTGTCAAGTATTTGATTCATGAAAAACAATTGGAAGTTCATACCATATTGGTTAATACCGGAGGTTTTTCTGAAAAAGAGTTAGAAGAAACAGCACAAAAAGCGTATGAACTGGGAAGTAGTTCTCATAGTAATAAAACCATATTGGATACCTTCTATAATAAAGCTATTAAATATTTAATTTTTGGAAATGTATTAAAAAATAATACCTATCCCTTATCAGTTAGTGCAGAACGAATTTTTCAGGCAATAGAAGTAATTAAATATGCCAAAGAAATCGGAGCTAATTATATAGCTCATGGAAGTACAGGAGCAGGAAATGATCAGATCCGTTTTGATGTCATTTTTCAGACCCTGGCTCCAGAAATAAATATTATCACTCCTATACGAGATTTACAATTATCTAGGCAAGAGGAAGTTTCATATCTCGAAAAACACGGTGTTAATTACAGTTGGGAGAAAGCACAATATTCTATTAATAAAGGGATTTGGGGAACCAGTGTGGGAGGAAAAGAAACATTGACATCTCATCAGTCATTACCGGAGTCTGCCTATCCGAGTCAACTAGAAAATAAAGAAGAGACGACTATTACCCTACATTTTGATCAAGGAGAATTGATAGGTTTAGATAATGTAAAGGATACACCTATCAGTAATATCAAAAAACTGGAACAGTTGGCGAGTTCCTATGCGATAGGAAGAGATATTCATGTTGGAGATACTATTATTGGAATAAAAGGGAGAGTGGGGTTTGAAGCAGCAGCTCCTCTATTAATTATCAAAGCACATCACTTGTTAGAAAAACATGTACTGACTAAATGGCAACAGTATTGGAAAGAACAATTGGCTAATTGGTATGGAATGTTATTGCACGAAGGAAACTACTTAGATCCGGTAATGAGGAATATAGAGGTCTTTTTAGAAGATTCCCAAAAGACAGTAACAGGAGATGTGATTGTTCGATTAAAACCGTATCATTTTGTATTAGAAGGAGTCGCTTCTGATTTTGACCTTATGAAATCTGATTTTGGTCAATATGGAGAGATGAATAATGAGTGGACCTCAGAGGATGCCAAAGGGTTTATCAAAATCTATGGAAATGCGAATAAAATATATCACCAGATAAATTCTTCATTAGTATGATTACAGCAGGAATTATAGGAGGGTCAGGATATACAGCAGGGGAATTAATACGATTACTGGTACATCACCCAAGAGTAACTATTGATTTTGTATACAGTACGACCAATGCAGGAAACCCAATTCATAAACAACATAAAGATCTGCTAGGAGAGCTTACACTGGATTTTACGAATACAGTTAATCCAGAAGTTGATGTGCTTTTTCTATGCCTGGGGCATGGAAGGTCGCGCTCTTTTCTAGAGAGTCATACATTTTCCGAAACAACAAAAATTATTGATTTGGGAAATGATTTCAGATTGGAAAAAGATCAGGTTTTTGAAGGTAAAAAATTTATATATGGATTACCAGAACTATATAAAGAAGCAATTAATAAGGCATCTTATATCGCAAATCCAGGATGTTTTGCTACAGCAATTCAATTAGGACTATTGCCATTAGCTTCTGCCAAAAAACTGGAAGATGTCGTACATATTAATGCCACAACAGGAAGCACCGGGGCAGGGGTTGTACCGGGAGCGACTACTCATTTTAGCTGGAGAGACAATAATTTTTCTAGTTATAAGGTCTTTAATCACCAACATTTAGGAGAAATAAACCAAAGCCTGAAAGCTTTGCAAGAGGACTTTACAGCTCCTTTGTTCTTTATTCCGAATCGGGGAAATTTTAGCAAAGGAATTTATGCAACGATGTATACCCGTTTTGAAGGAACAGAAGCAGCTGCAAAACAATTGTATATGGATTATTATAAGGATGAAGAGTTTACAGTAGTGTCAGAAGAAGAGATCCATTTAAAACAGGTCGTAAATACCAATAAATGTGTATTACATGTATGCAAAAAGAAAGGGATGCTATTGATTACGTCAGTTATAGATAACCTTATAAAAGGAGCTTCAGGTCAAGCAATACACAATATGAACCTGATGTTCGGATACCCTGAAAAAGAAGGTTTGGAATTAAAAGCAGCAGCTTTTTAAAAAAGAAAACAGTTAAAAAAAGAAAAGATGCAGGAACAATTAACAATAATAGGAGGAGGAAATCTTGGAAAGTCAATAATTTCAGGTTTGGTATCCAGTGATATATTTAATACATCTGATATAACTGTAGTTGATAAGTCCTTTTATAACTTATCATACGTGAAAGACAATCTGGGGGTCAATATCTCTCAAGACATTATTACAGCTATAGAAAATGTAAAATGGGTTATTCTATGTGTACAACCGAGGCAATTAGAAGGAGTTCTTAATGAAATAAAAGATAAAGTTACTAAAGATCAGGTATTTATTTCTACGGTTACAGGAACCTCTATAGAAGAAATTAATCAACTATTGCCTGATAATAAGGTGATTAGGGTGATGCCGAATACGGGGGCAGCAAAAAAATTATCAATGACCTGTATCTCTGCAGGCAAAGATGTAAAGGAAGAGTTAGCGATCGTAGAGGAAATATTCAAAACAATTGGAGAAACTTTGGTGATTGAAGAGCGATTGATGCAGGCAGCTACGGTGTTGGGAGCCAGTGGTATTGCTTTTTTTCTTCGATTTTTAAGAGCGATGATACAAGGAGGAATCCAAATGGGGTTTCATCCGCATGAAGCTCAGATTATCGCAGTACAGACAGCTATTGGAGCTGCTACATTGGTGGCAGAGAACGGAACCCACCCAGAACGGGAAATCGATAAAGTAACTACCCCGCAAGGATGTACAATAGAAGGGTTGAATGAGATGGAACATCAGGGATTAAGCTCTTCCGTAATAAAAGGAGTAATGGCTTCTTATGAAAAAATTAATACTATAAAATAACAGGAATTACCATTGGGGTAACTGCTGTAAAAAAATAATAAAAATGAAACTATTTGATGTATATCCATTATATGATGTAGAGCCAGTAAATGCTTATGATTGTATTGTTATAGATAGAAAAGGAAAAGAGTATCTCGATATGTATGGAGGGCATGCTGTAATTTCTATAGGACACTCTCATCCACACTACGTAAAGCGCATAAAAGACCAATTAGATCAAATCGGTTTTTATTCAAATGCAGTTCATAATAGTTTACAACAAGAACTGGCTAATAAATTAGGAGAACTATGCGGGTATGATGAGTACCGTTTGTTTTTGTGTAATTCTGGGGCAGAAGCCAATGAGAATGCATTAAAGCTTGCTTCTTTTCATACAGGTAAATCAAAAGTGATTGCCTTTTCTAACGGATTTCATGGGAGGACATCTGCAGCAGTAGCCGTGACAGATAACCCTAAAATTGTAGCTCCTATTAATAAACAGCAACAAGTAAGTATACTGCCCTTAAATGATATTGAATCTTTCCAAAAAGAAATAGAGAAAGGAGATGTTTCTTCTGTGATTATAGAACCCATTCAGGGACTAGGGGGACTAGATGAACCTACAACTGAATTTTTTAAAGCAATACAGCATTTGTGCAAAAAGTACAAGGTAGTTTTGATTGCAGATGAAGTACAGTCTGGTTATGGAAGAAGCGGAAAGTTTTTTGCGCATCAACATCATGGAATTAAACCAGATATTATATCCATAGCAAAAGGAATGGGAAATGGATTTCCTATTGGAGGGATATTAATTAGTCCGGAATTTCAATCTAGTTATGGATTGCTGGGAACTACTTTTGGAGGAAATCACCTGGCTTGTGTAGCAGGTCTGGCAGTATTGGAGGTCATCAAACAAGAAAAGCTTGTTGAGCAGGCAATGAAGATGGGACAGTATTTAATCAATAAAGCTCAAAAGATTCAGGGAGTCAGTAAGATTAAAGGAAGAGGGTTGATGCTTGGAATCGAATTCGAAACAGAAGTAGGAGAACTTCGGAAGAGATTGATCTACGAAGAACGAATTTTTACGGGAGGAGCGAAGAATCAAAAATTACTGAGGGTATTGCCTCCAATGACTATTACGACCTCGGCAATAGATAGGTTTATAAAAGGAGTACAGGAAGTAACCTCAGTAGTAATCCCCTAAACAATTTTAAGAATCATAATAAGCAAGCAGGATGGAGACAAAAGACATGATTAAAATAGAAAAATATTTTTCCACACATGATATAGATTCAGTAGCTGACTGGGTAGAAGAAGCTATCACGATCAAAAAGAATCCATTAGGATACAAGGAATATGGTCAAAATAAAACCATAGCAATGCTCTTTTTTAATCCGAGTTTGCGAACCCGGTTAAGTACCCAAAAAGCAGCGGTACACTTAGGGATGAATGTGATTGTTATGAATTTTAATGGAGAGGGATGGTCCCTGGAGTATAATGATGGAACGATCATGGATCAGGGAACATCAGAACATGTAAAAGAGGCAGCTCAGGTAGTATCTCAGTATTGCGATGTATTGGCTATTCGGGCTTTTGCTTCTCTGGAATCTAAGGAGGATGATTACAGTGAGAAAGTAATTAAGAGTTTTGTGAAATACGCTTCTGTACCTATCATTAATATGGAAAGTGCTACTGCACACCCATTACAGGCATTAACAGATGCGATGACCATTACGGAGCACATGACTAAAAAAAGACCCAAGGTAGTTTTTTCCTGGGCACCTCATCCAAAGCCATTACCACAGGCAGTAGCAAATTCCTTTGTAGAAATGATCAAACGAATGGATGTAGATTTTGTTTGTACCTACCCAGAAGGTTATGAATTAGCCAGGCATATAACAGAAGGAGTAACAACAACACATGATCAGGAAGCAGCTTTGAAAGATGCAGATTTTGTATATGTCAAGAACTGGAGCTCTTATGCAGATTACGGAAAAGTTCTTTCTACAGATACGTCCTGGAAAATGACAGCAAAAAAGATGGAGCTGACCAACAATGCGAAATTTATGCACTGCTTACCGGTAAGAAGAAATGTAGTCGTAGATGATGAGGTATTGGATGGTGCTAATTCATTAGTGATTGAACAGGCTAATAATAGAACATATGCAGCACAACTGGTCTTAAAAAAGATGTTGGAATAATCGTGTAAAAAGAAATGATATGGAAAAAATACTAGTAGCAAAAATAGGAGGTAATGTTATAGAAGACGAGAAGGTATTGGCTTCCTTTTTACAGGATTTCTCCAAAGTAAAAGGACCTAAAATATTAGTGCATGGAGGGGGGAAGATGGCAACCAAATTAGCTGATAAATTAGGAGTCAAAACAGAAATGATCGATGGCAGAAGAATTACTTCTTCAGAAAATCTGGATATTGTCTTAATGACTTATGCGGGAGTGTTGAATAAGAAGATTGTAGCCGCTTTGCAAAAAAATAATTGTAATGCATTGGGGTTAACCGGAGCAGACGGGAATGTAATACAGGCGCAAAAGCGACCACCTCAATTTGTAGATTATGGCTATGTAGGAGATATTGTCAAAGTAGATGGAGTGATTATCAAAAATTGGCTCGAACAAAATATTGTACCGGTATTCTGTGCGGTAACCCATGATACAAGCGGGCAATTATTGAATACAAATGCAGATACCATTGCATCAGAAATAGCGGCAGCGATGAGCCCTTTTTATGAAGTGTCTTTATTTTATTGTTTCGAATTACAAGGAGTCCTGGAAGATATAGAAGATAAAAGTTCAATCATAGAGTATATAGATCAATTAAAGTACAAAGAACTTCAGGATCAAAATGTGATTTCAGCAGGAATGCTCCCCAAACTGAAGAATTGCTTTGATGCCTTGAAAAAAAATGTAAATGAAGTTCATATAGCCAATGCAGATTTTGTTAAAGATAACTCTATAAAACATACAACCTTATGTCTCTAAAAGAAGAACTAACTCAGGAAGCAATTGTTTTGTTAAAACAGTTAATAGAAACTCCTTCCTTTTCTTCAGAAGAGCAAGAAACAGCTCTTCTTATAGAACGATGGTTTTCTAAGAATGATATTCCTTTTCATAGGGAGAATAATAATATCTGGGCCTATAACAAGCAATACGATCCTGATAAACCCACAATTTTGTTAAACTCTCATCACGATACAGTAAAACCCAATGGAAATTATACCAATAATCCTTTTGAAGCTTTTGAATCGGAAGGAAAGTTATTTGGTTTAGGGAGTAATGATGCAGGAGGGTGCTTGGTTTCATTAATAGCAGCTTTTACATACTATTATCATTGCGAAAACATGGCATATAATTTGGTGATTGTTGCCTCTGCCGAAGAAGAGAGTAGTGGTGATAATGGGTTAAATAGTGTTTTGAAACATTTGAGAGGGATTGATTTTGCTATTGTAGGGGAACCGACATTGCTGGATCTGGCTATTGCAGAAAAAGGATTACTGGTACTTGATGTTACAGTGAAAGGAACTGCTAGTCATGCGGCACACCCTAATGACGACAATGCTATTTATAATACGCTGGAAGTTATCAGGTGGTTTCAGGAATACGAGTTTTCCAAGGTGTCTGATACATTGGGAAAAGTAAAAATGACAGTTACACAAATTGATGCGGGAAAGCAACATAATGTAGTGCCGGCTAATTGTCGATTAGTAGTAGACATACGGGTCAATGACCATTATACAAATAGAGAGGTACTGAATACAATAAAAGAGGCTTTGCCTCAAACGGTAAAAGTAAAGCCGAGATCTCTACATCTGGGATCCTCATCAATTCCGATGGAACATCCTATAGTACAGGCAGGGATTTCGTTGGGAAGAAGCACATATGGATCTCCGACATTATCTGATCAATCCGTATTGAGTTGCCCTTCTCTAAAACTTGGACCGGGGGATTCTGTGAGATCACATTCTGCAGATGAGTTTATTTTTATTGAGGAGGTGGTCGAAGGAATTGGTCTTTATATTGATGTTTTAAAAAAAGTAGTACTACCTGAAGAAATTCCGAATACTGCTGTTTTGGAAAACAACAAATAAAAGAAATAATACAAAATCAATAATTGGTAATAAAAGAAAAAGATGAAACTTTGGGATAAAGGACTACCGACAGATCAAAAAATAGATGCATTTACTGTAGGGAATGATAGAGTATTGGATTTGGTAATTGCAAAATATGATATAGCTGCAACACTAGCACATGCTAAAATGCTACATCGTATTGATTTGATATCGTCAGAAGAAATAAAAGCTATTGAGAAAGGATTAGCTTCTCTTCAGGAGGAAGTAGCAAAAGGCATTTTTTCTATAGGAGAAGATTTTGAAGATGTACATTCCAAAATTGAGTTTGAATTAATCCGTAGAATAGGAGAAGCAGGGAAAAAAGTGCATACAGCCAGATCGAGAAACGATCAGGTATTAGTAGCAATGCATTTATATCTGAAAGATGAGTTGATAAGCATAAAAGAACAGGTTTCTGGTTTTGTAAAAGTACTGTTGGATACAGCAGATAGGTATAAAGAAGTATTATTACCCGGATATACGCATTTGCAAATAGCAATGCCTTCTTCCTTTGGGTTATGGTTTTCAGCATATGCAGAGAGCTTTGTCGATGATTTGTATATGGTGAATGCAGCTTTAAAAATAGTTGATCAAAATCCCCTGGGAAGTGCAGCAGGCTACGGGAGCTCTTTCCCGATTGATAGAGAATATACGACAAAAGAATTGGGGTTTGAAACATTAAAATATAATGTCGTTGCTGCTCAGATGAGTAGAGGGAAATCAGAAAAATCAGTCTCTTTTGCATTGAGTAGTATCGCTGCGACTTTGTCTAAACTAGCGATGGATGTTTGCCTTTATATGGGGCAGAATTTTGGTTTCCTAAGTATTCCATCAGAGTTTACAACCGGTTCCAGTATTATGCCGCATAAAAAGAATCCGGATGTTTTTGAATTAATAAGAGGAAAATGCAATAAAATACAAGGATTACCTTATGAATTAAGCCTGTTGACCAACAATTTGCCTAGCGGTTATCATAGAGATTTTCAGTTGCTAAAAGAAGGAATAGTACCTGCTATTCAAGAGCTCAAAGCATGCCTGGAAATGGCATCCTACTCATTAAAGAATATAGAGGTAAATACCCAAATTCTCGAAGACGAAAAATACAATTATCTGTTTAGTGTAGATACACTAAATGAACTGGTAATCGGAGGAATGTCTTTTAGGGATGCGTATAAAAAAATTGGTCGTGACATTGAAGAAGGAAAATATCAACCTGTAAAAGGAATCACCCATACCCATATAGGAAGTATTAATAATTTATCATTGCCAGAAATAGAGAACAAGTTAAAGCAGGCATAAAAGTGAGAGTTGAGTTTGTGTACTTTTAAAAAGCTTTAACTATAGCCCCTCGGAAATACGATACATTCCGGGGGGTGTTTTTTATAATACTTTCTTATTTAGAGATTATTTTTTTCAGATCATTGATGACATGTATATTGTGTCGTAGTAATGCGAATAAAATGAATAAAATAATAAGAGCTGCCAAAAATCCTAATGTAATTCCACTTCTATTATTACTGGATACTTTTTTAGAGGTTTTGATATAGGCTTTAGAGATTTTTTTAGTGTATTCTGATACGAGTGCAAAAGCAGGGGCAAATATCAAAACAACAACCAGCATATCCATAAGTACCAAAAGATATCCTTGTAGATCAATGTGTTTTTTTACATACTTAATAATGTATTCATTAATTAAGGTAGCACTTAATACCGCAACGGTATAGATAGCATATTTGGTTAGTATTCGGTTATTCATTATTTGGGACAATTTTTACAAAGAAAACAAAATCTTTTATGGATGAAAAAAAGAAAATGATCGCATATAGATATGTACAATATATGCCTGGTATAAACAGGAATGTATAATTATAGTAAAGTGTTGATTTCTTGTTATAATTGTATAAAAAAGCACCTGTAGATAGGTGCTTTTTTATTTTAGAGAATAGCTTGCTCTTTTTCTATAAAGGAATATTTCCATGCTTCTTTTGAGGAGTATGAACTTCCTTGTTCTCAAGCATACTAAAAGCTTTGATAAGTTTTTTTCGAGTGTTTTCGGGAAGTATTACTTCATCAATGAACCCCCGTTGTGCGGCTCTATAAGGATTAGCAAACTTATCAGCATATTCAGCTTCTTTTTCGGCTAGCGTAGCAAGAGGGTCTGTAGCATTTTTAATTTCTTTTTTAAAGATAATTTCACTGGCTCCTTTGGCTCCCATAACAGCAATTTCGGCAGAAGGCCAGGCAAAATTAAGATCCGCCCCAATATGCTTTGAATTCATTACGTCATATGCACCTCCATATGCTTTTCTGGTAATAACGGTAACTCTGGGAACAGTAGCTTCACTCAATGCATATAATAATTTAGCTCCATGGACGATGATTCCATTCCATTCCTGATCCGTACCGGGAAGAAAACCAGGGACATCTACCAGTACTAATAAAGGGATATTAAAACTATCACAGAAACGAGTAAAGCGAGCAGCCTTTTTAGAGCTGTTTACATCTAATACTCCGGCAAGAAACATGGGTTGATTGGCAATAATCCCAACGCTTCTCCCTGCGATTCTAGCAAATCCGACGATGATGTTTTCTGCATATTCTTTATGGATTTCATAAAAAGAATCCTCATCGATAATCCCAGTGATAACCTCATGCATATCATAGGGCTTATTAGGATTATCAGGAACAATATCAGTGAGAGCATCCCTTATTTCATCCGTAAGAACTACTTCTTTTTTAGGAGGAGTTTCTTTATTGTTTTGAGGGAGATAACTTAATAAAGACTTGATATCTTCTAAACATTGGACATCATTAGATGAGGTAATATGTGCTACTCCTGATTTGGTAGAATGTGTACTGGCACCTCCTAATTCTTCTGATGAAACCTCTTCATTTGTGACCGTTTTGACAACATTGGGACCTGTCACAAACATATAACTTGTATTTTCTACCATAAGGGTGAAATCAGTCATGGCAGGAGAGTAAACAGCACCTCCGGCACAAGGTCCCATAATGGCAGAAATTTGAGGAATTACTCCGGATGCCTGTACGTTGCGATAAAAAATATCAGCATAACCACCTAAAGAGCGAACTCCTTCCTGTATACGGGCACCCCCCGAATCATTCAAACCGATAAGCGGAGCTCCTGTTTTCATTGCTAAATCCATAATTTTACAGATTTTTTCGGCATGTGTTTCAGAAAGAGCTCCCCCAAAAACGGTAAAATCCTGAGCGAATATGTATACCAAACGCCCTGAGATGGTTCCGTAGCCAGTAATTACTCCATCCCCATAATAGATTTCTTTTTCCATACCGAAATCGGTAGTTCTATGCGTAACCAGAATACCGGTTTCTTCAAAAGATCCTTCGTCTAGTAAATAAGCAACTCTTTCTCTGGCAGTGAGTTTCTTTTTTTCGTGCTGTCTTTTGATACGATGTTCCCCTCCACCAGTATGTGCTAATGCGATTTTATCTTGTAGTGTTTTTATTTTTGAATCCATGTTTTACTGTATTGGTAGCCGTACTATTTTTTGATCTTCCATATATTTTTTCAATGCAATGTAAGCAGCGATTTTTGCTTCTTCTTCCAGTTCATTTTGTATGGTTTCCGGCGAATAATATTTTTTTACAAAATGAGTATCGAAGTTTCCGGACTGAAAAGCTTCATGATCGAATACAAAATCTCCAAATGGAAGCGTTGTTTTTACCCCTTCAATTTGGTATTGACTAATAGCTTCTTTCATACGTAATAATGCTTCTTCTCGTGTCTGCCCATAAGTGATCAGTTTGGCTAGCATAGGGTCATAATATATAGGAATGTCCATTCCTTGTTCGAATCCATTGTCAACTCTGATCCCTTCTCCTTGTGGAAGGATATAGGTGCTTAGGTTTCCAACACTGGGTAAAAAATCATTTAAAGGATCTTCTGCATAAATTCTCAGCTCCAGCGCATGTCCCTTGATATGTATGTCTTCTTGCTTGATGGGGAGTTGCTCTCCTTTTGCTACACTGATTTGCAATGCGACAAGATCCAATCCGGTAATAAGTTCTGTTACAGGATGCTCTACCTGTAATCGGGTGTTCATTTCCAAAAAGTAAAAATTATGCTGGTCATCCAATAAGAATTCTACCGTTCCGGCACCGACATAATCACAAGATTTTGCTACTTTAATTGCCGCTTCTCCCATGGCAGCTCTCAATTCGGGAGAAAGGACTGTAGAAGGGGCTTCTTCGACAACTTTCTGATGTCTTCGTTGTACACTACATTCTCTTTCGAATAAATGAATTACATTGCCATGGGTATCAGCCATTACCTGTATTTCAATATGTCTCGGAGAGGCAATGTATTTTTCAATGAATACAGCTCCATCTCCAAAAGCAGAAGTAGCTTCACTAATCGCTCGTTCCATTTGTGCCGGTAGGTCTTCTTCTTTTTCTACTACCCGCATTCCTTTTCCTCCTCCTCCGGCAGAGGCTTTAATTAGAATAGGAAATCCGATTTCCTGCGCAATTTTTATCGCTTTATCGGCATCAGTAATAGCTTCATCAATTCCTGGAACCATAGGAATGTCATAAGCTTTAACCGCTTCTTTTGCAGCAAGTTTGCTTCCCATGATTTTAATGGCTTTGGACTTGGGACCAATAAATGTAATGTTGTTTTTTTCAGCTTCTTCGGCAAAAGCGGCATTCTCACTTAAAAAACCATATCCGGGATGGATCGCATCTACTTGTAGTTCTTTTGCGGTAGCAATAATTTTAGACCCTAACAGATAGGATTGATTCGAAGGAGCTTCTCCTATACAAACTGCTTCATCAGCGAGTTTGACATGAGGAGCATTTCTGTCAACTGTTGAGTAAATCGCTACGGTTTTAATTCCCAGTTTTTTTGCCGTATTCATAACTCTAACAGCGATTTCTCCTCTGTTAGCAATTAATATTTTTTTCATCTTTAGATGTTTGTGTTTAGGAACAATAAGTTAATTTGATGATAGGATACTCCCTGAATTATTCAAATTCAATGAGAAGTTTTCCTTTATCTACCGTTTCCCCGGAGGTAATCGATACGGATTTTATAATCCCATCTCGAGGGGATGTTATAATATTTTCCATTTTCATGGCTTCCAGCACCAGTAAATATTCTTCTTCTTTTACTTCTTGCCCTTCATTGACGTGTACATCTATGATAAGCCCTGGCATGGGTGCTTTTATCTGATTGATTTGCTTAGAAGAACCAATAGAGAATCCCATCTCGGCAATTAGTTGATCCAGTGCATTAGCAATATCAACGGTATAGGTGTTGTTATTTATATTTACAACATAGTTTTTTTGATCAAAGTCAGAAGAAATTATTTCAGCTTCATACGGTTTTTGGTGATGAAGTATGTGATATTTGGAGGGGGTCGTTTTGACCGCATCCAAATTAGCTAAACTTTCTTCTGTAAGCTCAATATCAAAAGCATTATTCACTTTTAATTTAAATGTATTACTCATAGGTATAGCTATTTTAATGTTTAAATATAGCTATTAAAATGCGGAGTCGCTTCGTTGATTAATTTTTATTCTTTTCTAGAAGGGACTTCTGTTATTGAGTGAAAACGAGATAAAGAATATTGGTTTTATTTTTATGAATATGTGTATTGTGTTGTTTTTTAGTTTTTTATGTGTGTTTGTTGTTGTTTTTAGAAAGATGGAATTGTGTGTTTTTCTGACAGAAATATTTTTTGAGACTTTTCCTGAAAAAACTTTTAGGAATGCCTGAAGTGCTTATGGTTTTATTCCGTTAATTCTCGACCAAAGTTGGGATAACAAGGGAGAGATATCCCTTACGTCCTTTTCTTTTTCTTTTGCTTGCAGCATTCCATTTTCATAAAATAATTCATAGCTAAATACAAAGTTGTTCGCTTTCGGAACTACTCCTAGCTGACCAAACCGAAGATCGTTAAAGTAGATATGACTCTCTTTTTTTTCTATGGTATACCAGCCTTCTGTTAAGGCAATCAATCTATGAATTAAGGGATCAGATGCCATATCACCTAATAACTGATGATTTTTAGGAAATTTTGAATACTGAATGGAATCATCATCATCTAATAAAGAATAAAACCCTATCAAAAAGGCATCTTCTGTTTCTACATTTGCGGTCCATAAAATCGTATTCAGAGGGGTAGGCTTATTCTGTATAGCTATAAAGGGAATCTTTTGATCGTGTAGGCTTTTTTCAAACTTAGTGTAGGTAAACCATTTTAATCCCAAGGTAAGGAGGATATAACTACTACTGATTATAAGACCGAGATTGTTAAGGCGTCTACGGGTAGGGGAGGTACGCTTATAAAACATTAGTATGAGAATGCATAGTAAAAAAGGCAAAGTATATAAAGGGTCTACTACAAAGATATTTTTAAAAGAGACCTTATAGTTAAATGGCCAGAATAATTGAGTCCCCCAGGTTGTAAATGCATCTAAGATGGGATGCGTAAATAATCCTAGGAACATTAAAATAGTCCAGTCTTTTCGGGTAGCTTCACTTCTTGGATATATAGTATGTAATAACCATCCGAATACGGGAGCTGCAATAAGACAAAATAAGATAGAATGAGAGAATCCACGATGGATTTCATTTGCAGTAACAATATCAACAAAGTTGCTGGTAAGTACGTCCAGGTCGGGAATTGTCCCAGCAATAGCTCCCCATAGAATGGCTTTATTACCAACTTTTTTTCCCAGGCAAGCTTCTCCGACAGCTGCTCCTAAAACGATTTGAGTTAATGAATCCATTAATAAAATTAATGTTTTTATCTTTTTAAAGAGTTTTCTTTTCTTAAGAAATCGCGAGAAATATAGTGAATTTAAAAGTGTAAATGTAGTGTTGTTATTCAGTTTTTCAGTCTCGTATGAGCAAAGTTTTTTTTGAATAAAATAGCAATTGATGCACCGTATTTTTTTCTAAATAAATCCTTCCTGAAATATAATTAAAGAAGTATTTTTTATAAAAAGACTAAATGCTTTATTTAGTACGGATTATGTTTAATACATATGGAGTATGGGGTGTTTGGCAGGAAATTTTATCGACAATTTGTGTTTTTTGACGAAAAAAATAAAGTGTTTTTATTTTTTGCAAGGAAAATTAAAATAAGTTTAGTTCTTTTGAAAAACCACGGGGAAAAATTTATGAAAGAATTAGTTAATAAAGTTTTGTTAATTGATGATGATAAGGCAACTAACTTTTATAATACAAGAGTAGTTTCTAAACATCATTGTTATGAGCAGGTAAGCTCGGTTCAGAGCGGTAAAGCTGCATTGGAATACTTAACCTCTCTAAGGGAGGATACAAGTTTGTTAAAACCAGATTTGATTTTTTTAGATATTAATATGCCAGCGATGAATGGATGGGAATTTCTAAAAGAATACGAAAAACTGGAAACCTCTTTAACAGAAAATATTATTGTTATTTTATTGTCTACATCGTCGAACCCAGAAGATGTTAGAGAATCTATCATCCACCACTCTGTAGCTGATTTTATTAATAAACCATTGTCTTTAGACTTATTAGATACAGTGTTTAATACTCATTTTTGTCAAAAGCAAAAAAAAGATTAGTACTTTTGTAGTTGAAATTGTAATTATTAAAAGGCGTTTTTATGGTTAAGGGGTTAAAACGTTTTCTTTTAGTTGATGATAGTAAAGCAACCAATTTTTTTAATAAAACAGTTATAGAGCGAAGTGGAGTTCCGGCAGAAATCCTTATTGCGGAAAATGGAGAGGAAGCACTTAATGTAGTAACATCGGAACAATCGCCAGATATTATATTTTTGGACATTAATATGCCTGTAATGAATGGGTGGAACTTTATATCGGAGTATCAACAATTAGAAAATAAATATAAAAAGGGAATTATTATTTTGATGCTGGGCACTACATTGAGCATCGAAGATGAAGAGAAAGCAAATAATACACCGGAGATAAAAGAATTCAGAGAAAAAATGCTAACCAAAGAAATTGTGGAAGATATTGTTTCCAACTATTTCTAGGAGGATTTCTTAGCGTTTCCGAAGGTTAAAATATTCTTTTTTAGAATTTTATATTAGATTTTTATTCTAAAAAATTAAAAGGTAAAGTATATTTGCCCACAAAAATAAGTGTCTTATTAAATTTATAACTATTAGTATCATAGGTTTCACACACAGATATTATAGGGTTCTTATTGCAACTGCTATAACATTATTATGTTCTGTTCATTCAGTTACATCTCAAGGGATAGTAAAGGGAAAAGTCTCAGATCAATTCGGAAGTCTTCCGGGGGCGAAGGTTGTTTTGGAAGGATTTGGGATTAGTACGACTACAGACGTTCATGGCGATTATATCCTAAAAGTGAATAATGGAAATTATACACTTGTTGCAGGTTTTATTATGTACAACCCGGTTTCTAAAGAGATTCAGGTACAATCCGGGGATACTTTGCAGGTTGATTTTGTTCTTACTACCGGTTTTTCAATGGATCAACCTACTACCTTGGGATCTCGGGCAAAACCAAGCTCTTTACTAAAAACTACGGTACCGGTAGATGTGATTTCTGCTCAGGGAGTGTCTAATTCATCTCAGATAGAACTGAGCCACATTTTGCATTATCTAATTCCTTCTTTCCATTCTACATATCAAACCATCTCAGATGGAACAGATCATATCGATCCAGCAACGTTGAGGGGCTTAGGACCTGATCAGGTATTGGTACTGGTCAATGGGAAGAGGAGACATAATAGCTCATTACTGAATGTGAATGGAACCATTGGGAAAGGAACAGTAGGGACTGATTTTAATGCGATTCCTATAGCTTCTATCGAGCGTATTGAAATTCTGAGAGATGGAGCAACTTCTCAATATGGATCTGACGCTATTGCAGGGGTAATTAATATTGTATTAAAAAAACAAACAGACGTAATAGATGTTGATAATAGAATAGGTGTGACTACTGATGGAGATGGTGTTAATACATATTCTTCTGTTAACTTCGGATTAAAGGTAGGAGAAAAAGGATATATCAATGTCACTGCGGAATATCGGGATAGAAAAGCAACCAATAGAGCAGGGAATTATACAGGAACTGTTTATACAGATGATAGAGAAGAAGATCAGGACCTAATAATTAAGAATAATTTCTTTGGGGAAACGGGCTATACAGATAAAAGAGTAATGGAAATAGGCAATGCTGCTACTCAAAATCTGGCAGTGTCTTTTAATGGAGAAATAGAAATGTCTGAAAAAGCAAATTTTTACCTGTTGGGAGGTAGAAACTATAGAGAAGGAAAATCAGCAGGATTTTACAGATTTCCCAAAGAGCAAGAGAAAGTAGTGTCAGAATTATTTCCCAATGGTTTTTCTCCACAAATTCTAACGGATATCCAGGATGATTTTGTCATTGCAGGAATTCGTGGAACTAAAAATAATTGGAATTTAGACTTTAGCCATGGTATTGGGATTAATGGATTGGATTATACAGTTAATAATTCGAATAATGCATCTTTAGGAATTGCTTCTCCGAGAACATTCTATGCCGGAGGTTTTAAGTACCGACAGAGTACAACCAATCTGGATTTGTCACGAAGTTTTGATTGGTTGAAAGGGGTGAATGTAGCCTTTGGAGCAGAGCTTCGAGTTGAGAATTATCAAATTATAGCAGGAGAAGAGGCTTCATATATCGATGGAGGAGAAACCTATATAGATACATCCGGGGTAGAACGAAAGCGAATTGCTGGCGCACAGGTGTTTCCAGGAATTCACCCGGATAATGAATTAAACAGATTCAGAACCAATAGCTCAGGGTATATTGATCTGGAAGCAAATGTATCAGAGAAGCTTCTGTTAAAAGGGGCTGTACGATACAATAGCTATAACGATTTTGGAGGACATACGATCTGGAAACTATCCGGAAGATATCGAATAAATAAGTTTACCAGTGTGCGAACAGGTTTATCTACCGGGTTTAGAGCTCCTTCGTTACACCAGGTATTCTTTCAGAATATCAGTACCCAATTCGTCAATGGACAGAGTATTCAGGTGGGGACCTTTAATAATGAAAGTGCAGTAACCCAGGAAGCATTTCAGACAGGACCGCTAAAACCAGAGGCGTCAAATCACTTTAGTGCAGGGATTAGCGGTAAGCTCAATAATAAACTGGCGTATTCGTTTGATTATTATCTGATTAATATAGAAGATAGGATTGTTCTTTCTTCTAGATTGTCCGAAGGTTATGAAGATATATTGGCTCCTTTTCAGGTAGGAGCAGCTCAGTTTTTTACCAATGCGATTGACTCTAGAACTACTGGATTAGATGCTTCTTTGGTATATAAAACATCTATAGGCGAAGGAGATGTAAATGCAGTACTAGGTGCAAATCTTACCAGAACAAAAGTAAGAGGAAGAATACAGGCACCTCCGTCTCTGATCGGAATGGAAGAAGGCTTGTTTAACAGAGAAGAAGTTGCCCGGATAGAATCTTCTCAACCCAATTATAAAATTACATCAGTGATGTCCTATGAATTAGGAAAATATCGTTTTCAATTGATGAATACCTTATTTGGAAAAGTAACCTATTTACATCCGGAAGATGGAGATCCTGATAATTGGGTTCTTAATGAATTTACAGGAAATGTAGAAAGCAGAGATCAGACTTTTGCTCCAAAATTAGTAACTGATGCGGCTATTACATATCATATCAATTCCCAAATACGATGTATGATAGGAGGAAATAATATTTTTGATGTATATCCGGATAGAAATAAACATTCTGTCAATAGTAATGATGGAAATTTTATATATAGTAGAAGAGTTCAGCAGTTTGGAGTAAATGGAGCAAATTATTATTTTCGACTATTGCTGAGATTATGAAGTAAGACATATGAGTATTCAACAGTTGGTTAGGGAACAGTGTTATTCTTTTTTCTTTTTGATTCTTTTAACAGGATGTTTTTCTTTTCAGGGAAGAAGTCAGGAAGAGAATAATGAAGCTGTGAAAAAAAGACAAAGAGCTATCTTTGTTTATAATTTTGCGCAGCAGGTACAGTGGAAAAATATCGAAGACAATCAGTTTTTTAAAATTGGTGTTTTAGGGATGGATGCTACAATCTATGATTTGCAATCACTGGCTCAAAAGAGAAAAATACAAGGTAAACCGGTTGAGGTATCCAGGTTTCTCAAAGCTGATAATCTTCGTGGAATTCAGCTGTTATATGTAAATAACAAATTCAAGTACGATATTAATTATATCCTGAAAAAAATCTCAGGAAAAGGGATTTTATTGGTGACCGAAGATTATAATTTTAATTCTTCAATGATCAATATGGTAAATGTCGGTAATTCTTTTGAATATGAAATTAACGAACGGCATATAGAAAAAGAAGGGTTTGTTTATGCTGTTACGCTAAAAAGATATGCTATTCGCTCTCCTCAGAAATGGAAAAAACTGTATAAAACACTGGAAAAAGACTTTGATGAAGCACTAGAAAAAAATAAAGAACAGGAGCGGTTAATAGAAGACCGGGAGAAGGAGATTACAAGACAAGAAAAAACTATTGGAGACCAAACCAAACGGTTACATGATATAGAAGAAGAAGTTGTAGCTCGTAATAAGACGATTAAAGAGTTGTGGAAAGCAAGTGGAATTCAGAAAAAGAAATTTGAGGAGAAACTAAAAATAGAAAAGGAACTGGAAGAGGGAATTAAAGAACAATTGCTTCGAATTCAGGATCAGGAGGAGAAAATAGCAACTCGTAATAAGAAAATAGGAAATCAGCAAAAAATCCTGTCAGATCAGAAACAAGAGATTCAAAAACAAAAGGAGATCTTAAATGAGCAGCTTTCAGAAATATCTACTCACAAAAAAATAAATCTCTATCTGATAATTCTGATGATGCTTCTTTTATTAGCAGGTGTTTTTGTATATCGTAGTTACCTGACTAAAAAACGCTTGAATAAAGAGTTAAAACAGAAAAATATTGCAATTAATAAACAGTCCTTAGAACTGGCTTCCAAAAATCAGGAATTGGAACAATTCGCTTATATAGCAAGTCACGATTTGCAAGAGCCCTTAAATACAATTTCCAGTTTTATCGGACTATTAGCGGAAGATTATAAGGATACTTTTGATGAAACGGGAAAAGAGAGTTTAGGGTTTATTCAGGATGCCAGTATTCGTATGAAAAACCTCATAGATGCCTTGTTGCAGTATTCTCGATTGGGTAGAGGTAAAGATATAGGTTTGGTAGATAGTAATGTAATTTTGAGAGATCTGAAGAAAGACTTAAAGGATGTTGTAGAAAAAAGCAAAGCCAGTTTAGTCATTGCGAATTCATTACCCATATTAGAAGGGAATGAAATAGAGCTTAGATTGTTGTTTCAGAATTTGATTAGTAACGGAATTAAGTTCAGAAACAAGGAGGTTATTCCCGAGATTGTAATCTCGAGTATCGAGATTACAAAGGAAGGGAAAAAGTACTGGAAATTCTCTGTAGAGGATAATGGTATTGGGATACCGGAAAAACATCAGGAAAGAATATTTGCCATATTTCAGCGTCTACATTCCAAGGATAAATATCCAGGAACAGGTATTGGGCTGGCGCATTGTAAGAAGATTGTTGAGTCTCATGGAGGCGAAATATGGTTAGAATCATCAGAAGGAGAGGGGAGTACGTTCTTTTTTACCATCCCAGGATAAAAAAAGCCAAATACATAATGGATGTATTTGACTTTTGTTACATTACTCTTTTCAGATGCTAGTGTTTTGCTTTAGAGAATTAATCTCCATCATTATCTGTAGGTGTAATAATGATAGAAAGAATACTTCGTACATCATTAGAAAGCATAATTACCAGAGCTGTTATTTCTTTATGAGCCTTACTGACAGCTTCTTTCTGAGTGTTAATTGCAGTATAGATATCCCCGTCGATAGCAAGTAAGGCATTTTGAGTATTGGTCAATTGTTTTTGCAATGCATCTGCCAGTACAGTATCTCCCGCAATCGCCGTGATCTTATCAGAGACTCCCAAACCATCGGAATTGTAGAAAGTGCGTTCTATACTTTTTATATTGGCAAGGATCAATTCTTTAGAAATTTTACTAAAAGGAGCCTGAAGATTTTCAGGACTGGTATTTGATGAGTTCTCCAGACCTCCGGGTTTTCCTAGTTTTGCTTTTTTTACAGTATCCGCAGTGTTATATAGCCCGTTAAATAACAAATTGAGAGAAGAAGCAAGTCCTTCTTCTTTATTTTGTATAAAAGCAGTAGCATAATTGTCTCCGTTTCTATCCCAGATGTTTACCAATTTCTCAGCATTGGTTTGTAATTCCTTTGCGATGAGAGAAAGGTATTGTTTTCTTTTTTCGGTAGCAAAGTTTTGTATAATGTCATTGTTAGGACTATTAAACAATAAATACTCAATAGAGGAAATCCCTTTAGAAGGAGTACTGATTTTGGCTATTGTTTCTTCATTCAGTTCTGTATTGCCATTAATTCTGTTTTCTATAGCATTCGTATAAGTTGGCCAATTATAAAGTTTTAAGTGCATAAAATTGTCCTTAACAGTGCCAATATTAAAAGCATAAACATATCCGTATGCAGTAGCTGTTTTTTTCCATTGTAACTGTGCTTCGTCCAGGCTTTCTATGGAAGGGGCTGCAACAAAAAGAGTTATTTTCTCATGTAGGATAGTAGCCTCTTCCCGAAATGATGTTACCGATGGTATGATGATGTCATCTACGATGTTGGCTCTCATTTTTTGATTATCAAAATTCGTAGGGGTATCGGTTGTCGTCTTGTGGTCATTTTCATTGCAGGATGCAAAAAAAATGAGGGTGATTAAAAAAATGGATGTTATTTTTTTCATAGTGTAATCTATAATGAATTGATAAAATCAAGTAGGTATTGTCGTTCTGCTTGTGTTAATTGCATAAAATCATTTTTACTTTTTTCTGCTTCTCCTCCGTGCCATAAAATAGCTTCTTCAATATTTCTGGCTCTTCCGTCATGTAGTAAAAAAGTATGGTTGTTTACTGTCTCGATAAGACCAATTCCCCATAGTGGTTGAGTTCTCCATTCTCTTCCACTTGCTAAAAAATCAGGTCTGTTATCTGCTAGTTTTTCCCCCATGTCGTGTAATAGAAAATCGGAATAAGGGCGCACTTGAATATTTTGAATCTGAGGAAGAATAGCATAGTTGTTATCAGTTACGAAATTATCTACATGACATTTGATACAGGCTAATTCTCTGAATAGATTTTTACCTTTTAATACGTTTTCTTTTTTGTAATCTCTTCTGGTAGGTACAGCTAATGCAGCTTGATAGATGAGTACATGCTTTAGTTGTCTGTCAGTAACTTCCGGGGCTCCTCCATTAGGAGCATTCGCACAGTCATTTTGTGGGCTTGGACAATTGTTTTCTGGGAATAAATAAGTAGTTAGTCCCATGTCTCCATTAAAAGCACCTGCAATTTGTTGTTCCAGGCTGGGTTGGTTGGATTTCCATCCAAATTTTCCAATTTTAAGGGTGTTTGTTTTTACGTCCCATACATAGTTTGCTTTTCCAGAGATTCCATCTTTATCGGTATCAAATTCATCTACGTTTGCTAAAATAGCAGCGTCGTCTAAAGCATCAATAAAACCAAGACCAATAGTTTGTTGTGCAATTCGCGGAGAGGTAAGAACGGTTTGTAGGGAACCGAACTCTTCATTTTGTATAGCGTACACAGGTTTTCTGAGTTCATATGGAGTTCCATCGGGATAGTTCCCTTTTACAGTTTCATATGTTATAAGAACCTTGGCTTCAGCAGGTATATTGAGATTGGCATGATCTTGAATTTGGTCTCCGTAGTGAGGAACTTCCAGAGGTCCTCCATTCATGCTTTCACCTGGAATACTGATTCTCATTAAAAAACCATTGGATTCTCCGGTATCTCCTGCAAGCGGAGGACGTCCTCTACCATCTTTAAAATGACAGCTGGCACATGCTTTGGCATTAAAAGTGGGACCTAATCCGTCTCTGGCAGTAGTAGAAGCGGGGGATGAAACCCAGGATTGATTGAATAAGGAATTTCCGGTTTCGAATGCTCCTTCATTATCTATTAATCCAGGAATTTTGTGTCCAAAAGCATTGTTACTTTGGGAACCGATACTAAATTGTCCGATAAGAAGTTCTTCTCCTTCTTCATAAGTTATTTTATCAACAGGAGTATAAGAGTCGTTATCATTAGAACAACTGCAGGATAAACTCAATAGGGTTATTGATAAAAGTATAATTTTATATAAAATTCTAGTCATTTATAGGAAACTCTTTTTACGACAAAACCCGAACAATTTAATGTTCGGGATTTAATAAGGTATGCTTTGTTATCTAGATAGTTAAAACTATGTGATTAGTTTACTACATTGATTCCTATACTCGATGCCGCAGCACTAATTTGGTTTGCCTGTTCTTTTAGCGCATCAATAGCAAGAGTAACAACTCCTTTTGGAGTATCTGTAAAGTTTTCTTCGATAATTAATAAATCAAACGGCTTATCATTAGTTGCGATCGCATTAATTTTGCTTATGGCATCGGCAGCCGCTACTTTTAATTTTTGAGCAGCATCTGCGTCTGTTTGATTAACGAGATCATAAAATGAAGCCCCTTTTATCGAACCGTATTGTCCAAAAATAACATTTTGCACCCCTAGGGCATTGTTATAAATATCCCGGTGTGTATTGTCAGAAAAACAAGAGTGCTCATCTTCTTGTCCACTGTTGTCAATTCCCTCTTCAGAGTTAAGGGGAGCAATCATTCGTTCTGATGATAGTTCTTCTCCACTAATAAAGAAGGATCCTTTAATTACTTGCTTTAAAGCAACGTCTTCATTTAGTGCCAGAAATACTTTTCTGTAAGCTCCATTAGCAGCCCAGGTGTCTACAAGGCTTTTCAGGTCTTTTACAAGAAGATCAGTCGAAACTTGTAAAAACTCTTTTCTTCTATCAGCATGTGCTGCTGTAGTATAATCTGTATAAGTTCTTAATCCCGCCTTTTTATCTGCAGGCTTTGTATTGTCTTGCCCCCATAATAGGAACTCAACAGCATGCCATCCAGTGCTGATCGATTTGTCGTTTTGCGCTTCGTTTTTATCGATCAAAAGTGCTTCGTTAATTGTGATTGCTGGATCAGCAATAATACCACCAGAGTAATCCCCTGCGTAGGATTCTGTACCTGCAAGAACATAATCAATATATCCTTCATCAAGAGGCCAAGCATTAATCTGTCCTTCAATATCAAGTCCCCATGGCTCTGAAGCTGATTCTTTCGTGTCGATCGGTCCGTTTGATTCTCTATATACCTCCGTTTGTCCGTATGGTTCACGAGCATCTAACCAAGCTTTTTTTGCAGCTTCGAATCCTGCTTCAGAAGGAGCAGCTATAAATGCATTAATTGCTGTCTGCATTACGACAGCCTTATCATATGAGTCTTTATAGGATTGGTGTACTATATTGACATAATTTTCTATTACTTGTTTTTTGGTAACCTTGGAGGTATTATTCCCTTTATCGTCATCATCATTACAATTAACACATGTAATGGCAATGGCAGCGATCATAATACCTAAGACGATTCTCAATTTCATTTCCTGATTATTTATTTAGATTAAATATAGTTAGGGGATAAAAGTACTCTGTTACCCCAACAAATCCAATTTTATTTAGATTAATTTCAAATAGATAGGGTTAATGTTTTCTTAAATTTTAACTGATGTTTTATTTAAGAGAAAATGTTATGAAAACTGTAACCAGGAACTATTGGATTTGTATTCTTCGATACTGTCAATCAGGCTGTTGAAGTTATATGAGTTTATCAATTTAGATATATCTTGTTGCAGGGATACAATGCAGTTATCGATCAGGTCTTTTCTGAAATCGGTTTCTATCAATGACAAAACGAAATCAGCAGATATAATTCTGCCTAAGGCTTTTCCCAGATCAACAAGTTTGCGCTGAGGAAGGTCAAATTTGAGAGAGAAATCAATATCTTTTTTAAAGTATTCGGAAGATTTTTCGGTTAGATTAAATTCTTTAAGAAAAGCAAAAAGATTAAATTCTTTCTTTTTCCTCATTAGCTTTAACACCATTTCTGAGATCTGAGTATATAGCATTTCATTAGAACCTTCAAAAATCTGAAAAGGTCGACTGTCTACAATACCTCGACCTCCAATATGACTTAGTCGATATCCTTTGGAACCGGATAATTGTACTAATAACTGCGCAGATTCCTGCATCAGATCAGTAATTACGGCCTTCATACTATTTGCTTCAATTCCTGCAGAAGATACATTTTTATCAATACCGCTGGTTTTACTGCTTCGGATACACATGGCTGAACAAATGGTAAAAGCACTTTGTATTTTAGAAATCTGATGTTGCACCTGATCTAATGCCAGCAGGTTTTTTCCCCCGATGATTCTGTTTTTGCATTGAAGGAGTGCTTCGTCCAACATACGTTTAATGAACCCCATACCCATTCCAGGGAACTGCATTCTACTGCGATGAAGGATGTCTAGCATCATTTTAATTCCTGTACTTTCAGGTTGTAATTTGAATTTTTCAGGAATTTCAAGGTTTAATTTATTACGACCATATGGTATCATATATAGTCCGAGATTATCAAAGTACTCTTCGACTTCTACATGTTGGTTCTTTTGCGTGACATCACAAATAAAAAAATCAATATCTCTGGCTAATTCCCCTTTTTCATTTTTCTTTCGGGAAGTTATTAACCAATAATCTGCCATACCGGTCAATCCTTGCCAGTGTTTGGTTCCTTTGATTGTATAAGAAGAGTCATTTTTAATGTTATATGTCTGCATGTTCAAGGCATCACTCCCAAAGTCAGGCTCTGTAATCATGAGTCCGCCCATTTGTTGTTTCTCTAGGAAACGCTTAAAAATAGCTCCTTTTACATCCTCATCAGCATATTTAGCAACAGGTTCTAGAAATAAAGCGATGTTTATACCAAAGGTAAGTGATAATGGAAGGGATTCATAGGATGCTGCTGCCAGTACACCTAGACATTCTTTGACATACGCTCCACGACCTCCATAATTTTGAGGAATGGCAACTGATAGGGGAGCGTGATCCATAATTTCTCTCATTACCATGGGAGGAATTCCTCGTTGACTACTGAAAGTGTCTATATCAGCTCGTTGGTGAAATACGGATTTTAGAGTGTTCTCAAAAGAAGAAATGAATTCTGAAAAGTCTGGATTCATGATTGTTTATGTTTATTCTTGTATTGGGGGAATATGAAGAAATGATAACTCCATTTTACACGAATACATAGCATGTTTGTTGGGGGGTGAAATTAACTAAAATAATTAATATTATTTAGATTAATTAAAAATAAATTTCAAAACAGTTTTTTATAAGCTAATATTCATGCAATTCTTCATTAAGAGTTATTAGTAATTAACAAGCAGCTAGTGGGGAGTCTTCTATGTTGTATGAAAATTTTTGAAGGGAATAGGATAAGGAAGGAGGTTGTTTTTAGGAAGTAAGGTTACACTGCTCCATAGTAATACCAGCGTCCTTTTTCTTTTATAAAATAAGATTTTTCATGGATTACTTGTACAGCATTATTTTCAAAAAAGAAGGCTTTGAACTCTACATACCCATCAGTGTCTTCTAAGTTTCCTTTGGATGTTTTTAGCACGTCTAGTTTTATCCAGTTTACAGACTTAGCCCATTTAACGATCTCCTTTTTCTCATGTACAGGGCGTGTTTTGGCATGATGACTTTTTAGCAAATAATCTCCATCCGCATAGACAAAACCAACATACCTGGATCTCATCAGCATCTCTGCAGTTATCGCTTTTTCATGATGTTCATGGACTATTTTACAGCAGTTGAAATAACTTTTTCCGGTACCGCAAGGACATTGTTGTGTGCTCATAAAAACAAACCTACTAATTTCTGCAAAAGAATTTGGTGATGGATTTCCAAAATATGAAAAAAATGTTGTTAAGTCATTTTGTTGATCGACAGAAAAGCGTCATTCGACCATAGTAAATCTATTTGTAACTTATTGTTTGTTAGTTAATTGCGTGTTTTGGGTATTTTTAAGAGATCTTACATTCTATAAACCTAAAAAGATGAAAAATAAATACCCAAATTTTTACCTATTGTTATTTTTATTGGTTACAGGAATTGTAATCAAAGTAACAGCTCAAACGAATACTCCTTTTAATTGTGATATAAATGCCTATTTATTTCAGTATAATGATGTTTTTGGAATAGATCTGGCCTCAGGAACATCAACTCCAACAGCAAGTGATATGGTAGAAGGAAATATTAATGGCGCAGGATATAATGCCAAAGACGGATATATCTGGGGATCATTAAAGACGCCTTCCAATACGATTATAAAAATAGGAGCTGATTATACGTATGAAACGCATTACTTTAGTGAATTACCGTCAAGTAGTTATATCGGAGATGTACATCCTAATGGAATTTATTATCTAAAAAACGGAGGAACGGTATTTCATAAAATAGATTTAGATCCTTCTTCAAGTACGTATTTAACACATTTAGGTACAGGAACTTTGTCTGAAGATATAAGTATTCACGATTGGGCATTTAATGCGCAGGATGATTTTTTGTACACTGTAGAGAAAGGAACGAATCGCTTGTATAGAATTGATATAGATACAGGGATAGTAACAAATCTAGGAGTAGTTCCTATACTGTCTGGAAACGATTATACTTACGGAGCTGTATATTTTGATTTGGCAGGGAATTTTTATGTTTCTTCTAATCAGACAGGGACCTTATATATTGTTTATGCAGTACAGGATATAACAGCAGGAGGGACTATTTCTTCTAATTTATTTGCTTTTGGACCTTCTAGTTCCAGCAATGATGGAGCACGATGTCCCACAGCCCCAGTTGCTATGGAAAATTGTACTAATGGTGTTGATGATGATGGAGATGGGTTGGTAGATTGCGATGACCCTTCATGTTCGGGAGTTGAGAGCTGTCCGGTAGTTACAACCACTTCGGGAGGAAATGAAGGCGGATTAGAAAGTAATAATAGATTATCATCGTTGGTTAATAAACGGAATTATTCCAGAGCGAAAACAGGATATTCCTTTGATAAGAAAACAGCAAAAAGACTTTATAAAACAAAGAATTACGGAAAAAAATACAGCGCTAATTTTACCCTTAGAGATTTAGTACCTCTGGAAACTATTAATGATACGGAAGCTATTGAAAGTTCTCCTCTGGATTTGATAGCTATCACGAATGCTACAGATATTATATCAATAGATTATCAGAGGAATAAAGAGACAGTTGGTGTTTTATTAGCATTGAAAACAGAAAATAAAGTTTATGAACATACAAAATATATCTGTGATCGGTTATTGGGAGCTGAGTTATTATCTGTATCTACTATTCATATAGACGAGCACCCATTTATCAAATCAATTATAAAAAATCCGAAAGGAGAATTGGAGTTTGTTGTAAGTTTTTCAGGAAGAATGACGGCTGATCAAACCGGGTTTATAATAGATTCCCATTGGAACCTAGATACGTATGCCAGTGATCATGAATATTATAATTTTCAGATTTGGGCAAGTACCGTAGATGATTTATACACATTAGCGAATGAAGTACTTGAATTAATGAAAGCTCAAAGAACGATAACATCTTATAATGTTTCTCCTCCTCCTCCGATTTTTGTTAAAAGCACTGCTTATAAAAATCATAAGTTGACAATGGAAGTGGTAAACACAAGAGAGGAAACACAGAATATTACAGTAGAAGGTCATAAACGAGCAACAGAAACTAGTGAATTTGAACCATTGCAGGAAAAGTTTTCATTAGATAATTATATCAATCAAATAACATTTGATACGGGAAGCCTTTATGATTTTGGATTTAGAGTTCGTAACGAATTTGAGTTTACTCCTGATGATTTATTTGTATCTGACGGTACCTGGGGAGTAGATGATGCAGCGGATCATACTCAGGTAAATATTTTCGAAGTTACTCCTGATACTACTTCTTTTGAAGAAGGAACCTATGCCATAGAAAGAAATGTTTCGCTAACAGCTACTATAAATGATTATGTAGCAATCTACAGGTCATTAACTCCTCGATTCCATGCAGTTGATCTGTCTGAATATGAAACGATGCGTTTTAGAGCAGCTGGTTCAGGGAAATTGAGTATTACTATAATCAAGGATAGTATCAGAGACTGGGAAGATCAGTTTAGAACAGAGGTTACTCTAAAAGAAGAAGCTCAGGATTTTATTATACCAATATCTGATTTTTCTTCTAAACTAGGAGTTCCGATTGATTTATCAGATGCTGAATTGATTGTTTTTAAAATGACAGCAATAGAAAAGAGTGCTTCAGAAGTTTTTATAAAAATAGAAGATTTACAATTCTCTACTTCACAAAAAGTAGTGCCTGATACCATAGCCAGTAAAGAAGTTTTTCTGGCTCCAAACCCTGTTGAAGATTCTGCTACTTTTTATTTCCATATGACAACAAAAGAGACCTATCAATTGTATGTATATAATGTTTTAGGTGAAAAAGTATATAATGAAGAACAAGAAGGGGTTAGAGGTCTCAATGAATTAACGTTTGAGAAAAGAAATCTGCCAGGAGGGATGTATTTTTATCAACTACATTTTGAAGGAACCTCTAGAGGAGGTAAATTTTTGATAAAAAACTGATAGTTAGGTGCTTGTTGTAAAAAGAATTATTTGAATGTTTGATTTTATATTTATTTTTTAGTGTTAGGTAACAACCATATAAGTGTTTATCTTATATGGTTTGTTTTTTTACAAAAAAACCTTTGGGTTCTTAAAATCCAAAGGTTTATTAGTTTGTTGGTCGTATTGTATTTATGAAGTAGCACCGCTAAGAACTCTGGAAGAAAGTACTGCTTTAACACCAATAGGTCCTTCTCCCAGATACGTCATTTCTCCGGAAAAGGTTTCTCCATTATCGTTCGAGTTTATTTTTAGCTGTACAACATTCTGATTCACTCTTGCCCCGATCACAAGATTACCTCCTGGATGCCAAGGTGCAGAAGCTCCTCCCCATTGATTCTCTGCAGCGTAGTTATTTCCAGCAGTTTGGATTGCTCTAAAGCCGATAGGACCTTCTCCTGCATATGTCATTGTTCCGGTAAATGTTTTCCCTCCATCAGTAGACTGAATATCATATGCTACCGGGTTTTGATTCTCTCGGGCACCTAAAACGAAGGTACCTCCCGGATGCCATGGTGCAGAAGCCCCTCCCCATTGATTTTCTATAGAATAACTGCTTCCGATAGTTTCCTGCCCTTTAAAACCGATAGGACCTTCTCCTGCATATTTCATTGTTCCTTCCAGGTTAGCACTTCCGGATTCAGCAGTAACATTTAATTCGATAACATTTTGTCCATTTCGACCACCTATAATCCAGTTTCCTCCTGGGTGCCAAGGTGCAGAAGCTCCTCCCATTGATTTTCTACACTGTAGTTATTACCTGCGATTTGTATGGCTTTAAATCCTATAGGACCTTCGCCTTCATATGTCATTGTTCCGGAAAAAGTTCTTCCTCCATCTCCGGACTTAATATCGATTGCTACAACATTTTGGTTGTCTCTTCCTCCTAAGACCCATGTTCCTCCTGCATGCCAGGGAGCGGAATTGCCTCCCCATTGATTTTGTACTTGATAAATTGCCATTTTGTTTAATTTTAAGAGTTAGATATCAAATTTCCAAAACACTATAGAAAATAAAACTAGGTATAAATGCCTGTTTTTTAATCTTTTAAGTAGGTTTTAAAATTGTATTTGCTATGGGGGGATTGTAATTTATAACCGTTTATAACCCGATAGATGTGATAAAGGATCCATATTTAGATAGACCGCTATATGTAGTTACATTGTTTTTTCGTTGCTTATGAAGTAACAATAGGTTTTGGCTTGTTCAATTAATATAAGTTTATTTGTAGCATCTCATCACAAAACATTATCAATGAAAAAACATCTTATTCTATGCATACTATTGATGATTTTAGGTTTACCGAAGTGTATTGCACAGGAAATAGAAGGCATTAACAGATCTTATGAAGAGTTTTTGAAAAAAAAAGATGCAGACACGACTATTACCAAGAGTATCCGGGAATATGTTTGTTCTGAAGATGTGAAAGGTCGTGTTACTTTTTATTATCAAAAAGATACTTTACAATTAATAATACATAGATATAAGCAGGGATTTTATAATGACCCTTCTATAGAATACTATTACATAGAAAACAATCAATTGGCACTTGTGACGACCTTTTCAGAGATCATACATATGAATACTTATAGTCATGAGAGTAAAGAGCGAAAAGTCGCCGGAGTAGAAAAGGTGCTGGAGTTGGTAGAAAACAGAACTTTTATAAACAAGCAAGGGCAGTTGAGTTGTAGGGAGAGACGTTATGGCAGAAAATTATCAGAATGGGACCAGACCTACTTTGATACCTTACCCTTTAATGAGCAATCTTGTCCGGAACATATCGAAGAGATTAGAAGTAAATACCGTTTGTTACAAAAGGTAGAAAAAAAGTTTAAATCGATATATTATAAAAACAAGAAAGGGTGTATTTTTTACTTGTGGTAGCTACATTGGGTATCATTATGCACTCCCCGTTTTCAGGGGAGTAGATTCTACCCGAACTAGTGTTTTGTCTCACAAGGATAAAACGGAGATTTGTATTGTTATTAGATAATAAACCAAATCATTACTCCTATGAAATCAAATAGTGCTTTTTTCCTCCTTATCGTATCACTGGTATGTTGTACTTCCTGTAAAGAAGAAATAGAAGAAGAAACGTATGAAAGTAAAGATTATTTACAGGAAATAGTCGAAGAAGTACATGCTATGGAGCGTATAATCGAAGATAGAGCAGAGGAAGAAGAAGTACCAATGGCAGTTTGGGATACTGAAATTCCGGATTTTGATCATCCTGAAGCAAAAAAGTATATAAAAGACTACGAGGCATATATTTCTGAATATAAAGAAACGTTTGAGAAAAAAAATGAAAAGGCTTTCTGGCAGATACAAATGAAGGGGCAGGAACTGGTATATAAGTCTCAATATATAGCAGACTTATTGTCAATTGAAGATATTAGAAAACTGAATTCATATCTGTTATGGAGAAGTTCGACTCTGGAAGAGATTTCTAATAATATGATGTGAAAAAAATACCAACCTGTATCGTATCAAGTTGGTATTTTCCCATTCAGTAAAATGAATGTTTATAAATAAATGTAGCCCCTAAAAGTAATTTATATTTTTATTTCTATACTTTGTAAAGTATCCTTATTTCAATTACTTAAGAATACAAATTTGATAAAAAAAATATAATTATATAAGCGTATAAATACGCATTTTTAATCAGTTTAATGGGGATTTTTCCAGGAAACTAGAATTTTTTGAACATCGTATTTTATCTCAGATCTAATTTCTTTTTTCCGCTTCCCTTTCCCAAATTGATTGTCATAATCTGTTTCCATGTGTCTAATATGCGCAATGACAGCCAGGTCGATCATTTTAGGCTCAAATTCTTTTGCTCCTGCTGTTCTGCCAACACGACCACTATATTTTTCACAAGCGTGAATAGCGATTTCGAACTCTCTGTTTTTCGGGCAATATGGATATCTATTTCGTATTGCATGTGCAAAATGAGCTACATAAGCTTTGTCTTTTTCAGCTCTTATTAATGCTGCTTTTTTATTTTTTTCCTGACGTATTTCCTGATCTTTTTCGCATTCGATACGTGCTTTTTCAATAGCACTATCTTCTACAAATTGTCCTTTTCTCTGAAATCGCTTTCTTTTTGGAACCCACTCCCATAATATGGCGCATCTTGTAGAGTATTTCTTAGACCTTCGAGTCATTGCTGCATTTCCTGCATGTAGTAGTGTGTAATTGACAAAAGGAGAACATCGAAAACAAGTTCCTTTATGATTTTCTGTTTCTGCAACATAAGGATGCCCTTTGGGAACAGGGCGTCCGCAAGAGCAACATTGTAATTTTTCTTTTTTGGTTAAAAAAATATGCTGTACTGTTGTAGCCAATGTATGTGGTTTGATAAAAAATAAAAGAAATAATTTACTAAACAGGTTCCAAGAGTTTAGAGCGCTTTACTGTGTAAAGTTGACCAATAACAAGAGAAACCACCCGATGACAAATAGCAATCCTCCCAAAGGTGTTATAGGTCCCAGAAAAGTCATTTTTTTCCCCATGGCAGCACTGATACACAATCCATAGATACTAAAGGAAAATAAAACAATCCCAATGATAAAACAATAGCCCATTCCTTTTTCTATTCCAGAGATAAAAGGAAATTGATACCCAGTAATAAGTAGTACTATAGCATGATACATTTGGTATTTCACACCAGTTTCAAAATTTTTTAATTGCTCTTCAGAAAATATTTTTTTTAATGCGTGAGCGCCAAAAGCACCAATGATAATGGCAAGTCCACCAAAAAAGGCAGCAGAAGAGAGAACAAATTCTTTCATGTGCAGTCAGTTAGTTAATTTTTATTTAGGGAAACAAGGTACTTTTTTTAGAAAGAAGAAACAATGGTTTTTTAGCTACTGTTTGCAAGCTGCTGATGTTGTGAAATGTATAGCTCACAAAAACAAAAAAGCAACCAAGTTTCCTTGATTGCTTTTCCACGATAGGGCATAAAAATAGGCTATCAGATAATAGTGGATTGCCCTACGTGAATATTTTCAAAATTAATATTAGAATCTTCAGGGTTTAGGATATAATCAGCGATGAAATCTCCAACTTTTTCTGTTGTCAACGGATTTTTATCGTTTAGATCAGGAGTTGTTAAATTTAATTCCAGTGCTTTTTCTACAGCATTTTTAATCGCTTGTGCTTCTTTCATTAAATCGAAGTGTTCTAATAGCATTGCAGCAGATAGAATAGCGGCTATAGGATTAGCAATTCCTTTTCCGGTTGCCTGTGGATATGATCCATGTATTGGTTCGAACATCGCGAATCGATTTCCAACAGATGCTGAGGCTAAAAGCCCAATAGATCCTCCGATAACACTAGCTTCATCAGAGATGATATCACCAAACATATTTTCAGTAAGAATTACATCAAATTGACTTGGATTGAGAATCATCTGCATTGCAGCGTTATCTACAAATAGGAAATCTAAAGTTACCTCTGGATATTCGGCAGCAATTTCGGTGACAACTTTTCTCCATAAACGAGAAGACTCCAATACATTTGCTTTATCAACTAATGTTACTTTCTTTCTTCTTTTTTGGGCTGATTTAAATGCTAAATGTGCAATGCGTTCTATTTCTGGTTTAGAATATTCGCATAGATCAGAGGCTACAGTACCATCTTCACTCAATTCTTTTTTACCAAAATAGATGCCTCCGGTTAGTTCTCTATAGATAGAAATATCAGTACCGTCTATAATCTCTTTTTTTAATGGAGATTTTTCGATTAATGTTTTATAGGCTTTAACAGGGCGTATATTGGCATAGAGCCCTAATTCTTTTCTAAGTTTTAGTAAGCCTTGCTCTGGTCGAACCGGAGCACTAGGGTCATTATCATATTTAGGATCTCCAATAGCTCCAAAGAGAACAGCATCTGTGTCTGAACATAAAGCTAAAGTAGTATCGGGTAGGGGATTTCCAGTTTTATCGATGGCAATAGCCCCGACTAATCCCTCTTTGAATATAAATGTGTGGTCGAAACTATGCGCAATAGCTTCCAACGCCTTGATGGCTTGAGCGGTTACCTCTGGTCCGATTCCATCTCCTGATAATACGGCAATATCTAGTTTCATTTTCTTTGTTTTATATGGTGTTGGTATTTTGGGGAGTGTATGACACTACCTTATTGTCTTGAAGCTTCAAAGGCTTCGATTTCACTTTTACTATTAACTAAGAAATCAATATCATCATACCCGTTCATAAGACAGGTCTTTTTGTAGTTGTTAATTTCAAAGTTTTGAGAATTTCCATTAGCAGTAATAGTAATTGTCTGATGCTCCAGATCTACTTCTAATGCTGTTTCCGGGTTTTTACGTACTTCTTCAAATATTTCGGATAAAAACTCTGGAGTTACCTGTACAGGTAATACCCCATTGTTTAATGCATTTCCTTTAAAAATATCAGCAAAAAAACTGGATACAACGACCTTAAATCCATAATCATGTATTGCCCAAGCAGCATGCTCTCTACTGGAACCACATCCAAAATTATCTCCTGCAACAAGAATTGTCCCGGTATAGGTCATGTCATTTAGAGCAAATTCGTTATTAAGACTTCCATCTTTATTGTATTTCCAGTCTCTGAATAAATTTTCTCCAAAACCATCTCTGTTTGTCGCTTTTAGAAAGCGGGCAGGGATAATTTGGTCGGTATCTATATTCTCTATTGGTAGAGGAATAGCTGGTGATACTAATTTTGTAAACTTATCCATAATCTAATTTAAGTATTTTGTAACATCAATAATTTTACCTTCTATAGCCGTTGCTGCGGCTACTAACGGACTGGCTAATATGGTTCTGGCTCCTTGTCCCTGTCGTCCTTCAAAATTTCTATTAGAAGTCGATACGCAGTACTCTCCTTCTGGAATTTTGTCATCATTCATAGCCAGACAAGCAGAACACCCTGGTTGTCTCAAATGAAATCCGGCTTCTTCAAAAATATCCTTTAAGCCTTCATTTTCAATTTGTTTAGCGACCTGTTGAGAGCCAGGAACAAACCAGGCAGTAACATTATTAGCTTTGGTTTTTCCTTTAATAAAGCTGGCTGCAATTCGGAAATCTTCAATTCTACTATTGGTACAACTACCGATAAATACATAATTGATTTTTTGATCAATCAAGGATTGCCCTTTTTCAAAATTCATATATGCTAATGATTTTTCAAAAGAGTCATTATTTTCAGAAGGGATGTGTTCTGTTATTTTGATACCCATTCCAGGATTAGTTCCATAGGTAATCATGGGTTCTATATCTTCTGCATCAAAAAAGTATTCTTTGTCGAATACAGCTCCTTCATCTGTAGGGAGTGTTTTCCAGTAAGCTACTTTTTTATCGAATTCTTCTCCCTGAGGAGCAAATTTACGTCCTTTTACATATGCAAAGGTAGTCTCATCAGGAGCAATCATACCTCCTCGAGCTCCCATTTCGATACTCATATTACAAACCGTCATTCGTCCTTCCATTGACATCTCTTCGAATACATTTCCTGCATATTCACAGAAATATCCTGTACCAGAGTTTGTCCCTAACTTAGAAATGATATATAAAATTACATCTTTAGGCAGTACTCCGGGTTTTAGTTTTCCATTGACAGTTACTCTCAGACTTTTAGGTTTTTGTAACAATAAACATTGACTAGCAAAAACCTGTGCTACCTGACTAGTTCCTATACCAAAAGCGATGGTTCCAAAAGCACCATGAGTAGAGGTATGGCTGTCTCCACATACCATTGTCATTCCAGGTTGTGTAACTCCCAGTTCCGGAGCCATGACATGTACAATACCATTATATTGATGACCAAGCCCATATAAAGTAATGTCATTTTTAGCACAATTTTGAGAGAGTTGCTCTAATTGCTTTCTGGACATTTCATCTCTTACAGGAAGATGTTGATCTACCGTTGGAGTGTTGTGATCTGCTGTAGCGACAATCTGATTAGGTCTAAAAATAGGAATTCCACGTTGTTCAAGTTCATTAAATGCTTGTGGACTTGTTACTTCGTGGATTAAATGTTTGTCGATATACAAAATTTGTGGTCCGTCTTTTATTTCTTTAACGACATGTGCATCCCAAACTTTATCAAATAAGGTCTTCTTCACTGGTTTCATTTTTTTAGCGTTCGAAAAGAGGGGTTGAGGGAATCCTCAAAAAAAACTTCACGAATCTAGTGTTGTATCTTTTACTTTTTGCTTTTGATTATCGTATATATTTCTCTCTCCTGAAAAACAGGAGAGAGAAAATTAAATATGTGTATTATGCTACAATGGCAGAAGCAATGCTTTTAATTCTCATTATTTCATGGATATCTTCATCCTTTACTTCTTTTTTTCTATCAGCAAAAGAAAGGAATTCTTTGTAAGCGTCATCCAATTGAAGCTTTGTTAAATCATACCCTACTTTTTTAGCTCTATACGCTAGAGCAGCTCTACCACTTCTGGCAGTAAGTACAATAGCAGATTCTGTTACTCCTACTTCTTCAGGATCAATAATTTCATAGGTTTCTCTATTTTTGATCACTCCATCTTGGTGGATTCCTGAGCTGTGTGCAAAGGCATTAGCTCCTACAATGGCTTTATTTGGTTGTACAACCATTCCCATACCTTCAGAAACCATTCGACTGGTATCAAATAATAGTTTCGGATTGATATTCGTATTAAGCGCTAATGTCGGATGTTGCCTCATAATCATTACGACTTCTTCCAAAGCGGTATTCCCGGCACGTTCTCCGATTCCGTTAATAGTACATTCAATTTGTCTGGCTCCATTAAGTACACCGGCAATAGAATTAGCGGTTGCTAACCCTAGGTCATTGTGACAGTGACAAGAGATCGTTACATTATCGATACCGGTTACATTTTCTTTTAAGTACTTTATTTTTGCTCCGTATTCTTCAGGAAGACAATACCCTGTAGTATCAGGAATATTCAATACAGTTGCTCCTGCTTTGATCATCGCTTCGCAAACACGTGCTAGGTATTCATTATCTGTTCTCCCGGCATCTTCTGCGAAGAACTCTACATCTTCTACAAATGACTTGGCATATTTAACAGCAGCAACGCCACGTTCAATTACTTTTTCTCGGGTTGTATTAAACTTGTATTTTATATGAGAGTCAGAAGTCCCTATTCCCGTATGTATTCTTGGTCGTTTAGCATACTGGAGTGCTTCTGCAGCTACCTTGATATCTTTTTCTACAGATCTTGTCAGTCCGCAAACTGTAGCATTTTTTACAATTTTAGCGATTTCACTTACAGAAGCGAAGTCTCCGGGACTGGAAACAGGAAAACCTGCTTCAATAACATCAACTCCCAAGGTGTCGAGACGTTCTGCTATGATTAGTTTTTGTTGCGTGTTTAATTTGCAACCAGGAACTTGTTCTCCGTCTCTAAGGGTTGTATCGAAAATTTGGACTTTGTTACTACTCATAAGAATTCAAATAAATTATCAATATTAGATGGTTATTTACAGGACACATCTCAAAAAAATATTTCTCCCAGATGTTTCTTAAATCTCTTACGAATTTATATTTTGGGGATTCAAAAAAGAGATGTTTTGTTCACCTGTTTACAATGTTTATATAAACGGTATAAGGCATAAATAGTTAATAATCAGTTTTTTATAATTTAATTTCTTACAATGACTAATGATCAAAAAGATCCTTTGTTTGTTTTAGTAAAGTCTCTTTCTAAATCAGAAAAACGTCAATTCAAAGTCTATGTCGGGCGTTTGGGAGTGAATTCAGATTCTAAATTTTTAGCCCTTTTTAACCATCTGGATAAAAGTGAAACATTGGATGAAGATTTGATCATTAAAAAAGGGATTGTAACCAAATTACAGATATCAAATCTAAAAGCGCATTTATACAAACAAATTTTGATTAGTTTGCGTTTAAGTCCTTTACATCAGAATATTAGATCGCAAATAAGAGAGCAGCAGGATTTTGCTACAATTTTATATCACAAAGGATTGTATAAGCAAAGCTTAAAAATTCTGGATAAGGCAAAGACACTGGCGATTGATAATGAAGAAAATAATAGTGCGTATGAGATTGTTGAACTGGAGAAGATTATAGAAACTCAGTATATTACCCGCAGTATTAGTACTCGAGCTGATGAATTGACAATTCAGGCAAAAGACTTAAGTGTTAAAAATGTTTTGACCAGTAAGCTATCTAATCTATCATTACAATTATATGGATTAATGCTAAAAACGGGGTATGTAAAAAACGATAAAGAACATCAGGCGATAACAGAGTATTTCGAAAGTAAGCTTCCGGAATATAAATGGACCGCTTTAGGTTTTAGAGAAAAGTTGTGGTTGTATAAAGCTCACTTATGGTATAGTTTTATAGTTCAGGATTTCTTGTCTTGTTATAAATATTCTAAAAAATGGGTGGATTTGTTTTATAAACACCCCAAAATGATGATACTTAACCCGGTTTTTTTTCTAAGGGGAAATCATTATTTATTAGAATCATTGTATTTAATAAAAGATAAAACACAATTAAATCTGACATTGGGGCGTTTTGAAGAAACAATCAACGCTGATAAGTTCCCTAAAAATGATAATATAGCAGTATTATCCTTTTTGTTTATCTATAACAATAAGTTGAATGTACATTTTTTAGAAGGAACATTTCATGAAGGAGAGTATTTGGTAAATGAAATCCTTAATGGGATTAAAGAGTATAAAAAGCGATTAGATGATCACCATATAATGGTATTGTATTATAAAATTGCTTGTTTGTATTTTGGGATGGGAGATCATAGAGAGTGTATTTTGTACCTGGCTAAAATTATAGATAATAAATCATTGAAGGTACGAGAAGATTTAATGTGTTTTTCAAGGGTACTTAGTTTAGTGGCACATTACGAAGCAGGAATGGATTATCACTTAGAAAGTCAGTTAAAGGAGACTTATAAGTTTTTGATAAAAATGGATGATTTATATGAGGTGCAAAAAGAAATGATTAAGTTTTTGAGGAATCTTGGAGATATTTTCCCTCATCAGATAAAGGATGAGTTTAGAAAACTTCATAAAACATTAAAACAATATGAAGAACACCCTTATGAAAAAAGAGCTTTCTTATATCTGGACATCCTTTCTTGGTTAGAGAGTAATATAGAAGGGAGACCTGTAGCAGATATTATCAAAGAAAAGGCAAGAGGTTTACTTCGTTAAGAAGTATGAACATTATATAATAGTCTGTTTTTTTGCTTTTAGTAAGTTGGTTTCGTGCGGACACGGAAATCTTTAAATTAGTAAAGAAACGTTGATATTTTAGCTAAGTTTAGAAAATTTTAGGTTCTTATTGCTGAGTTAAAAGAAAGAGATTGTGGTAGATATTATCTATAATAAAGTATATTTGGAGCAGTAAAGGAATTCGGGTTGAGTATGTTATAGGAAGAAGAGAGGGGAGGAACCGTGTAGTAAAAAGACAGTTCATTAGCCTATCTTTAATGCTGTGTGAGTTTTTTTAATAAAATGACACATGAAAAAAATAATTTATATCGTATCCTTTTTGTTAATACACAATCTAATACAGGGGCAGATTAATGTAGATGATACGTCGTATACCGTACAAGAATTAGTAGAGGACATTTTAGTGAATAGTCCATGTGCTAAAGTGAGTAATTTCTCTTCTTCTACGGGAACTGATTTTGGGATTAATGGAATTGGATATTTTGAAGAAAATGGTTCAGGGTTTGAAATAGACAGAGGGATCATTCTTAGTACTGGAAGAGCAAAAAGTGCCCAAGGACCTAATGGAGTGGAAGCGTTAAGCGAAGGGAGTGATACTTCTTGGGGAGGAGACTCGGATTTATCAAGTATTACCAGTACTTCTGGATTACATAATGCGACGTATATTCAATTCGATTTTGTACCTACAATTGACTTTATAAGCTTTGATTTTTTATTTGCATCTGAAGAATATACACAGGGATTCCCTTGTCAGTTTTCTGATGTTTTTGCTTTTATTCTTACAGATTCATCTGGAAATTCCGAAAATTTAGCAGTGGTTCCCAATACAGACCCTCCGGTACCGGTAAAAGTAACAACAATTAATGAAGGAGTAGATTTTAATGGAGATGGCGAGTACACACTTGATGGAGAATGTGCACCTAAGAACCCATCTTATTATAATAAAACAGTCACTCCAGGTTCGAGTTCTCCTATAGATTTTAATGGATATACCAAGGTGTTGACAGCTTCTGGTTTTGTAACTCCGGGAGAAACATATACGATTAAACTAGTCATTGCAGAAAATACAGATGGAGCATTTGACTCTGCTGTATTTCTAAAAGCGGAGAGTTTTAACTTGGGAGGGGATTTAGGAGAAGACAGAACTGTAGCAAATGGGAACCCAGGTTGTGAAGGTACCCCTATTGTCTTGGATGCAAATATTGGAGCAGGAGCAAGTTATAGCTGGTTTAAAAACGGACAACCAGTTGCACCGGGTGATGGGACAACCGTATTAGCAGGAGGTTCTCAATTATCAGTAATGCAACCAGGAACTTATAATGTTCACGCAGTATTGTCGGGAGAATGTCAGACAACGGATGATGTCGTAATAGAATTCGTAACTCCTCCGCTAATAGCACAATCACCTATGGAAATCATGGAATGTGATATTGATGGAAATGGGAAAGAGTTATTTGATTTAACGGCGAATGCTTCGCGAATTTTGGGAACTCAGAATGCGAGTGATTATGTCATAACATATCATGAATCAGAAGAGGATGCAAATGAGTTTAAGACTGCCAATGTTGAGATTGATACGCCCTCTAGTTATGAAAACCTTTCAGAAGAGCAAACCATTTGGATAAGAATTGCAGATCATACACAAACGTGTTTTGAAGTTGCCTCTTTCGAAATAAAAACAATTGTCCTAGATGTAACCTCGCAAGTAACCATGTTAGATGAGTATATCATCTGCTTGGATGAAGAAGGAACAAGGCTTAATTTACTTCCGGTTGATCGTATTGCTGTAGGTTTGGTAGCTTCGGAATATAATTTTCAGTGGTATAGGGGAGAGACAGTAGATCCTGCAAATGAAATTACAGGAGCAATACAATCAGAATATTTCCCATTGACAGCCGGAACATATACGGTACAAGCAATACATACGGGTACAGGATGTTCTTTTTCAAGGACGACCACAGTAGTACCTTCTTATCCTCCTGTAGAGGCAGTAATCGATGTAGTTTCGGGAGCATTTTCCAATCGTGCAACGATAGCGGTATCTGTGTCTGGAAATGGGACGTATGAATACCAATTGAATACAGGAGAATGGCAAAGCTCCAATACATTTACAGCTGTAGAATACGGAACTCATATTATACGAGTACGGGATGCGTATTCTTGTGGAGAAATTAGTGTTGACCTTACCTTAACAGCAGATTATCCTTCTTTTTTTACGCCTAATGGGGATGGGTGGAATGACTCCTGGGCTATTCCGGAAAAGCAAGGAATTTCTATATTAGATACTTCCATTTTTGATAGACATGGGAAACTTATCAGAAAACTCAGAACTGGTAGCAATTGGGATGGGACGTACAATGGGAAATTAATGCCATCCAGTGATTATTGGTTTAAAGTAACCTATATCGAAAATAACATTACCAAAGAATTTACTTCTAATTTTTCATTAATACGTTAGCCTTGTCAAATAACAGAAACTTCAAAAACCTCCTAGAATTAAATTTAGCGATCCTTTTTATTGCCACTTCCGGTCCGTTAGGGCGGTATATTGATATGCCTGTCCCTGTTATTATTGGGTTTAGAGCACTTCTGGCAGCAGTATTATTATTTGCTTTCTGTAAATGGAGAAACATCTCTTTTATGATCGCTAATAAAGACAGGGGAGTAGTGCTGTTAAGCGGGGTGCTAATGGGGGTACATTGGGTTACGTATTTTTATGCCCTGCAACTTTCTAATGTGGCCATAGGAATGTTATCTTTATTTACATTTCCTGTAATAACAACGATTTTAGAACCTTTACTATTAAAAACAAGCTTTCAGAAAGTGCAATTACTGTTGGCGGTATTGGTGCTGATAGGAATCTATTTTTTAGTACCGGATTTTGATGTTCAAAATACAAATACGCAGGCTGTTGGTTTTGGAGTTTTTTCTGCGATATGTTATTCTTTGCGCAATATTTTAATGAAAAATAAAGTAAGTAATTATAACGGTTCAGTTTTGATGTGGTATCAGGTTGTGATTATAGGAGTATTGTCCCTGCCGTTAATATGGATTATGGATAGTTCCGGGATAACACGACAATGGCCGGCAGTGTTAGCATTAGCATTGTTAACCACAGCAGTAGGACATACATTATTTCTGAGAAGTTTTAGGAAATTTACGGTTACAACTGCTAGTATTATGAGTTGTATCCAGCCAATATATGGAATTATTTTAGGAATCTTTTTTCTTCATGAAATACCGAGTTTTTATACCATTATTGGAGGGTTGCTAATTCTGAGTTCTGTAGTGATAGAAAGTATACGGTCAGTAAAAGAAAAATAGTTATTTTTTTAATTGAAGGGTGCGATTCATAAAATCATATAGAAAGTACATCTCTTTTTTACCAGTTGCTCTACCAATTCTTCCGGCTGCGTATAAGATAAACCACACTAGTACCATGAACAAAGTCAAGAATAACTGAATTCCATAGTCTGTACCCAATGACCAGTTACTATAAGTCCAGATACTGCATGCTATAAAGATGGCGGCAACGATAAAATGTAAAAACATAAATAAGGTCCAGACAGTTGGACTAGGACCAAATAAGCCGTAAAGTATAGCACTATTACTTGTTTTTTCATTGATTTCCAGATGAAGCTGAGGAGACCAGAAATGCTGTTGGTTTTTAGGTATTTTTAAAAAAACATGATCATCTACTCTTGTTATAATAACATCTTTTTGTTCTTTTTTTGCTGTTTCAAAACGTTGTAAAGCATCCTTATTCGTATAATTTAATGCTACTTTGAATCGGGGGCGCAATGCAATGGTCGGAGTATTAGACATAAGAGTATGATATAAATAAAATAGGTTATAAGTATCAAGTAAGTGTTTTATACCTGTTTCGAAATAAAACGATAAAAACAAAAACCTCAAAAGAAGTCGTCCTAAAAAACGACTTCCTAATATACTAAATATTAGGAAGTCATTTGCAAAGATTTTATAGGTACTCTATTTTGCGGCTAATTCCTCTACTTGTTTAGCAGCATTGGACTTCATGAATTCATCCACTTGATCATGGGGAATTTCTTTGACATCTATACTGAAATCCCCATTAGAACCAGAAACGACGATTTGTGATCGGTATTCACCGGAAAAAGACCCATTGACACTATATGGTGTTGTCCCCTCACCGATGGGACCAGTCCACCCCATTGACTCAACTTTTAAGCCTCCTACAAAGTGCGGGTCTCGTACGAGGTCAAATCCAGAGGAATAGTTTGGTGCATCGCCCTCTACATGAACTAAGAAAACTCCCGGAGTTCTTAAACCTGTCCATAGATAGGTTGCAGTTGTTTTTTTGGGGTTAACAGGTTGTTTTGAATAAAATCCCATAATAATACGTTTTAAAAGTACTTCCTACTCTTTTTTATGGCTTTTCGGATTTCGCCTGTTCAATAAATAGTCATCAGATGACTATCTTTTGAAGAGTGTAATGTAAAAGATTAATTTATAATAGGTTAGAGTGTAAATACCTGTTTATTAATGAGTTGTTTAGCTAGTTAAATCCCAAAAATCTAGTTTTGTCGAATTGTTATTTATGTGATGTAAGAATGTTTTTCCATATTCGTTGTCAAGATAACCAAGGCATACTTTTTTTGTTTGCCCATAGGTTCCCGAATCTATTCGGCTAAGGAAATGTGATTTGGTGTTAGAATTTCTTACTAAGCAATGAAAGAGGGGGCTTTGTTGTTTACAAAGAAAAGCAGTTTCTAACTGTAAAAACAATTTGTATTGGATTATCGTCAGTTATGTTTTCTTTTTTCTAAAAGAAGTAAACTCCGTTTTTCTTGCCAAAGTAGCTATTGTTTTTTATAACAATTATATTTTTTTAGAGACAATCATCCCATACAGAATCAGAAGGAGGAGGGGCAATAATTGTCATGGCTTCTTTTTTTACAGGATGTGTAAATTGTAATTTTCTGGCATGCAGGTGAATACTTCCATTTTTATTACTTCGAGATGCCCCGTATTTTAAATCCCCTTTGATATGACAACCAATAGCTGACAGCTGGGCACGAATTTGATGATGCCTTCCTGTATGCAGGTCGATTTCCAGTAACTGAAAGCGCTGTAGTTTTTTTAATACGCGATACGACAAACTTGCTTTTTTACTTTCAGAAACTTCGTTTTGATGCGCATATGATTTGTTCTGTTTGGTATTTCGCTTTAACCAATGAACAAGCGTTGCTTGTGGTTGTTTAGGGGCTGGTTGTACTACAGCCCAATAGGTTTTTTGTATTTCCTTGTTGGCAAATACTTTGTTTAATCGGGTTAACGCTTTACTGGTTCGGGCAAAAACAACAATACCACTGGTAGGTCTGTCCAAACGGTGAACAACCCCCAGGTATACTGCACCAGGTTTATTGTATTTTTCAGCAATATAGTCTTTGACCACCTCACTAAGTGGCTGATCTCCGGTTTTGTCACCCTGTACAATGTCTCCTGGACGTTTATTGACAATTATAATATGATTGTCTTCATATAAAACAATCAAATTCGATGTATTAGAAAGTGTTTTCAACTCTATTTTGTTACTGTTGAACAATTAGAAAACATAAAAAAAAAAAAAGAGAGCATTAATATTGCTCATCTTCATTTGGGAAATCAACAGACTTTACATCGTCTACATACTGCTTAAAAGCACTGGTCATTTCCGTATACAGATCCAGGTAACGTCTTAAAAACCTGGGATTGAATTCATGTGTCATTCCCAGCATATCATGAGTAACTAATACCTGCCCATCAACACCATTTCCAGCACCGATACCAATAACAGGAATAGTCAATTTTTCTGCTACTTCACGTGCTAAATTAGCAGGAACTTTTTCTAGTACGATGGCAAAACATCCTGCTTTTTGAAGCATCAAAGCGTCTTCTTTTAGTTTTTTAGCTTCTTCCTCTTCTTTTGCACGAACAGTATAAGTTCCAAACTTATAGATAGATTGAGGAGTTAGTCCCAAGTGCCCCATAACTGGAATTCCTGCATGAAGAATTCTTTTGATGGAATCTTTTACTTCTTTTCCTCCTTCTAGTTTTACAGCATGACCTCCGGATTCTTTCATAATACGAATGGAAGAACGCAATGCCTCTTTAGGGTCACTCTGATAACTACCAAAAGGAAGGTCAACAACTACTAAAGCTCTGTCTATACCTCTGACTACAGAAGAGGCATGATAGATCATTTGATCAAGTGTAATAGGAAGTGTAGTTTCATGTCCTGCCATTACATTAGAGGCTGAATCTCCTACTAATATGACATCCACTCCGGCACCATCTACGATTTTAGCCATTGTATAATCATAGGCAGTAAGCATAGAGATTTTTTCATTATTAGCTTTCATCTCTGTAAGAGATTTTACAGTAACTCGTTTGTAATCTTTTTTTGCTGTTGACATTATTTTATTAATTTATTGTTGTAAATGTAATGATTTAGGATAATGACAACAAGTTTAATCTGCAGGCTACTTTATAATTTATAATCGATAGGAATAATTGATAATAATGTGATACTTTTATATGAAAAATAAATAAATATGAAAAGGTATTGTGTGATAATTAGTATGTTTTTTACAGGGGTTATAATAGGGCAGAAAAACGGAACGATGGATAATGTAGCTACCTATAAAAAAGAAGTAAAACAAACTATTGTAGAATTTTTTGAAGGATTTCATAAAGGAGATACTAGTATCATAAGAAAAACTATTGATCAGGATATCACACTGAAAACAGTTATAAAGACAAAAGAAGGTTCCTATAGTACTCGAAGTACAAATGTATCTGACTTTATGCGTGTGATTCACGAAATGGCACAAAAAAGCAGATGGAATGAACGATTGTTATTGTTTAAGATAGAAGCAGATAAACAGTTAGCTACTGCCTGGACACCATATGAGTTTTACTTAAATGATACTTTTAGCCATTGTGGGATAAATACCTTTCAATTATATCATGATGGGACCCGGTGGAAGATTTTATCAGTAGTAGATACAAGAAAAAAAGAAGATTGTCAATAAATTAGGATCTGAGTATAAAGAGAAGATAGATAATGCCATTATTCATAGCATGAAGGGTTATTGGCCAAATAATATGTCTGTTCTTTATTTTTAAGGTACCAAAAACATGACCAGCAATAATCCTGGGTACAATAAGAAGGAATAGTGCACTATCTAATAAGAAGGAATCTACATAGTTGACAATATGGAATAAGCCAAAAACAACAGCTGTAATTTGCAATATCCAGATTTCTTTTTGAGAAAGAAATGCACATGCCTTTCGGAGAATTTTTTTGGAAATAAGAAGGGATAAAATAAAAAATACAAGTGAAATACTAATAAGTAGTAATGGGTATGAATAATACCAACTCATTTTAGGAAGTACCCCCCACAGAATACTGACGATCCAGGTACTTCCCCATAGCGTTAGCTCTTTAGACGAAGGTCGCAATAAGGTACGGAACATTGACTCTTCTATAATAGGAGCAATAAGAATGAGGGAGAAGAAAGCGTGTAATTTCTCTTTTTCTATAAGTTGCATCAAATCTTTTTGCGAATATTTAGTCAGATCAATTCCCGGAAATACCTGCTGGATAATTCCTAAAAGAATAAAAAATATAAAGTAAAAACCTATTAATTGGATGTATGCTAAAAACAGGTTTTTACTTTGATCCCAAAACGAATTCGTGGAGGTGTTCATCTATAAAATTAGCAATCACTCATATTAACTTTTATAGCAAGGCCACCTTCACTGGTTTCTTTATATTTGGTATGCATATCTTGCGCAGTTTCCCACATGGTTTCTATAACTTTATCTAAGGGAACTTTGGCGTTAGAGGCATCTGTATCAAGAGCCATTTCACAGGCATTAATTGCTTTTACAGTTCCCATAGCATTACGTTCAATACACGGAATCTGTACTAATCCTCCGATTGGGTCACATGTTAAGCCTAAATGATGTTCCATGGCAATCTCACTGGCCATTAATACTTGTTCGGGAGTTCCCCCCATTAATTCTGTCAGTGCTCCAGCTGCCATTGCAGAAGATACACCTATTTCTGCCTGACATCCTCCCATAGCAGCAGAAATTGTAGCTCCTTTTTTGAACAGACTACCGATTTCTCCAGCTACCAAAAGAAACTGTTTGATATCTTCAAAATTAGCATCGTGATTTTCTATAACCATATAGTACATTAATACTGCAGGAATAACTCCTGCACTTCCATTTGTAGGGGCGGTTACCACACGACCTAATGATGCATTTACTTCATTTACTGCCAGAGCAAAACAAGAAACCCATTTTAATATCTGACGAAATGCCACTTCTGTATCTCTAATGGCTTCGATCCATTCTTCTTTTGTACTGTACTCAGTACCTCCTATTAAATTTTTATGGCTATCAAAGGCTCTTCTACGTACGTTAAGTCCTCCAGGAAGTGTTCCTTCGGTATGACATCCGATATACATAGATTCTAACATGACATCCCATACTTTTTTCAGGTCAGCGTCAATTTCTTCATCTGTACGGAGAGAACGTTCATTCTCCAATACGATTTCAGATATTTTTTTATTGTGTTTTTTACAATATTGAAGTAGTTCAGAAGCTTTGTCTATGGGAAGAGGAAAGGTTTTTGTGTCTTCTTCACTATCTGTAACTGTTTCCTGATCTTCTTTGATAACAAAGCCTCCTCCGACAGAATAAAAAGTAGTGGCTACTTTATCGTTATTTTTTAATATAGCGGTAAATGTAATCGCATTGGGGTGAAACTCTTTGAAATCTCTATTGAATACAATATCAGTTTCTGTATCAAAAGACACTTCTAGGGTATCATCTAAAAATAATTTTTTTGTGGTTTGGATAGTACTAATGATACTATCTATTTTATATACGTCAATAGTGACAGGGTCATGTCCACAAAGACCTAAAATGGCAGCTAAATCCGTAGCGTGTCCTTTTCCGGTTAAGGATAATGACCCGAAAAGATCTACTGTAATAGAATTGACAGAGTCGAAATGCCCATTTTCTTTGAGCTCGGATATCCATTGTTGTCCTGCTCTCCAGGGACCAAGCGTATGGGAGCTGGATGGTCCCACTCCGATTTTAAGCATATCAAAAACACTGATGCGTTTCATATAAATAAGGTATTCAAAAAAATTAGCCGGTAAATATATGATTTTGCCATTTAAAATGGATTTTTTTAAAGATAAAATAAAATTACAAAAAAGTCATGTATCAGAAATATTGATAATTACCAGTATAAAAAAAATAAAAAATGACATCATGTCAGCAATTGTGTCATGGCATAATGATTGAACAGAGTAGGGGGAATTAATATTGAAAACACTTAAACAAATTATAACATAATAGTATGAGTAAGATTATAGGAATAGATTTAGGAACAACCAACTCTTGTGTTTCTGTAATGGAGGGTAATGAGCCTGTGGTTATCCCTAATGCTGAAGGGAAAAGAACCACTCCATCTGTGATAGCATTTGTTGAAGGAGGAGAGATCAAAGTTGGAGATCCTGCGAAGCGTCAAGCTGTTACTAATCCAACAAAAACCATTTCTTCTATAAAGAGATTTATGGGAAACAAGTTCTCTGAATCGGCAAAAGAAGCAGAGAGAGCTGCTTATAAAGTAGTAAAAGGAGATAACGATACCCCACGAGTTGATATCGATGGGCGTTTATATACACCACAAGAATTATCTGCAATGACACTTCAGAAAATGAAGAAAACTGCAGAGGATTATTTAGGACAAGATGTATCAAGAGCGGTAATTACTGTTCCTGCATATTTTAATGATGCACAGCGTCAGGCAACAAAAGAAGCCGGAGAAATTGCCGGGCTGACAGTAGAGCGAATTATCAATGAGCCAACAGCTGCAGCTTTGGCATATGGATTAGATAAAAAAGGAACGGATCAGAAGATTGTTGTTTTTGACTTTGGAGGAGGAACTCATGACGTTTCTATACTAGAATTAGGTGATGGAGTTTTCGAAGTGTTAGCTACTGATGGAGATACTCACCTAGGAGGAGATGATGTTGATCAAAAGATTATTGATTGGTTAGCAGCAGAGTTCAAAGGAGAAGAGAATATGGATCTAAGAGAAGATCCAATGGCTTTACAACGATTAAAAGAGGCTGCTGAAAAAGCAAAAATCGAATTATCGTCTTCTGCGCAGACAGAGATCAACTTACCGTATATTACAGCAACAGCAAGTGGACCAAAACACTTGGTTAGATCATTGACACGTTCTAAATTTGATCAATTAATTGATGATTTAGTGAAACGTACTATCGAACCTTGTCGTACAGCACTTAAAAACGCTGGGCTATCTACTAGTGATATTGATGAGATTATTTTGGTAGGAGGGTCCACTCGTATTCCAGCAGTTCAAAATGCTGTAGAGCAATTCTTCGGAAAAGCTCCGGGAAAAGGAGTAAATCCTGATGAGGTAGTAGCAATTGGTGCTGCAATCCAGGGAGGAGTATTGACAGGAGATGTAAAAGACGTATTATTATTAGATGTTACGCCACTTTCTCTGGGAATTGAGACTATGGGGAACGTAATGACAAAATTAATAGAAGCGAATACAACAATTCCTACTAAAAAATCACAGGTATTCTCTACGGCAGCAGATAACCAGCCTTCTGTAGAAATTCATGTTTTACAGGGAGAGCGCCCAATGGCAGCAGATAATAAAACGATTGGTCGTTTCCACTTAGATGGAATTCCACCAGCACAAAGAGGAGTTCCTCAGATTGAAGTAACTTTTGATATCGATGCCAATGGAATTATCAAAGTGTCTGCTACAGATAAAGCAACTAATAAGTCTCAGGATATTAGAATCGAAGCTTCTTCAGGGTTGACAGAAGAAGAAATCGAGAAAATGAAGAAAGAAGCAGAAGCAAATGCAGATGCAGATAAGCAAGCTAAAGAGAAGGCTGATAAGTTGAATGAAGCTGATGGAATGATCTTCCAGACAGAAAAACAATTATCTGAGTTTGGAGAGAAACTATCTGAAGATAAGAAAAAGCCAATTGAAGATGCTTTGGCAGAGTTAAAGAAGGCTTATGAAACAAAAGATCTAGCAGTTATTCAGCCAGCATTAGATAAGATTAATGAAGCATGGAAAGTAGCTAGTGAAGAAATGTATAAGGCACAAGCGGAGGCTCAGCAACAAGGAGGAGCTGCAGGACCAAATCCAGGAGGAGAATCCGGAGGAGGAAATGATTCAGAAGGAAATGATGTACAAGATGTAGATTTTGAAGAAGTAAAATAATACGTTTCGATCTTTACAAATAGCAATAAAAGAAATGCGCGGACCCCTCCGCGCATTTTTTATAACTAATAATGTTTAGCATGTTTTTTGCCATTTCTATACTAATTAGTTATAAGAGAATAGTAAGCACCTCTACTTACTGAATTAAAAAACTACCCGTCGCTCTTTCTCTTTCATTGTAAAGGGCAATATATGTATAGAGACCCTTTGCTAAGTTTAAGTTTGTTGGGTCAAACTTAACTGACTTTTTATCTTCCATAGTTTTTAACATGGAATTGTATATTTTTCTACCAAAAAGATCATAAACATGTAGATCTATGTTGGATGTCTTTTGGGGTACAGTTACAATTGTATAATCTGTAAATGGATTAGGATAGTTTATCGCTTTTGACTGATTAACCAGGGTACCTAATAAAGACTCAGGATTAATACCTAAACCTAATTTATGTATATCAATAGAGAAACTAACCGGAGTTTCTGTTCCGTTATGCATAGAAAATATCACGGATCGCAGGTCATTAATTTCTTCAAATACTCCTGTAGCATTGGTGAATTCATCAAACCGGATCGTGTAATCAGTGTTACTGGAATTAGCAGGGATATAATACCGAAGACGATTATTCCAGTCTTCTAAGTTACTAGGGACTAAAATTACTTCTATAGGAAGGTTGTTTTGTATCGTAAACATAATACTTTCGTAATCTTTCGTCTTTAAGGATAGATCTCCGGGTAAAAAAGTTCTGAATAGATTACACGTTCCTTTTAGGGTTCCGGAAGCATTACTGGAACGTTCTAACTGATAGATAGCTGGATCTAAATCACTTTCTTGTTCATTAATTACGAATTTATCGATTGTTGTATCTTCTGCTATATAATCAATTCCCCAAGGACCATCAGCAAGGTATAAAGCATCACTTTTATCAGAGAGATTGTCCTCAAAAGATAATCCGATGTCAAATAGAAATCCTGTTTCTACAACTATCTGATCATGCCATTCCCCAGAGAGCGGAACCTGATCAGAAAATTCTTCTAATTCTGATAGTTCCGTGCGCTTTATGTTAGAGGTAATAGTTGCATTCTGAGCACCTATCTTGTTAATGATGTCCAAGTGTAGCTCCTTGTTTCTGTAACGAGCAGCACTGACAAAAACAGTAGGAGCTCGATGATCAACATGATAAGAAGCGATATTTTTTTCATGAGACAGTTTCTCCAATGTATAATTGATAATATGAACTACCTGTGCCATTGATTTTCCCCAAATCTGAAAGTTTTTATAATTTCCTTCCGGGTAATCATCAACATTCCATAAACTAAAAAGCTCATGATTATCACCATTTTCTCGGATAGAGAAGCTTATAGCGTATTCGATATCTCCATTATGACGTTCGATAATAGCAAATATCATGTCATGATCTTTAATTGTCACCTGCCGTACATCCTTAAGAGTTGAACCATTCAACCGGTCACATATTGTTTTTGCATGATTGTATATTTGACCAGAAGTAGTGGTTACTAATCCAGCAGAAACTCTATTCTCTTCGATATAATAATCGATGGAGAAAACATCTTTGGCATTAGCATAGTTGACAAGATCAAGTGAGGTTGAAATAAATGGAGACTCTGTAGCATACAATCCTGTTTCAGGGAAATAGTTTCCCAGATCATTGTTTTTTAAAGCGTTTTTAGTAAACATTTTTTGTTTTTTCTTTTGATCTGCATAATTTTTGCTTTTCAAACGATCAAAATTTCGCTTTGCTACCTGGTTGGCTAAGTCACCATTACTTTCGAAACCTCCTAGGTTTGCAGAGTAAACATCAGTAGAAGAAGAAGAATCGATGAGATTATTTGTATCAATTGCAGAATAATCAGTTGCGGTGATATAAAATAAGGCATCATTGAAATCATTATCACTCCATGGATGGTCTCTGCGTATTTCTTCAAAACCTAAAATAACTAATTCATTGGTGTCGTCCTTGATTTGAACATTATGATAGCGGTCGCTTTCATTTGGTTCAGGATTAAAATCAGGATTAGAATAAAATTGCCAATACCCATATTCTACCTGTTCTCCATTCCATCCATCACTTAATAATACCCATCCAATTCCTGTTCCTGCGGGATGAGTGCCTAAGCTTACTTTATCGCCAGGCTGGAGACCACCTCCGCTTCCTACTTCAGAAATATTAGGGAAAATTATAGTAACTTCTTCATCCGTAGGAGCAGTTGTTGGTGGATTATTGACATCGTAGGTATAGTACCCTAATACATTTCTGAACCCTGCACATTCGTGAATATAGGTGATAAAAACTTCTGTCTCTTCCGTAATGATAATATTCGTCTCATAATCAGAAGTGATATAGTGAGGATTATACGTTGGAACTTGAAAAGTTTCAGAAAGAGAATTATCTACTAATTCCATAATTTCTGTTGTTATGTTATCTCCAGGACTTTCTAGATATAAAGGAGTTCCATTAGCAGTATAGTCGCCCAGGTATTGATAATTCTGAGCATAACTAATACTACTGAGTGCTATGGCAATATAAAAGAGGAAAATTTTTTTCATGGTTAAGGTTTAAAAGAGTTTTGAAGGGGATAAAATTTCAGAGAATAAAAAATGATCTTTTATTAAAGAGTTGTTTGATAATTTATTAAAAGTAAAAAAGTTAAAAATTGAAGTAATAACACTATTTTTTTTTCCTAAAGATTCTAAATAATCAGGAGTACCATTAGCAGAATAACTACCCAGATATTGAAAGTTTTGAGCGTAACTATAAAGAGAAATCAAAACAAAAAAGAAGAATGTGTAATTTTTTTTCATAGTAGTGATTTTAAAGCTTACCTAAAACTACTACTAAAGAGCGCTTGATTTTTTTAAATTCGATTAGTGAGCGTTTGCTATCGATAAAATATAAATTTTGATAGGCTAATGAAAAAAAGGATAAAAAAGAAAAAAGGTACTTTTTATGCTATTTATTTTAATCTATATTAAATAAATTTTATAGTTTTAAGTAATTTAGTAGGCATATTATCGTCTAAAATGATAATTAATTTCTATATTTCTCTTTTACCCCTTCTTCAAGTGAATTTTTATGGAGATGCTATACAATACGAATAGCATTATCTATTGATTAATAGTTAGTTGTTTTTAAGAATACTGGGATTTGTTATGATACAACTTTTGAGAAAAAGGCTTTTTTGGACATTAGATTACTTCAAGGGAAGAAGTGTCAAAAAGCATTATGTAGATATAGAAAATATTATGAGAAATCACACTTCTCAGGGAAGTGCTGATTTTTCAAAAAAATACTTGTCAGACATATTGACACATACTATAGATACGGTACCTTATTATACCGGGGAAGTATTAGAAGAATTAACACAGTTTCCCGTGATTAATAAAAACATGATTCGAGATCATTTTGAAGCCTTTATTTCTAAAGCGTATATACAAAGAGATTGTGTAAAAGTATCTACAAGTGGCTCTACCGGAGCTCCCTTTTCTGTTTTGCATGATAGAAATAAGCGGAAGAGAAGTCTGGCGGATAATTTATTTTTTTCTAAAGCTTCAGGATATCAGATAGGGAATAAACTAGTATATATCAAAATTTGGAAAGACAATGTCAAAGTACATTTGCTGTCCAAAAACTGGATGCAAAATGTATACCCTGTCAGTGTTTTTAATTTAGAGGATATTCATATCGCTTCTTTTATCAAGTGGCTGGAAAAAGACCCTTCTAAAAAAAGTTTTCTGGGATATGCTTCTGCATTAGAAAAGATATGTAAGTATTTAGATCGACACGGGGCTGCTGCTATAAAAGCGAATGTCCAGTCGATTATAACAATGTCAGAAAGTTTAAATGACTATACAAAACAGTCCTTAGAGAAATATTTTGGAGTGCAGCCACTATCCAGATATTCTAATAATGAAAATGGGATTTTGGCACAGGAAAGTTTTGATAAAAAAGGGTTTGTGATTAATAAAGCCAGTTATCATATCGAAATACTGGATATGAAAACAGATAAACCTGTAGGTATGGGAGAAAGAGGAAGGATTATTGTCACAGATCTTCATAACTATGCCATGCCATTAATACGATATGATACGGGAGATGTCGGAGCTATGAACCTTGATGAAGAAGGCAATCCTTATATTATGTATATACAAGGGAGAAAGTTAGATCTCATTTATGATACCAAAGGGAAGTTGGTGCCGTCACATGTGTCGTATAAACTTTGTAAATATGGAGATTATAAACAATTTCAGTTGGTACAATATGGGATCAAAGATTACCTGATCAAATTAAATACGACCAAGAAAGTAGATGAAGAAAAGATGAAGGAAGAGTATAAAGAGTATTTCGGAAAAGATGCGAAAATTACTATTGAATATGTAAATGATATTCCCTTACTCTCTTCAGGAAAACGAAGAGAGGTAAGGAATACATATTATTCTGAAGTTTAGGGTGTTTTAGAATCCAACAGCTGTATCATCCCCTCGTTTATCAGCCCCTCCTTCCAGGGTTCCATCTTTAAGGACTAGAATACCATCCACTTTTCCGATGATAGTTGTTTCTTCTTCGTTAATTTGATACCCTTTCTTTTTTAAATCAATCAAAAGTTGTTTGTCAAAAGAATTGGGTTCGAATGTTATGTGATCAGGAAGCCATTGATGGTGAAACCGGGGAGCATTGACAGCTTCCTGCATACTCATATTAAACTCTTTGACATTTAAGATTGTTTGTAGTACAGATGTTATAATAGTAGATCCTCCGGGGGTTCCTACAGACATCCATAAATTCCCGTTTTTTTCTACAATAGTAGGGGTCATTGAACTTAGCATCCTTTTTTCTGGTGCAATTGCATTTGCTTCGGCTCCAATCAAACCAAACATATTAGGCACTCCCGGTTTGGCACTAAAATCATCCATTTCATTATTAAAGAAAAAACCGAGTTCTTCTGAATATAATTTTGAACCATAAGCACCATTAATTGTAGTAGTAACAGAAATTGCATTTCCAAACTGATCTACGATAGAATAGTGGGTTGTTTCATCACTTTCATAGCCTGAGATATTTCCATGATTAAGTTCAGAAGAAAGAGTAGCCTTATCAAAATTAATTGTACCCATTCGAGTATTGAGATAGGTGTCAGATAACAAAGAATCTATTGGAATTGTCACGAAATCCGGATCTCCCAAGTAAAAACTTCTGTCGGCATAAGCTCTTCTTTCTGCTTCGGTTATTATCTGAATCGTTTTTAGTTGATTATGACCGTATTGCTGAATGTCATAAGGCTCGATCATTTTCATAATTTGTGCCAGGCATATCCCTCCACTAGAAGGAGGAGACATAGAAATAATACGAAGGTCTTTATAATCAAAAGTAACAGGATTACGCCACTTGGCTTCGTAAGAAGCCAAATCATCCAGACTGATAATTCCTCCTTTCTGCTGTAAAAAATCAACTATTGTATGAGCAGTCTCTCCCTTATAAAATTCATCTTTTCCGTTTTTCAGGATCCTTTTCAAGGTATTAGCCAGACTCGTATTTTTGATAGTATCAGTGGCTTTGAATGGCTGTGCATATAAGATGGTATCTCTATTGGTTTTGATAAAAATATCTTTAAATCGCTGTAGTCTTTTCTCTTGCTTTTTAGTAACTACATAGCCCGTATCGGCAAGCTCAATTACAGGAGTAAGGATTGTTTCAATAGGAAGTGTTCCAAATTTTTTATGAACGGCAAAAACACCAGCAACTGTTCCGGGAACTCCAACAGCCAGGGCTCCTAGCTGGCTTTTTTCAGGAATTACTGTTCCATGCTCATCCAGAAACATATCTCTGCTAGCTGCTTTAGGGGCTTTTTCGCGATAATCAAGAGCCCCGATTTCACCATTTGCTTTCCGATACACCATAAATCCACCTCCTCCGAGATTTCCCGCATAAGGATATGCTACGGCCAATGCCATTTCTGTAGCAACCATCGCATCAAAAACATTTCCTCCCTTTTGTAAGATTTGTTTTCCGATGAGAGAAGCTTCTTTTCTGGCAGAAACAACCATAGCCTGCCGAGCAATAGTTCCTTTTACAGGAATTTTCTTTTTTGAAGGAGTAGAATGATCAGCGTTGTTCTTACAGGAAAAAAGGCAGATGAAGAAAAAAAGAAGAATGTAGAAATGATACTTCATAATATGCTAAATTAAAGATTATCAAGTGTAACTTGTGTGATGAATGACATCAAATATATCATATTTAATAGAAACAATTACTTGATGCTATGTATAATTCTAATAAGAAAAAAGCAGTGAAGATGTACGAATAGATTTTTAAAAAAGTAATCGCTCTATAAAATTAAGCAAGTATGTTATCTGCTACAATTTTTGAATTTCACTATTGGAGTAGTGTATTAATTCTTTAAAAAAGGATTCGAATTCTTTTTGGAATTCATCATAATATTCTTCTAGTTCTATCACAGCAAAGTTCATCTTGGATTTATTTTTGGTTCGATGATTCATATTGTGTAATACGGTACTAATTCCGGTAACCGTAGCATAGCTTAGTAGCCAGTTATCCTTGATCATATATGGATAGAACCTTTTGATGTTTTTAGGAAGAATATCATGATATGTTTCCAGATCCTGGTAGAACAAACTTACATATTTATTCAGGGGAGTGGCATGGTATTTTTGCCAATTAGCAGCCAGATAATGATCGTATAGAATATCGACAATGACGCCACTGTAATGTCTGTATTTAGGGAATAATCTAGAGATGCTTTGACGCACAATAGGGTGAGTATCTGTATAAGTATCTATTTTTCTATGTAGAATAATCCCTTGTTGAATTCGATCCGGAAATTCCAAAAATTTTTTACCTTTGACAGCATCGGCAATAAAATTACCGATTCTTAATTCCGTATCATCTCCCGACAAGTAAATATGTGCTAAAAAATTCATATTGCTAAAATACAGGTTTTATGAATGAATTTTTTGCATAGAATGAGGATCCTTTTTTAGGATCCTAAAAAAAAGTGTAAATACAGAGAATAATACATGAGCAGACAATTTTTTTTGGGTACTTTGGTGATGTTACTAGTATTCAGTTGCACTGATTCCCAAGAACGTACAGATCTAACAGAAGAAGGTGTTTTTACAAAAGGAATTGAAGGACCAGCAACTGATAGTGAGGGGAATATTTATGCGGTAAACTATAGTAAAGAAGGGACAATAGGTAGGGTAACTACAGATGGAAAAAGTTCTCTCTTCATATCCTTACCAGGTAAAAGTATAGGGAATGGGATTCGATTTGCGAATGATAGCATTATGTATGTAGCAGATTATACCAATCACAATATTTTGGAAATCAATATCAAAACTAAAGATATACAGGTGTATGCACATCAAGCTACAGCGAATCAACCGAATGATATTGCCATTAGTCCAGAAGGAATCTTATATGCCAGTGATCCTGATTGGAAAGAAGGAACAGGAAATGTCTGGAAGATAACAAAGGAAAACGGATTTGAATTACTGGAGGCAAATATGGGAACGACGAATGGAATAGAAGTGAGCCCAGATGGAAAAAAACTATACGTCAATGAATCCGTACAGCGAAAAGTATGGGTGTATGACAGAATGCCTTCGGGAAATCTGAAAAATAAAAAGGAATTTTATAGTTTTGAGGATTACGGTTTGGATGGAATGAGATGTGATCCGTTGGGGAATTTATATATCTGTAGATATGATAAAGGGACGGTCGCTGTATTATCTCCTCAAGGACAATTAATCAAAGAATATGTATTAAAAGGTAAGAAACCAACTAATATTACTTTTAGTAATGATTATAAAGAGTGTTTTATTACCATGGCAGATAGAGGATGTATTGAAAAGGTGCTTAATACCTTATTGTAATAAAAATGTAGTAAAGAGGAAAAATAACGATCTGTTAACATGTTAATTATTAGATATATTGCGTGTAGCTATCGTATCATTTACATTTGTAAAAAAGAAGACAAATCAATAGAGTTATATGACATTAATTAAATCAATTTCAGGAATTAGGGGTACTATTGGTGGTAGTGTAGGAGAAAATCTTACTCCAATAGATGCGGTAAAATTTGCATCAGCATATGGAAGCTGGTTAAAAAAGGATGCGAATAAAGAGTATCCTACCGTAGTTATTGGTAGAGATGCCAGAATCTCCGGGGCTATGATCCAGCAATTGGTAATGAACAGTCTTGTAGGATTAGGGATTAAAGTTATCGATATAGGATTATCGACAACACCAACTGTGGAAGTAGCAGTGCCGATAGAAAAGGCAGATGGAGGAATTATTTTGACAGCAAGTCACAACCCAAAGCAATGGAATGCCTTGAAATTATTAAATAATAAAGGAGAGTTTCTCAATGCTTTAGATGGGAAAAAAATATTAGAGATAGCAGAAAGTGACAGTTATCATTTTGCCGACGTGGATCACTTAGGAACGATAACCACTAATGACACTTATATAGATGTACATATCGATGAGGTATTAAAATTACCTTTGGTAGATGCAGAAGTCGTAAAACAAGCAAAGTTTAAGGTTGTTGTTGATGCTGTGAATTCTACAGGAGGGATTGCGATTCCTGCTTTACTAAAGAAAATGGGGGTTGAGGTTGTAGAATTATACTGTGAACCTAATGGTCATTTTCCACATAATCCAGAACCCTTAAAAGAACACTTGACAGATTTATCTGAGCTAGTTATAAAGGAAAAAGCTGATTTAGGAATTGTAGTAGATCCAGATGTAGATCGTTTGGCTTTTATGAGTGAAAATGGAGAGATGTTTGGAGAAGAGTATACGTTGGTAGCTTGCGCAGATTATGTATTAGGAAAAACTTCTGGAAATACAGTCTCGAATTTATCATCAAGTAGAGCCTTGAGAGATGTAACTCAAAAACATAACGGATCATATGAAGCCAGTGCAGTAGGAGAAGTGAATGTTGTAGAGAAAATGAAACAAACCAATGCGGTGATCGGAGGAGAAGGAAATGGAGGAATTATTTATCCAGAATTACACTATGGGAGAGATTCTCTGGTAGGGGTAGCCTTATTCCTAACACACTTAGCTGAGAAGAAATGTACGGTAAGTGCTTTAAGAGATTCTTATCCTTCTTATTACATGAGTAAAAATAAAATTCAATTAACTCCTGAGCTCAATGTAGATACTGTTCTTCAGGCATTTCATGATAAGCATGCTTCAGAAGAAGTGTCTACAGTAGATGGAGTAAAAGTAGATTTTGCAGATTGTTGGGTTCATTTGAGAAAAAGTAATACCGAACCAATAATACGAATTTATACAGAAGCACTCAGTCAAGAAAAGGCAGATAAACTAGCAGAAGATACTATCGTATCAATACAACAAATTATAGAAGTTGGTGTCTAAGTAAATTATTTCTTAGTGAGCCCGCGAGGCACTCGTTAGAAACAATTTTTCAATTTTAAAGGTAAGTTTTGGGGGATTATACCCTTTGGCAGCACCTATATAAAAAAAGCCGGTCATTTATTTGACTGGCTTTTTTTAATCTACAATTGCTTTGTTAGGTTTTTCAGCATTTCGATGCTTCCACCTTTTATGTGTCCAGAGGTAATACTCTGGTTTTTCCTTTATTTGATTTTCTAACAGTCTTAAATACGCTTTGATGTAATAAAATCGATCATTACTGGTATTGTCTTCCTTTTTAATAGGGACAAAAGTAGCCTCATAATATCCCCTTTTCTTTTTGTTGATTTGTAAGTATAGTACAGTAAGGTCAAACTTTCTGGCAATTAATGATGCTCCAAGGAAGACAGGAACAGTCACTCCCATAAAATCAGTCCAGTACTTAGCATTCCATATTTTAGGGGATTGGTCAGCAATCATTCCGTAGGAACAAATATCCCCTTTTTTGATATCTTGTGAAATAGTACGAACAACGTCATGACTTTCAATTAAACGGGCACTGAATCGTCCCCTTATACGATGTACCATTTTATCAAAATAGGGATTTCTAACTTTTTTATAAATCCCTACACATGGATTTATAGATAATAAATCAATAGCAGATGACCACTCATAACTGGCATAATGCCCCATAAGGACAACAATACTTTTGTTTTCTTTTTCTAATGCATGAAAATCTTCAATATTAGTTACTCTAAATCGTTCCAGCATTTCTTCTTTGGTAATCGAAATCGATTTGATCATTTCTAAAAACATATCGCACATATGCTTATAAAAAGCTTTTCGAATGCGATTTATTTCAGATGTGTTTTTCTCAGGAAAAACCAGCGTTAGATTCGCTGTAACAGTTTTTCGCCTGTATCTAATAATGTAATACACCAGATAGTAAATGCATGAAGATAACCCGTAAAATAAGCGCCATGGGAGCTTGGAAATACTCCATAGAACAGGGTATATAGTATAATAAATTAGTCGCTGCATTAAGCTGTGTTTAAACCAGCAAATATATGCTTATTTTGTTACCTGTAAAAGTGTTAAAAGGTCTTAAGCAATACTTTTATAGCTTGAAATAAGTGCTATATTTGAATAAAAATTTTGTATGCAAAATATTAATGTGGTCATGCTATTAATTATAGGAGCTAATGTACTGGTTTCTATAAAAGGTTTCAATGATTATTCTTTTTTTGAGAAGTATAAATTCAATATCGGAGGTATTCGACGCGGAGAACAATTGAGAATGCTGACATCAGGGTTTCTTCATGTAGATATGACTCATCTGTTTTTTAATATGTTTTCCTTGTATTTTTTTGCCCCTGTTGTGATTAGCTATCTGGGAGATATAAAGTTTTTGATCATATATCTGGGGAGTCTTCTTGTAGGGAATATCTTGTCATTATTATTTCATAAAGATGAATACCACTATAGTGCTGTAGGGGCTAGTGGGGCAGTTTCTGGAATTATATATTCTGCTATCTTGTTTAAACCAGGTATGAGTTTGTTCATAATGTTTATCCCAATTCCTATACCTGCTTATATTTTTGGAATTGGATACCTTTTATATTCTATTTATGGTATGAAAAGCAAGACTGATAATATTGGGCATGATGCGCATTTTGGAGGAGCAGTGGGAGGATATATACTTACATTATTAATGGCGCCCAGGCTATTGACTACGAATTTATTGATGGTGTTCTTATTGGCAATTCCGATACTAATTCTATTGTTGCTTAAGAAATTAGGAAAACTCTAATCTGGATATATTTACAATAAAAAAGCGCCATAAATAGGCGCTTTTTTTATGTTTTGATGGAGTGTGGTGAAGTCTTACAATGCGGGTTCTTCTTCTCCTAATAATTCCTTTATCTTGTTTTCTAATGCCATTCCTCTCAGGTTTTTGGCTATGACTAACCCTTTGTCATCAATTAAGAATGTAGAAGGAACTGATTTTACGCCAAATTCCCTGGCAATAGGTTCTTGCCAGTACTGTAAATTAGAAATATGGCTCCATTGCAGATTGTCATCTTTTATCGCTTTAATCCAATGATCCTTATTTCTATCCAGAGATACTCCTATAATATTTAATCCTTTGTCATGGTATTTATTATAAACACGAACTACATTTGGATTTTCTGCTCTACAAGGCTTACACCAAGAAGCCCAAAAGTCTATGATGGTATATTTTCCCATTACTTCTTTTAAAGAAAGATTCTTCCCTTCGGGAGTAGGTGCAGAGAAATCTTCAATAACACTTCCGACATCAATGATTCCTATTGCACTTTCTACAAAAGAACTTAGACGTTTTCCTAATCTGCTGGAAACAACAGACGGATCCATCTGAGATAAGGTATTTTTAACATCTTTTGCAGACATAATTTTTAAATTCATTAAGTCTGTTAATGCCATTATTGCTACAAGAGAGTTCGGGTTGTTTTTAGCAATTTCTTTTCGGAATTGCTTAGCTTTCTCCGGAAGTTCTTGTTGTTCTTTTTTAATCTGAGCGATTTTCTCTTCTTGTTTTAATCGGGTAGCAACCACGAGATCATTTCCCAGTTTTACTTTTTGCTTACCAAATGATTTTGTCCCGGATATATACTTGAAGAACAATTCATTTTCAGGCCCTCCAGTAACAACAGAAGAACGCAGACTATCTTTATAGATGGTCATCTGTAGTGGATAGTTCTCACCTATAAATAGTACATTGCTGTTCAACGGATTCTTAGCAGCTGGGGTTTTGAAAGTCAGGTAATTAAAATCCCTGGTTTCTATATCTGGTAATGCTATAGAAAATTGTTGATTTTTAATAATTACAGAATCAATAACACTAGGTCTGTTAGATTGGCTTAATGCATTGATATATACGATATCTCCATCTTCAAAACCAATAGTTTTGGCAGTAATGTTATATCCTTTTTTTTCTTTTTCACAAGCAGTAGCTATTACTAAAATACCTACAAGCAATAGAATGATTCGATTCATGACAGTCCGTTTATTACGTTGTAAAAATAACTATAATCTTTTCTCATAGCCAAAAAAATATGGAATGTTTTTGGGCTAAAAATGGTAATTTTTTGTTATTTTAAAGGGGTTTTGGTGGGGGAAACACCAATTTTACTGTATTTTTGTATAAACTGGGGAAATACTAAAGAATTATGAAAGTGCTAGATCAGGATTTTCCATTAGATATATGGATTAGCTTCACTAAGTTCTTTGAAGCATACAGAGAAAATGTAACGAGTGAGAATGAATTGCTAAGAGATAGAGCCAAGCGAATAGTAGCAATTGCAGATCAATATCCGGAGCTGGAATCCGGAATTCAGTCAGAAGAACGCATACAAGAATTAATGCCAGAAATCAATATGATTTTGGAAGATTCTTTTTCTGAAATACTGCAGAAGAATGAAATCAAACTAGCGACGATTCCTTTTAAAAATATTGTATTAAAATGCACTCGTCGTTATGAGAATATTATAAAAGCGGCAGGAAAGGATTTTGAACCAACAATAGAGAACTTAGATGAAGATTATTACTATATCATGGGGTGTAGTATTATTTTGACAAGCTATTATGGATACAATATAGATTTTAAGCGTCCTTTTATTAGCAGTATTCCGGATATGTCTGGAATATTGAGGCATTATAAGATTTTATATAATGCAGATTTTATAAAAATAACCAAAAAAGAAGGAACCAGAGATATCACTAATGAAGATGTGGCAGAGTTACTGGATAACTTTGGTGATATTGATTTATGGAAAGAAAAGTTTGCTCCTAATAGTTGGATTTTTCAAGGAGTAATTATCGCTAATATGTTTGATGTGACCATGGATGTTTCCTTATCTAATTTCAAAGCAAAATTGCTGAAATATGATAAAGAAGAAGAGCAAAATGAAACATTCTTAGAAGATTTTCAAAAAATATTTAAGGCAATATTTAACCTCCCGGATATAAAAATCGGTTTTTCAGATTATAATGAAGAAGAACAAGTTTTTGAAACTGTGCCTTTCAAAAATGTACAAAGTTATCTCTTACACGATAAAAAAATGGATTGCTGTGAGGCAATGGTATGCAGAGAATCATATGATCACCTCTTTAAGGAATCTACATACTTTGCCATTTCGGATGTGGAGAAAAGTAGTCAGTTGGCCCCGGAAGAAGGGATGTATAAACGTTTACTGAAGCAAAATATTAAAAGCATTATTATTGCGCCAATAGTAAGTGGAGAGAAGTTGCTGGGGATTATGGAAATTGTATCTCCAAATGTTAGAGAACTCAATAGCATCAATGCACATAAGCTACAAGACGTAATGCCATATCTGGTAGATTCTGTTTTGAGATCCAAAGCAGAAATGGAAGATGAAATGGAGTTGGTAATTCAGAAAGAATGTACATCAATTCATACTAGTGTATATTGGAAATTCAGAGAAGAAGCAAAGCGATTTCTGAGATCAAAAATAGATGGAGAAGCTACCTCTTTTAGAGAAGTGGTTTTCGAAGATGTATATCCATTATATGGTCAGATCGATATTAAAGGTTCTTCTGAAGCCAGAAATACTTCTATCCAAAAGGATTTGATTTTGCAACTAAACCTTATCAACGATGTAATGAGTAAGGTTATAGAAGAAGAACCCTTACCTATTTATAATCAGCTAAAATACAGAATAGACGTCTATATACAAAGTATTAATGAGCAGTTTCAGGTAGATAGTGAGCAAAATATTCTTGATTTTATACGTAATGAAATTACTCCTTTATTTGAGCATCTGGAGAAAAAGAACGACAAAATAGACGCATTAATTTATGATTATAAAACTGAGTTGGATGAGAATTTAAGTATAGTTTATAAGCATAGAAAAGCCTATGATGAATCTGTAATGATCATCAATAAAAGATTAGCGGATCTTCTGGATAAAAAACAGGTAGAAGCGCAAAAAATGTATCCTCATTACTTCGAACGATTTAAGTCTGATGGAGTAGAACACAATATGTATGTAGGAGAATCCATTACCAAGAAGAACTCATTTAATCAAATTTACTTACATAATCTTAGATTGTGGCAGTTGCAGGTGATGTGCGAGATGGAAAACGAATATTATTTGTTAAAAAAAGATCTTCCTGTAGCTATGGATGTAGCCTCAATGGCATTAGTTTTTAATTCATCGTTGTCGGTACGGTTCAGAATGGATGAAAAACGATTTGATGTAGACAGTACCTATAATGCGAGATATGAAGTTGTAAAAAAGAGAGTCGATAAGGCAAATATCAAAGGAACCAATAAGAGAGTTACCGAACAAGGAAAACTGGTTATTGTATACTCTCAGCGTTCTGATGAGAAAGAATACATGAAGTATATTCACTTTTTACAAGCTAAAAACTACCTGAAAGAAGGAGTAGAGATTGTAGAACTGGAAGACCTTCAGGGGGTTACTGGTTTAAAAGCAATCCGAGTGGATATCTTATATCATAAAAATAAAGAAGCCAAAGAGTTTTATACATATGAAGAATTGATGGAAGCGCTTAATTAAGCGCTTTCTTTTTAGATTGAATAGAAAGCAATTAAAAATGCAATAACAGAAATAATAATACCAGCCATAAATACATTGTAGGTAACTCGCAATAATTTATACTTTCTGTTTAGAACAATTCCCAGGTAGTACAAGTCCTTAGTAAGCAATTCATAGACATGTTCCTTGTCTTTAGAAATTTCTTTAATGGCCCATTGATATTCATCATATGGCATTTTATGAAAATTACCAAAAAATAGAATATTGACTTGTCTGTTTTTTATTTGTTCTTTCGTAAACTCTCCACTGGTAACATTAGGACGAGTAGACATAATAGAAAGAATTATGGAAACGACACTAGAAAGTACCAATACCATGGTTGGGATGATAAGATGATGATTTCCCGGAGAGTCTAATTTAGGGATTAAACTGGATAATGCCAGAGAAATTATAATGGCATTAACCGAAAGTAGAATATTGGCTTTAGTATCAGCTATATCACTTAATTTTATATGGTTTCGGAGCGTTACCCTAAATAAGGTCTGTACTCCTCTTTCAGGGCTGTCATTTTTTATTTGTGCCTTTATTTTCGCTTTTAAAGCATCATCCTGGGAGTCTTTCTTTTTCTTCTTTTTATTTAATTTTTCAATTAGTTTTAAAAGATTTTCCTGTTTCTTTCCTTCCCAATGCTGAAGTGCATATGGGGTATAATAAGAATGTTTTTTAATAAAAAAGTTAATGCTTTCCAACAACCATTCATCGCTGGAGTATGCTTTTATATTTTGCAATTTGAGCTCTTTTCTCAAGAGATCACTTGTTTCCATAAAGTAATCTTTGGCAAAATGTGAGCAATCAGCATCCTTAATGATTTTTTCCAAATCATTAGAAGGGATGACATCCATTTTAGTGGCTAGAATGCAGCTTTCTACATTGTTGATTATCTCTTTATCAACCTCGTTTTTCTCTAAGAAATTCCGAGCAATTTTAGCACTTTCTTCTTCGTGATTATGTGGGTCTACAGTGTATCCTGTATCGTGTAGCCAAGCAGCTAATTGTAAGGTGAGTTCCTCTTTTTCGGATAAGTTAGCATGTGTAATGATTTCATTTGTACTTTTAACTACCCTGTGGGTATGAACATAATTATGATAAACAAAAGTATCTAGTAAATCGTTTTCAAAGAGATTAAAAACATAATCATTTGTTATTTTTACAATCTTGTTCATAAGGAATACCTTTTATTTATAAGTGCCAAATTACAATATTAAAAAAATATCAACCATAAGAGATGAAAAAAAATAATATTATTCTAGCTGTTTTTCTCAGTTTGTTTTTATTCAGTTGTGAATTTTACAAGCCGAAGTATAGAGATGCATATAAGAAGGTTGATTACGATGGAGTTATAGATAAGACATTCTTTTTTATAGGAGATGCAGGGTATGCAAGTCCTGATCAAAACACAAAGGGGATTTTACTCTTAGAGTCATATTTACAGGAAAATAATCCAGCCGATGGGTATATGCTGTTTCTGGGAGATAATATATATCCTGCAGGAATGCCATCAAAAAAAGAGACCTCTCGGAAACAATCAGAACACCGTATAAACAATCAAATCAATTTAGCTAAAACATTCAAAGGAGAAAGCTTCTTTATTCCTGGAAATCACGATTGGTATATCGACGGTGTAAAAGGAGTACAACGTCAGGAAAAATATATAGAGAAAGCATTGGCAGGAAGAGATGCGTTCAGACCTAGTGGAGGATGTGCTATAGAGAGTGTAAAAGTAAATGAAGAGATACAACTGTTGCTAGTAGACACGCAATGGTATTTAGAAGATTGGGATGAGCATCCTACGATCAATGACAATTGTCCGGAAATCAAATCCAGAGATTCATTTTTTGCGGAATTCGAGAGTCAGCTAAAAAAATACCAGGAAAAAACGATTGTAGTAGCATTACATCATCCTTTGTATTCCAATGGAATTCACGGAGGAAAATATGCATTAAAGAGGCACCTGTATCCAGGAAAAAGTAAAATTCCAATGCCGATTTTAGGTTCGTTAGCGATGCAGTTAAGAACTACAGGAGGGGTTTCTAGTCAGGATATACAAAATAAGAAGTATAAATATCTGGCAAGAAGGCTGGGAGCATTAGCCTCTGATATTGATAGAGTTATTTTTGTGTCTGGACATGAGCATTCACTGCAATATATAGAACACGATAAAGTAAAGCAAATAATCGCTGGTTCCGGGTCTAAAGTTACCTATGCAGGATTGAGAAATGATGGGCTTTTTGCTTATGCAGGAGATGGGTTTGCTAGATTGGATATTTATAAAGATGGAGCTTCGTGGGTTTCATTTTATGGAGATAATGGAACAGGATCAGCCACCTTACTATATAAAAAAGAAGTATATAGAAAGAAAGAAAAGCATACTCATGAATTAGCAACGAATTTTCCCAAAACAAAGAAAGCGTCCATTTATAACTTTGAAGGAACAGAGAGAACAGGATTTTATAAGAGTATTTGGGGAGAGCATTATAGAGCATTGTATGGAAAAGAAATAGAAGCTCCGGTTGCAGTATTGGACACATTGTATGGAGGACTAAAAGTAATAAGAAAAGGAGGGGGGCATCAAACACGCTCTTTGAGACTGGAAGATAAAGACGGGAAACAATATAGCCTTCGCGCATTAAAAAAGAGCGGGGTTCAGTTTTTACAGGCTAATGCCTTTAAGGATAAATATGTGGAACATGAATTAGAAAATACCATTTCAGAAGATGTTCTTCAGGATTTTTATACCTCAGCACACCCATATGTATTTACAATGATACCGGAATTATCAGATGCTGTAGGAGTATATCACTCTAATCCCAAAGTATTTTACCTGCCTAAACAGAAAGCTTTAGGAAAGTACAATCTTCATTATGGAGATGAATTATGTACTATTGAAGAACGACCAGAAAAAAAACAGAAAAACGTAGCGTCTTTTGGGTATCCGGATAACATTCGAAGTACGGCAGATGTATATGAAAGACTTAGAAAAGATGAAAAATATAAAATTGATGAGCCTGCTTTTATAAAAGCCAGAATGTTTGATATGTTAATTGGGGATTGGGATCGCCATCAGGATCAGTGGAGATGGTCAGAGTTTAAGCAAGAGAACGGAGATAGAATCTATCGACCGATTCCCAGAGACAGAGACCAGGCATTTTCTAATTTTGATGGTGCATTTATAAGTGCCGTAAAAGGAATGGTAGGAATGTTCAATAAATTCCAGGTATATGATGAGAAACCCAGAAGTGTAAAATGGCTTAATATTTCCGGATTAAAATTAGATAGAACCTTTATCCAAAGCAGTGGAAGAGAAGAATGGATAAAACAAGCAAAATATATTCAGGAACATCTCACAGATTCTATTATAGAAGTGGCATTTGATAAATTGCCTCCTGTTGCTAAAGGGGCTTCTGCTGAGGATATAAAAAGAAAATTAAAAGGAAGAAAGAAGATCTTACATACCATTGCAGATCAGTATTATGATTATTTATCCACGTTAGAAATTATTACCGGAACAGATAAAGATGATTTTATAGATATTGAACGAAGAAAAAACGGAGAGACGAAGATTGGAGTTTATAGAATTAAGAATGGAGAAAAAAGCGATTTAGTAAGTCAGCGAATCTATAGGAAGAAAGATACGAAAGAGATCTGGATTTATGGGTTAGATGATGAAGATGTATTTCATGTTCATGGGAAAGGGAACAACCTGATTTATATACGAATTATAGGAGGACAAAATAATGATAAATACAGGATCGAAAACGGAAAAAGACTTACAGTATATGATCATAAAACGAAAAAAAATACACTGGAAAAGAAGGGAGGAGCGACCATCCGTTTTACAGATGATTATGAAGTGAATTCATTCGATAAGAACAAGGAGATAGCAAAAATAAATACATTGACCCCAGGGGTAGGATATAACCCAGATGATGGGATTAATATTGGTTTTGCGAATAGTTTTCAGGTAAAAGGGTTTAACAGGAATCCTTTTACAACCAAACATACAGTAAAAGCAGGTTATTACTTTGCTACGAATGGATTTGATATTTCCTATGAGGGACAATTTGCCGGAGTGTTAGGGAAATACAATTTACTAATAGGAGGTTTTTTTACCAGTCCTAATTTTAGCAAAAACTTTTTCGGGATGGGGAATGAAACCATCAACAATGATGAAGTACTCGAAATGGATTTTAATAGGGTTAAAATAAGTAAGCTGGGGGTAGAAGCTGGGGCAGTAAAGACAGGAGAATATGGAGGGTATTTCTCTTATAAAGCTATTTTTGAAGGTATTGAAGTTGATAAAATAGAAAACAGATTTATAGGGAATCCTGTTTTTGAAGCAATAGATCCTGAGTTCTATGATAGGAAATACTTTTTAAGTGCCGATGGGATTTATAAATATGAAAGCTACGATGTTGTAGTAAATCCAACTAATGGAATGAAGTTTGAAATCAATGTAGGAGGGACTGCTCATGTAGATGATTGGAATAAAGGTTTTGTGTATATAAAACCCTATCTGGGATTTTATAATGCAATAAGTAGAAATAGAAAATTGGTTTTAAAAACAATAGCGCAGGGACAAGTAAATCTGGGAAAAGATTATGAGTTCTATCAATCTGCTCAACTGGGACAAACTACCGGAATGAGAGGGTATAGAAATCAACGATTTTCAGGACAACGTTCTTTAGCAACTACAATGGACCTCAGGTATAGCTTTAATCAATTCAAAACAAGAGTTGCTCCCTTACAATTTGGAATTTTTGCAGGAGTTGATCTGGGGAGAGTTTGGGTGGATGATAGCGACTATTCCGATAAATGGCACAATGATTATGGAGGAGGTTTCTGGATCAGTAGTTTAGATATGTTAAGTGGTACTGTGAATTTGTTTAATGGAGCTGAAGGATTGCGATTTTCTTTTGGATTCGGTCTTAAAATATAAACATAAAAAAGTTCCTAATACAGGTATGAGGATTTAGTATCGTATTAGGAACTTCGTAACATTACAGATTTAGGGGCTAATTCTAAAAACAACACGTTACATTTCAAAAATCGCCAGAAACGCTAGATGCAATTCTTTCCGGCGCTGTATTTGTATTGATCAAAATCGTAGGATTTTCTATCTTATTGTATGAATAGGATGAAAAAGGGGCTGATCCATTCATATCTTTTCCTGATATAGAAGTAACTGTAATCGTCGACCGGTCCGTATTTTTATCTGTTATTACAGAAATAGGATTTTGATAAGAACCAGAAGCAACAACTTTAGAGCCTCCTTCTACAAAAAAAGTAATAGACGCTTTTTTAGGGTTTTTAAAAGTGACACCCTCTTCTATTGTCAGGATTGCATTATTAATTATAGTAATATTATTTTCAAAAGTATACATTGTATTTTTGGTCAATATCATGTTTTCTGATATGATGACAGGCAATACAGAAGCTTTCTGTTGAGAAAAAATAACAGCAGAAAAACAGCATAAAAAAACGAATAGGGGTATGTAGTTTATTTTCATAGGTTTATGGTTTTGGGGTTAGTATGTTGTTGTTTGGAGCTTAAGCGGGTAAGCTTCTCTAATTTACTAAAAAAAAACGAGTTTTTGTAATTTTTATCCTACATATGTAGTTTTTTGTCGTTGAAATAATGTTTATAAGTAGGTTTTTTACTACAATTAAATGAAGCGTTAACGCTTTGATATAAGGAATAGAGAAGAAATGAACAGTTTTTACTTATTGTTAATAACTTATATTGTTGATTTGTAGCTTTTTAATGTGTGTTTGAGAAAGGGAAGGTGGTGACAAGTCTTTATACTTGTAGATATTTATAGTTCTACTTTATAAAGAAAGCCGGTGTTTTTTCCATTTTTTTCATCTGTAACAAGTAAGGTAGTATCGTTTAAAAAAGTAACTCCTTCCTTTTGAGAAAAATGATTAAGCTCTTTTGTTTGTATTGAACCATTAAATACGTTGGGGAGTTTAAAATCCGTTAACACAAAAATCATATCATACGTTAACAATACGATTTTGTTCTGAGCATGATTGACGGCAGCAGCCGTAATAAAACAACGATTGCTATACTCACAGGTTTTAAATGTAGCAACTAATTGAGCAGTATGAGTTCCGGGGATTGCTGGAACAGTATAGAGTTTCGTAGTTCCATCAAAGTGAGAAGATCTGTTTTTCGTAAATAGGTAGAGGTTTCCGTTAAGGTAAATACATGCTTCTATATCAAAATTTCTGTTTTTCTTTTTAGGAGGGAACTTTAATTGATCTTCCAGAGAGAATTTTATTTCAGAAACAGTACTTTTTCCTTTCAGAGGGTCTGATACTTTGTAAATAACCAGGTCTTTTCTGTCATTATCGTTATTACCAAAATCCCCTATATATAAATTGTTATAATGATCATAACTAATATCTTCCCAATCGATATTTGTCGTACCAGGAATTACGAATTCATCAATAAAATCCCCTTCAGAAGTAAATATGATTACAGTGTTGTCATTACCTGAGTCATTAATTGTATAGAGATATTCCTGCGAAGGGAATAAAGTGATACCAGATATTTCCTTAGAAATACCTGGTAGTTTTTTTATTTTCTGAATAACTCGGTTTTTAGTACATCCCACTAAGGTGATAAGACTAATAAAAAGAGCAAGTATTGAAATGTTTAATTTTGTTGATTCCATGCATTAAGCATCCAGCTGGTTTTTTCTAATTCACCAATATAAGTTCCTACAAAATCCAAGGTTCCGTCATCCTCAGCTTCTTCAGCACTTTTGGCAACTATTCTCAATTGTTTAATAAGAATATCCTGATCTCTCAGAATCGTAGATACCATCTCTACATCTTTTAAATCAGAATTCGATTCTTTGATATTAGAAGCGGCTAAGTAGTCACTGAAATTACTAATAGGCTTTATAACCCTTAATGTTAAAATTCGTTCTGCAATTTCGTCAATTTTTAGTTTAGCATCTTCATAAAGTTCTTCAAATTTTAGATGTAGTTCAAAAAAATTAGAACCGGTAACGTTCCAGTGAAAGTTTCTTAACTTCTGATAGTATAAATGATAGTCAGCTAATAGGACATTCAATTTTTCTGATGTCTGTAAATGAGTATTGTTCATAGTTTTTATTTATTGTTTTAAATTTTGTAATACAAAAATACTATAGTTTTGTTGTTAAAAAAGCTAAAAGTAATAGTTAAATATGATCGAAGTATTACTTTAACTTATTTGTAATTTCTTTTAAGATAAAATTATAATAAGTAGGTCCATGTGGCACATATTCTTTTGAGATACGTTCACTCATTACATGTGCATATAAAGTTTTTATAGGAATTAATTTTACTTGGGATACTTCCTCTTTTTGAAGTTGTAACTCAGAAATTTTTCCTAAAAATTCGGAAATATAAATACGATGAAATTCATTGTCTATTATATTATCACTAGGTGACATCATGGATTTAAAAGTCCCTATAAAAGATAAATTACTTTCTTGAAGCATAATCCCTAACTCTTCTCTAGATTCTCTCAGAGCTGCCTTCATTGGAGCTTCCTGATAAGAAATATGTCCTGCAACAGAAACGTCCCATAGACCAGGGTATGTATCTTTTGCTGGAGCTCTTTTTTGCAGTAAAAGATTTCCTGTAGAAGTATACAACCATAGATGGACGCTTTGATGAAATACCCCCAACTTGTGTGCTTCGGATTTAAGAATCTTTTTGTGAGTCAGATTCCCTTTTTGATCTAGTACATCTATCCATTCATCTGCCATGGTAACTTAAGTATAATGTAGAGTTTTGATTTTGTATAAAAATACATTTAATACTGTGAATTATACTGTTTTTTGTGGTTGTTATTGTGTATTCGTTAGTTATTGAGGTTAAATTATGAATATTTATTATTGCTAAATTAGTATATTTATGCAAAATTAATATATATGTCCATTAATTCATGCCCAAATTGTAATGCCAAAGAGTATATAAAAAGTGGTGTTATAGCCAATAGACAGCGATATAAGTGTAAAAAATGCAACTACTATTTTACCGTAAATAAGTTGGGGAAAAAGATTGATGATTACTATGTTAATAAAGCTTTACAATTACATTTGGAAGGGCTAACCTATAGAGAAATAGAACGTATTTTAGGGATTTCTCATGTTAGTATTATGAATTGGGTAAAAAAGTATAATGTGAAGCGTCCACAAAGTACAAACTATCACCCAACCTATAAAATTTTGAATAGTGATGAGCTTTCCAGGTATTTTATGAATACGGATAATGTAAAAGGAGCTGGGGTTATCGTTACGGAATTAGGAGATAAATTTATGCTTATTAAATGGGAAAGGTTTAAAGAATAACTATAGTAATTAACAAAAAACTATATCAATTTTTATTTCAGTATATAATTTTTAGAATTTTATGAAGTACACAAGAGTATTCTAGCTAGAATCTAAAACATACAAATCAAATTCTAAAGACATGCGAAAACATTTATATATACTGCTACTCTTAGGATTCGTTTTTCATTTTGGTTTTTCACAAGGTTCTCCGGATTACAATGGAGGCTATAAAGTAAAATTTAATGAAGATGGATCTAAGTTTTTCAGAATAATCTCTTGGGCTCAATTTTGGGCTACACATACAGATAAGGTTCCTGATGATGTAAGTAAAACAAATTTTAGTATCAGAAGAGCGAGGATTCTTATGTATTCTCAGATTAATAAAGACTTTTTGATTCTTACCCATTTTGGATTAAATAGTTTAAATGCAGAAAATCAATCCCCTACGGGATTAGAAGGGAACTCTCAACTTTTTCTTCATGGAATGTGGGGACAATATAGTCTGGGAGCAAAACATGCGATAGGAGGGGGATTACATTATTGGAATGGAATTTCCAGATTGAATAATCAAAGTACTCTGAATATGATGACCTTGGATAATAATAGGCAATCTTGGGCTACTATTGGGCTTTCGGATCAGTTTGCTCGTCATATAGGTATTTATGCAAAGGGAGCAATAGGAAGATTGCAATATCGTATTGCAATTAATGAGTCGGTAAGTAACAACCTTCAGGAAACTGTAGAGCCGGTTGCAGGGGGTGCTGCAGTATATGCAGGAAGAAGACTTCTGGGATCCAGAGATGCCGGAAAAAATTATGCAGGATATTTTGATTATCACTTTTTAGATCAGGAATCGAACTCATTGCCTTATAAGGTCGGGTCATATCTGGGGAGCAAAAAAGTATTCACCGTAGGAGCTGGTTTTTTCTTTCACCCTGATGGGAGTGTATTGGCAGAAACAGATGGAACATTATCAGGGGAAGATGTATCCATATTTGCAGTAGATGCATTCTATGATGCTCCGATAGGAGAAAAGGGAAATGCGCTAACAGTGTATGCAACCTATCAAAATAATGATTACGGAAAAGATTACACTTTAGGGCAAACCTATGAAACAGGGGCGATGCTGTATGGTCATGTGGGATATGTAATACCACTAAAGGACAAAAAACTAAAGTTTCAGCCTTATGTATCCTATAGTAATAGAAGTATCGATGCAATCGATGATAATGCCAGTACTTTAGGGCTGGGAACCAATGCGTATATCAGTGGACACAATTCAAAAATAACCTTGGAGTATAAGAATACAAAATACGGAAACAACACAGATACAGGAGTAGTGACCCTACAAGCAATGATTTATTTATAAAAATTACACACAATGTCAGAAGAAAAGAAAAAAGCAAAAGCTTATTGGAAAGAGAATGTTAAATATCTTTTTCTATTGCTAGCGATATGGTTTCTGGTCTCATACGGAGCAGGAATTTTATTTAAGGATGCGTTAAACGAAATACGTCTGGGAGGTTTTAGGTTGGGATTTTGGTTTGCTCAGCAAGGATCTATCTATGTATTCGTAATCTTGATTTTTGTTTATGTACGATTGATGAACAAATTAGACAAAAAGTACGGGTACGATAAAGATTTAATGGCTGATAAAACGAAAAAATAACAAAACAAAAAAAGAAAAGATATGAGTGTTCAAATATGGACGTATGTCCTCGTAGGGTTGACCTTTGCTTTATATATAGGAATTGCAATTTGGTCCAGAGCAGGATCTACAAAAGAGTTTTATGTAGCAGGAGGAGGGGTCTCTCCTTTGGCTAATGGAATGGCGACGGCAGCTGATTGGATGAGTGCAGCTTCCTTTATCTCAATGGCAGGAATCATTGCATTTGCAGGGTATGATGGAGCAGTATATCTCATGGGATGGACCGGAGGATATGTATTACTGGCATTATTATTAGCCCCTTATCTCAGAAAATTTGGAAAATTTACAGTGCCTGATTTTATTGGGGATAGATATTACTCAAAAACGGCTAGATCCGTTGCTGTATTTTGTGCCTTGTTAGTATCTTTTACCTATGTAGCAGGGCAAATGAGAGGAGTGGGAATTGTGTTTTCTAGATTCTTAGAAGTTGATATAAATACAGGAGTGATTATCGGGATGATTATCGTATTGTTTTATGCTGTATTAGGAGGGATGAAAGGAATAACATATACACAAGTAGCTCAATACTGTGTCTTGATTTTTGCTTTTATGGTCCCGGCAATATTTATTTCTATTCAAATGACCGGAAACCCGATTCCACAATTGGGGTTTGGAGATACCGTTTCTGATGGTTCTGGTACTTACTTATTGGATAAGTTAGATGGGTTGAGTACAGAACTTGGATTCTCTGCATATACAGAAGGTTCTAAATCAACTTTAGATGTATTTGCAATTACCTTGGCCTTGATGGTTGGAACAGCAGGATTACCGCATGTAATTGTTCGTTTTTTTACGGTAAAAAGAGTTAGAGATGCCAGGAAATCTGCTGGGTATGCGTTGTTGCTAATTGCTATTTTGTATACGACTGCACCAGCTGTAGCAGTATTTTCTAAAACTAATTTGATAGAATCAGTTCATAACAAAAAATACGAAGCACTTCCTACCTGGTTTAAAAACTGGGAAGATACAGGATTGTTGGGCTGGACAGATAAAAATGGAGATGGGCAAGTACAATACTTTAGCGGACATGCAGTAAAAGGAAACAAAAACAAACCTGTTTTTGACGGGAAAAACAGGGGGACTTCAGGAGAACGAGTAATTACTAACATAAATCCGGCTACTAAAAATGAGCTATTTGTCGATCGAGATATTATGGTATTAGCTAATCCGGAAATAGCAAATCTTCCTAATTGGGTAATTGCTTTGGTAGCCGCAGGAGGATTAGCTGCTGCATTGTCTACAGCAGCGGGATTGTTACTAGTGATTTCTTCTTCGGTCTCTCATGATTTAATAAAGAAAATGATTAAACCAGATATATCAGAAAAAGGAGAGCTGGTAGCAGCGCGTCTTTCTGCAGTTGCTGCAGTTTGTGTAGCAGGATATTTTGGAATTAATCCGCCGGGATTTGTAGCTGCTGTGGTTGCTCTAGCCTTTGGTCTGGCAGCAGCTTCTTTTTTCCCGGCGATTGTATTAGGAATATTTTATAAGCGAATGAATAAAGAAGGAGCGATCGCAGGAATGGTGATTGGGATATTATGTATGCTTCTGTATATGATCAAATATAAACTAGGGTGGTTCGATGACACCTTGCCTCCGTCCAGTGAATGGTGGTTTGGAATTTCACCAGAAGGCTTTGGAGCCGTGGCTATGGTTGTCAATTTTGTTGTGTCATTAGTAGTGTGCCATCTGACGACAGCTCCCCCTGAAGAAGTACAGGAAATAGTCGAAAATATAAGAATTCCAAGTGGGGCAGGAGAAGCTTCTCATCATTAAAAAATAAAAACACTTCGAGGTGTCCTCAAAGCTTCGAAGTGTTATGTTATTATAAAAGATAAAAAATGATTATTTTAAGCTAGCATAAATCAAACTGGCACTTTCAAATAAAACTGAGTGAAGAAAAGGCATCAACAAAAATTAGTCGTATTATCCCTGACATTGTTCTTTTTGATCAATATACCTTTAGTATTTGTTTTTAATGAATCTGGGCAAGTATTAGGGTTCCCAAAACTTTATTTTTTTCTGTTTGCATGTTGGGCAATTGCTATATTGATTTCCGCAATAGTACTAAATAAGTATTATGAATAGTTATTTTCTAATATGTATAATTGTAGCATACCTGTTATTTCTTTTCGGGATTGCTTTCTGGGCAGAGAAAAAGGCAAAAAGTAATTGGATTAATAACCCTTATGTGTATACCTTATCATTAGCAGTATATTGTTCTGCCTGGACTTATTATGGTAGTGTCGGGATTGCATCTACATCAGGAGTTAGCTTTTTAACCACTTATTTAGGACCGGTAATAGCTTTTCCGCTCTGGATTGTTTTACTAAAAAAAGTGATATTTATAGCGAAACAACATAAAGTCTCTAGTATTGCAGATTTTATTTCACTGCGATATGGGAATAATCGATTTTTGGGAGCTTTAGTAACAGTTATCTGCTTATTAGGTGTATTACCTTATATTTCGTTACAATTAAAAGCTATTTCAGAAACGTTCGCGATTCTTTCAGATAATCTCATTCACTCGTCATCCTCTATTCTAAAAGATTCTACCTTTTACATTGCGGTTCTATTAGCAGTATTCGCTGCTTTTTTTGGAACACAAGCTACGGATGCTACTTCTAGAAGAAGGGGAATTGTTTTTTCAGTAGCCTTTGAATCTGTAATTAAATTATTATTTTTTTTAATTATAGGAGGATATGTAACCTTTTTCTTATTCGATGGAACAACTGATATTTATGAGAAAATAGCCAAAACAGCGAACTTCGAAAAATTAATAACATTTGATACGTTAGAGTCAGGGATTAACTGGGGCTTAATGATTGGGCTATCCTTTTTTGCTATTTTTTTATTACCTAGACAATTTCAGGTATCTATTATAGAAAATACGACAGAAAAACATCTCAAAAAGGCAATATGGATGTTTCCTCTTTATCTGTTATTATTTAATGTATTTGTCATTTTTATTGCGTGGGGAGGAAAGTTAAAGTTATCAGAAGCTGTAAACCCAGATTATTATACGTTACTGTTACCCTTGCAAAATGGGAATGTGTTTTTAGCTACTCTGGTTTTTTTAGGAGGATTCTCAGCTGTTATCTCAATGGTTGTAGTTTCTACATTGGCTTTGTCTACAATGCTTAGTAATAATCTGATTATTCCATATGGTTTTTTGGATAAATTCAGTCAGAATAAACCCGAACGTAACGCTAACTATATAAAGAATATTAGACGGATTGCTATTTTTTCATTAATAGTAGGGGCTTATTTGTTTTATATAAACTTTAATATCCAGTTATCGTTATTTTCTATCGGACAAATTTCATTTGTGGTGATAGCACAATTAGCACCTTCTTTTTTTATAGGATTGTATTGGAACAGAGGATCTGCTATTGCAGCAAAGTCCTCAATAATAGGAGGGACATTAGTAACATTATACACATTGATTTTGCCATTTGTTTGGGATGCAATTTTAGGAGAAACAGATTTTATCAATTATGGTTTTTTAGGAATAGGATCACTACGGCCGTATCAATTATTTGGGATTGATTTTCTGACACCTGTGACCCATGCTTTCTTTTGGAGTATGTTTTTTAATCTTCTGATTTACCTAACGGTTTCTCTGTTGACTACCGTAAATTACAGAGAACGAAATTATGCAGAGATGTTCGTGAATTGCCGTTTTAATTCATTGCAGGAGAACGCATTTATATGGAAAGGGGAAGCTTATGTAGCGGATATAAAAAAAGTGTTAAACAGGTTTTTGGGAGAAGAACGAACAAAAAGAGCAATGGATATTTTTTGTCTAAAATACAACCTGCCCAAAACAATCGAAAAAGCAGATTCCAGGTTAATTAATTTTTCAGAAAAATTATTAACTGGTAGCATAGGGAGTGCTTCGTCTAGAATCTTAATAGCAAGTGTGGTAAAAGAAGAACCTGTTACCCATATGGAAGTAATCAAAATAGTAGAAGAAAATAAAAAAACCATCTCTACCAATAAATTTTTAAAGCAAAAATCAAAAGAACTTACTGATCTGACAGAGGAGCTGAAAATAGCCAATGAAGAACTCATGATTCATGATAAGCTTAAAGATGAGTTTTTGGATACTGTGGCTCATGAATTAAAAACACCGATCACCTCAATACGAGCTGCAACTGAAGTTTTATTAGATGATGATGATATGTCAGAGCAGTATAAAAAACGTTTTTTAGAAAATATTTTGCAAGACTCGGAACGCCTGTCCAAACTGATTCATCATATTTTGGATTTGGAAAAATTAGCCTCGGGAAGAGAAGTGTTGGATAAACGGAGGAATAATGTTAAAAAGACAGTAAAGAAAGCAATAAACGGTGTTCGGGCAATTGCAGAAAAAAAAGAAATTGTCATTACTAATGCGATATCCAAAGGAGGGGTATTAGCTACCTATGATGAAGACAGAATATTACAGGTATTGGTGAATGTATTGTCAAATGCTATAAAATTTGTAGAAGAATCTATCGGAACAATAAATATTACAGCTCAGGAAAAAGAAGAAACTGTTGCGATTATGATAAAAGATAACGGAAAAGGAGTATTAAAGGAGGATAGACGATATATTTTTGATAAATTTTACCAATCAAAAAATCAAAATATAAAAAAGCCTGCAGGAAGTGGGTTTGGTTTAGCGATTAGTAAACAGATTGTAGAAAGACATAATGGAACGATTTGGTTAGATGAAACTCATAAAAAAGGAGCGTGTTTTGTCATAGAATTACCCAAATAGAGTTTCTATAAGAAAAGATAATGTGTATAAATGAAAAAGAAGATATTGATTGTAGATGATGAACCAAATATAGTGATGTCACTGGAATACGCTTTCAAAAAGAAGAATTTCGAAGTGTTTATAGCTCGAGATGGAAGCGAAGCTATTCAACTATTAGAAAAAGAAATTCCAGATGTCGTATTGTTGGATATTATGATGCCTAATATAGATGGATATCAGACCGTATCCTACATAAAAAAACACGAGAAACTAAAAAAAGTAAAAACAGTTTTTTTATCGGCTAAAAATAAAACCTCAGATATAGAAAAAGGGTTAGAAATGGGGGTAGACCAGTATCTGACAAAGCCTTTTTCGGTCAAAAAAGTAATTGCAGAAATAGAAAAATTACTTATCTGATGAAGTTAGGATAGATTCAGGAACTACTTCTGGAGTTATTTATAAAAAAGTAACCATTCGTGAATTTGATTCATGAAAAATTGAAGACATAAATAAAAAATTAACCATAAAAACATAAATCATGGAAGTACGAGAAACCCTCCAGCTACGGTCTTTTGCAGAGTATAAAGAAGCGTATCAAAAAAGTGTAGAAAACCCAGAAGAATTTTGGGATGCGATCGCAGAAAAATTTTACTGGCATAAGAAATGGGATAAAACATTAGAGTGGGATTTTACGAAACCCGAAGTGAAATGGTTTCAGGGAGGGAAGCTGAATATCACGGAGAATTGTCTGGATCGCCACTTAGATAAATTAGGGAATAAAACAGCGATCATTTGGGAACCCAATAATCCAGATGAAGAATCTCGCCATATTACGTATAGACAGCTTTTTGTAAAAGTTTCTCGTTTTGCAAATGTTTTAAAGAACAATGGAATCAAAAAAGGAGATAGGGTGTGTATTTATATGCCGATGATTCCGGAGTTAGCTATCGCAATGTTAGCATGTGCCAGAATTGGAGCTATTCACTCTATTGTTTTTGCAGGTTTTTCCAGTTCTGCAATTGCTAGCCGAATCAATGATTCATCATGTAAGATGCTTATTACTGCAAATGAAGTATATAGAGGAAGTAAGCCTGTGAAGTTGAAAGAAATGTGCGATGAAGCCTTGAAAAATACTCCTACAGTCCAGACTGTTATTGTCTATAGAAGGACGGTCGAGCCTACACCAATGACTCCAGGACGTGATAAGTTTTGGTTTGAAGAGTTGCAAAAAGCAGAAAAAGAATGCCCAGCAGAAGTAATGGATGCAGAAGATGTACTTTTTATATTGTATACTTCTGGATCAACAGGAAAACCTAAAGGAATGGTGCACACAATAGGAGGGTATATGGTGTATACGACCTATACATTTGCCAATGTTTTTCAATGTGATCATTTTGCACCGACAGGAGTAAAAAACCAATCAAAACCTAAGAGTGATGTGTATTGGTGTACAGCGGATATCGGTTGGATTACAGGACATTCCTATATAGTATATGGTCCTTTGGCAGCTGGAGTGACTACTGTTATGTTTGAAGGGGTGCCAAGCTATCCTGATTATGGTCGTTTTTGGGAAATTTGTGACAAGTTGGATGTAACTCATTTTTATACAGCGCCAACTGCTATTCGAGCATTGGCTAAGCAGTCACTGGATCTGGTTAATAAACACGACCTGAATTCATTAAAAGTATTAGGATCGGTAGGAGAGCCTATTAATGATGAGGCATGGCACTGGTATAATGATAATATAGGAAAAGGGAATTCTCCTATTGTCGATACCTGGTGGCAGACAGAAACCGGAGGGATTATGATTTCTCCTCTGGCAGGAATAACTCCAACCCGACCTACTTTTGCAACATTACCTCTACCAGGAATTCAACCAGTATTAATGGATGAAGAAGGAAAGGAAATTCCATTTAAATCACAAAAATCAGAAGGACGATTAGCTATAAAATATCCATGGCCTTCTATGGCAAGAACTATTTATGGAGATCATCAGCGTTATAAAGATGTATATTTCTCTGCATATGATAAAATGTACTTTACAGGAGATGGGGCTTATAGAGATGCTACCGGGAATTATAGGATTACAGGAAGAGTTGATGATGTGGTAATAGTTTCTGGGCATAATTTGGGGACCGCTCCTATAGAAAACGCAATCAATGAACATTTATCAGTGGCAGAATCAGCAATCGTAGGATTCCCTCATGATATAAAAGGAACTGCCTTATATGCGTATGTGACTCTGCATGAGAATCAAATAGGGGATGATGAGTTACGTGCCAAGATCAGAGAACAGGTTTCTAATACCATTGGTCCGATCGCAAAACCAGATAAAGTACAGTTTGTAGAAGGACTGCCTAAAACCAGAAGTGGTAAAATCATGAGAAGGATTCTTCGTAAGATAGCTTCTAAGGATACAAGTAACCTAGGAGATACCTCTACACTATTAAATCCAGATGTTGTAAAAGATATTATGGAGAATGCCTTGTAAAAATAAAAACGGCTGTAAAATTATTACAGCCGTTTTTATTTTCTTTTCGATGAAAAGCCTAGTCAAAATAACTAAAGGTTTCTCCTTCTTTTATTTGTAATAAACTTTCATAAATTAATGAAATAACATTTTCTACATCTTCACGGTGTACCATTTCTACAGTGGTATGCATGTATCGAAGTGGAAGTGAAATTAAAGCAGAAGCAACTCCCCCATTACTATATGCAAAAGCATCAGTATCGGTACCTGTCATTCTGCTGGAAGCCATTCGCTGAAATGGAATTTTTTTGCTTTCTGCAGTATCGATAAGAAGTTCTCTTAGTTTATTCTGAACCGCAGGAGCGTAAGAAATTACAGGACCATCTCCAATTTTTGTTTCTCCTTGTGTTTTCTTTTCAATCATAGGCGTTGTGGTGTCATGACATACATCAGTTACGATAGCTACATCTGGTTTGATAGTATGAGTTATCATTTCTGCTCCCCTGAGACCAATTTCTTCCTGTACAGAATTAGTGATGTATAAACCAAAAGGAAGCTCCTTTTTATTTTCTTTTAAAAGTCGTGCAACTTCTGCAATCATAAAACCACCCATTCGGTTGTCCAAAGCTCTGCAAACAAATTTGTTTTCATTTAGAATAAAAAACTCGTCAGGGTAGGTAATTACACAACCTACGTGAACCCCTAATTCCAATACTTCTTCTTTGGTATTACACCCGACGTCAATACAAATGTTTTCCAATGTAGGAGCCTGTTCTTTAGAACCTTTTCTGGTATGAATAGCTGGCCATCCAAAAACTCCTTTTACAATACCTTTTTTTGTGTGAATATTAACTCTTTTAGAAGTTGCAATCTGGTGGTCACTTCCTCCATTTCTTATAACATAAATGAGACCATTATCTGTAATGTAATTAACATACCAGGAAATTTCATCAGCATGCCCTTCTATAACAACCTTATATGGAGCTTTAGGATTAATAACTCCAACAGCAGTACCGTATGTGTCCGTTATAAACTCATCTACATATGGTTTTAAATAATCCATCCATATTTTTTGCCCTTCCCATTCATACCCGGTAGGAGCAGCATTATTTAGATATTTTTCTAAAAAATCTAAAGATTTTTTATTAAGTATACTTTTTTTTGCCATGCGTACTATATGTTTTTATGCGAAATTAATAATATTCACATAGTTTTAATAGTTTACGATTACTTAATTAGTAATTTTGAAATTAAAAAATACTGTTATGATAAAGTATGTACTTAGTATAGTATTATGTACACTGTTAACCAAACTTTATGGACAGGAAGAAAACATCATCCCCAAAGATACCACCCAGTATGTTCAGTATTATATAATAGAAGGTGATACAATACCACATGATGCAATTGACCTTGATGAAGTTATTATTCTGGGAAAACTAAAATTCAAGGATAATCTAGAGAAAAGGAAATACTTAATCTTAAGAAGGAAAACAAGAAAAGTATATCCTTATGCTAAATTGGCAGCAGATAGGTTAGGTGTGCTTCATGATCGGTTAGCCGAAATAACTACGAGAAAAAAGAAAAAGAAGTACGTAAAAATGCTGCAGAAATACATGGAAGAAGAATTTACTGCAGAATTAAAGAAACTGACACGTACAGAGGGGCAGATTTTAGTAAAATTAATTCATAGACAGACAGGAGTTACTATGTTTGATTTGGTAAAGGAGCATCGTAGTGGATGGAAAGCATTTTGGTATAATAATACGGCCAGGTTATTTAATATTTCCCTAAAAAAAGGATATGATCCAATAAATGTAGAAGAAGATTATTGGATAGAGGATATTTTGCAGCGAAGTTTTCAGGCAAATATCCTGGATGAACAAAAAACAGCTCTTGATTTTAGTTTTTATGACTTAAGAAATAAGTGGGCAATACCGAAAGTGAGTGATAAAAAAGAATAAAATAAAGTTTTCGTACAAGTAAAACTGTTTTTTGTAACAAAAAAGCATTGTTTAAATAATAAAAGAGGCGAAAAATACTTCTTCGTAAATGTTTTTTTATTAATTTAGTATTCTATCTTTTTTTAAATCAGCGTTTTCTGTCTTTGGGTTAAAAAAAACGCAAAAAAAGTATTGCTGAATATGAAAAAGGTTGTATGTTTGCACCCGCTTAGCCGAGGGGCTGATGTTCATTGAAAACGGGGATTTTAAAGGAGTAAGTATTTAGAGATACTTGCTTTAAAAAAATCATAAAAAAAGCACACTTTTTTGTTTCGGTAAAATACATGTTTTCTTGTAAGAGTAGGTGTGAGTTATCGAGTAGTTATAGCAAGTTTTTTGTTAGGTAAACTATGGTTTATTTAAGATTCAAAAACTGTTATAAAAAAGTAAAAAAAACTTTAAAAAAAGTTTTGTCAGAAACAAAAAAGGTTTGTATGTTTGCACCCGCTTATCGAAAGGATAAGAGTTCATAAAAATAGTTATACTGGAGTAAAGTATTGATGATACTTAATAAGGTTCGATTCCTATTTAACATACGAAAAGACGGTTTAATTTTCGGATTAGACTTACGTTCATAAACATATTGATTGACAGCGCGTATATAGAAATATATAAGCATTAGAATTAAGACTAGAAACATCATTGAGAA
>NZ_JBHULX010000047.1:1776-1855 GCF_042684685.1 Aquimarina hainanensis | reverse complement strand
CCTTCTATAGAATCAGATTCTCCATCATTATCACTATCGGTATCTATATAATCTGCACTACCATCCATATCTGTATCTG
>NZ_JBHULX010000047.1:1430-1766 GCF_042684685.1 Aquimarina hainanensis | reverse complement strand
TCGGTATCTATATAATCTGCACTACCATCCATATCTGTGTCTATGGCAACTAATGCTGTTCCACCATCATCAGGGTCATAGCTATCATCAATACCATCGCCATCGGTATCCGTACCACTTGGGGCAACATAACCAACCGTTGGTTGTCCTTCTATATTATCTACAATACCATCACCATCACTATCAATATCCTGATAATCCAGACCTCCTGTACCATCGGTATTGGGTAACGGTAGCATCGTTCCGCCATCTCCTGTACCTGCAACCGTATTATCATCTGTATCAACACTATCTGCAAATCCATCGCCATCAACATCAACCATAGAGGTTGGATCC
>NZ_JBHULX010000047.1:931-1420 GCF_042684685.1 Aquimarina hainanensis | reverse complement strand
CCTGTACCATCGGTATTGGGTAACGGTAGCATCGTTCCGCCATCTCCTGTACCTGCAACCGTATTATCATCTGTATCAACACTATCAGCAAATCCATCGCCATCAACATCAACCATAGACGTTGGATCTCCCGGGGTTGGATAATCTATCGCTCCATCACCATCAGCATCTACTCCTCCAGCTTCACTGATATCTGTTAGCCCATCATTATCACTATCTAAATCCAGGCTATCTACAATACCGTCATTATCACTGTCCGGTGACGGTAAATTGGTTCCGCCATCTCCTGTTCCTGCAACCGTATTATCATCCGTATCAACACTATCAGCAAATCCATCGCCATCAGTATCGGTAATTCCATCTAAAACTCCATCGCCATCTGCATCAACTCCTCCGTTTTCTATTGTATCTGAAATTCCATCATTATCACTATCTAAATCTAAGTAATCTACAACTCCATCATTATCCTGGTCTCCTACAACCAGAGCC
>NZ_JBHULX010000047.1:0-921 GCF_042684685.1 Aquimarina hainanensis | reverse complement strand
CCGTATTATCATCCGTATCAACACTATCAGCAAATCCATCGCCATCAGTATCGGTAATTCCATCTAAAACTCCATCGCCATCTGCATCAACTCCTCCGTTTTCTGTTACATCTGAAATCCCGTCATTATCACTATCTAAATCCAGGCTATCTACAACTCCATCATTGTCACTATCCGGGGAAGGTAAACTTGTTCCACCATCTCCTGTACCTGCAACTGTATTATCATCCGTATCAACACTATCAGCAAATCCATCGCCATCAACATCTGCCATAGAGGTTGGATCTCCCGGAGTCGGGTAGTCTATTGCTCCATCTCCATCCGTATCAACTCCTCCGTTCTCTACGATATCTGCAACTCCATCATTATCACTATCTAAGTCTGCAGTATCAGGAACACCATCACCATCACTATCAGGATTCGGTAAGGCTGTACCTGTAGTAACCTCTCCTGCTCCACTACCACTGTCAATCGTATCCAGACTATCTTCTAATCCGTCACCATCTGCATCCGTCATAGACGTTGGATCCCCTGGAGTCGGGTAATCTATCGCTCCGTCTCCGTCAGTATCAACTCCTCCGGCTTCTGTAATATCTGCAACTCCATCATTATCACTATCTAAATCCAAATGATTCGCAACGCCATCGCCATCTACATCATATACATCCGGAATACCATCACCATTACTATCTGTATAATCTGTTGTACTTCCATCTCCAGCGCCTCCATCATCTGTCGTATCCTGCCAGTTAAGAATACCATCACCATCTGCATCCCCATTAGGATCATTCCCTCCTGATTCTAAAACATCTGGAATACCATCATTATCATCATCTACATCTGAAATATCATTAACACCATCCCCATCACTGTCGTGCTCTCTCCAATCCATATCTCCTACTCCTGGTAAGTCAACATCTG
>NZ_JBHULX010000046.1:2413-32306 GCF_042684685.1 Aquimarina hainanensis | reverse complement strand
GGTTTTGTGCGATATTTTGTTCGACTTTTGCATATATTTGTGTTGACTTTGTTAATTTTTAATACTGCTTTGTGTTAGTAGTAGTAGTATTATGATACAAATATCGTAATTATTACGATTATAACCAAAAACAATTTCGATTATTTCGAAATTATTACTAATTTCTATATGCATGAATGATATCAACCGTCGTATAGACACTATTATAACTGAGCTGAACCTTACCAATAAAGAGTTTGGAAAATCTTTAGGTGTAACTGAAGCTACAGCTCGAAATCTTAGAAAGAATAGTGTAGTTAAGGATATTTATATCGAAACAATTTCGAATAAATGGAATTATAGTGAAGAATGGATTAGAAGCGGAGAAGGCAGTATGCTAAAAGAAGATAGTACAGATTTTAGCACTCTTAGTACTTCTTCTCTCTTAGAACATCTAGTAGACAATACTGAAGAGTTAATTAAATTAAAAACATTCCGGAACTACATTCGAATGACTATGGAACTAATAATGACGGATGAAGAGCGAGAAAAGAAGAACGAAGCTCTTAAGAAGCTAAAAGAAGAAATAGCAAAGAAGTACCAGGGGAAAGACGTGTAAGTCTTATGCGTGTTATTGGTAATTGTTTTTTCAAACTACTTCATTAACGGTTTAGCACTTATTAGCTATGTTTTATACACCTTGTTGGCAACAGTTATTTTATTTTAAAATGCTGGAATTGACTAGTGCTTTCTCCATAAGTGTCAATTTTCCCAATTTTTAATAAATCATAATCTCCTGAGTTTATTTTTGAAATTAATTCATTTTCAAAATCACTTATTCTACCGTTTAGCCTTCTGACTTTTTTGCCTAATATTTTTGCTAAAGGTATTTCTTCTCCACTTTCAAATTTCGGAATGGTATAACTTAATAATTCTGTAAACTCTGTGAATTGGTCAATTACAGTTTCTAGATAGTTTTTACTATTATAATCAATCAAATATAGATTGTTTAATAAGTGTTCGATTATATTAAGAACTATGCTTAAACTTTCTTCCTTAGGAACTTTCATTTCGTGTACAGAATCATTTCCAATAAAACGAATAGAATGAAGTCTTTTTGATTCTTTTTCTGTTATTAACTTGTTTCTTACAAGTGCATTAATTTTTTTTTCTAGATTTCGACCAGCAATTTCTTTTTCAAGACATATAGCTTCAATTACAGCTCTAAAGGCTACGCCAGTAAGAATAAAACAATCTGCATTATATGCTTTTATAGCTTCTTCGTAGACAATTTTTATCCTTTTTGGCAGTATGTGTATATTTTTAAGTTTCCTTGTGGCTCTTAACTTTTTGGGATATGTTTCAACGGTGATATCAGGTATCCATTCTCCGTTTTGGTCAGGATAAGCAGAATCAATATCAATAAATTTTTCTCTAAAAGAAACTGTTTCACACCCCATACATTCTACAGTCATATAATCAATTGCATAATCATAATCTTCATTATCGCTTCTGATACTATGTTTAAATAGAATATTATGATTTGTTCTATGATTACATCTTATGCAATAACTTTTTGTTCTTTTACTCATATGCTATTTCTAATTACTGCCAACGGACTTGTGTATGGAACGTAGCGTGCAAAAAGACACTAACTTTTCGAATTAACACAGAGCCGAATTTTTATATTTTGTTTTTAATTTTTCTCTTTTTAAAAGCCAAATTAAAAATTTGGCGGTCTTTGTAAATAAGCACGAACCTCTCAATTTAGCACTTATTAGCTATGTTTTATACACCGTGTTGTGCAACGTTTTTATTTGGTCATTCTTTCTTCTTGTACTTGTTTTAAAATCATTGCTGGTAAAACTCCTGATATCGAACTATTCCAAACAGCAGTCTTAATATTTTCCATTTTTGGTAATAAAAAATAAAAAGGATTGCCTTTTTTGTTATCTTGGCAAAACTTAGGTTCACTTGAAGCAAGTAACATTCTACAGCTAAGAGGTCTCAAGTTGTACACTTTACATTCTTTCGACTCCGTATCTAGAAATATACATTCTCGATGAATTAAAGGTAAATTTTGTTTAGATACTGCTTGAAGAGTTGCTTTGTTTAAATCAATTTTCAATTTATTTTTTGTAACATAATTATAGATTCCTTTTGCCTCGTCATCTGAAATGAATACTTCTTTAGAACAACAAAAAGCACAACCTTTTTCACAAGTAATTTTAGGTTTTTCAAACTTGCGATATTCGTTCATATAGTTATCTACGTTTCTGTATACATTTTCAATTGCACTAATAACTCCTTTGTTTTTTCTATCTTTTTTGTATGCTTTTTTGAGTTTAATAATGTCATAACTTTGGTATAAATTGATATACCAAGAGTTTTGCTTAAATTTTTCTTTATAAAGGTCAGGCATTATTAAGAAACCTATTTTACTCCAGTATTTCATTAAGAAATTCAGCATAAATTATATTTTCAGGAATTTGCTCACAAATGTTGCACAACGGTCTCGGCTATGAGTAGTTGCGCGGGTGTGCCACGAAATTTGCAAGTACGCAACAAGTGGGAAATTCCGCAGGAATTTCCAAAGTAGGCGAGAACAAGCAATTACTTATAGCCATTGTTGTGCATAGTATTTATTTTAAAGTTACAGCATTCAGAAACCTCTTTCCTGAATTGGTTATATAAAGAATAGTGACTCTATCTGACTCTTCGTATATCTCACGATTTGGTGCTTGCACTTCTGCTAGTTCAAACTCAAGTAATACGTTGCAGGAATAAGTCCACGTATTCAATTCCTTGTCATGATTTTTTAATACATAATGATTAAAGTTTCGAGGAGAACCAAAGTAACCGCTATGGTCTTTTCCAATTTCCTCAAATGTGTTTAACCTCAAAAGTAGTTCAGCTTCTGAAGCACTGAAATTTGATAGAATATTCACATACCTTGGGTGGAATTCTGAATCAATTAGTTGATTGGCAAGAATGTTTTCCCACATTTCGTGCAACGTTGGGTCTACTTCTTTTGAAGCTTCTTCAAATGATTTTACAAAACTTTTCAAATGTTTAGGTGAATTCAATTGTCCTTTTAGTTGAGCTTTTTCCACCGCTTTTTGAATAGTATAAGCACCAACCGCTTTTTCAGCATCAACCATATTGTCAAACTTTTGTCTAATATATCTTCCAAAGCCACTAGTAGTCTCGGTTATCGGTGCGACAATTTTGTTGAAAGAATCAATTAATGCTTTGGTAGTTTCAACATAGACTTCTTTAGGTATTGCTTTCGCAGTTTCTCCTAATCCAACTAAATCAAGACTTTTACTTGTTTGGTTATTTTCTTGTTCTTCCATTAAAGCTTCTTCTTTTATATTATGCACAACGGCTCCGTATATGAAAAGTAGCGCTGAAAATAAGCTGTAACTTTTCGGATAAACACAAGCCGAATTTTTAAATTTTACTATTTATCTTTTTATTGGAAATCGTCAAATTTAAAAATTTGGCGACTTTCCAAAAACGCCCAGACCTTTGTGTTAGCAATGACTTGCGCTATTTTTTATATACAATGTTAGCAAACGTTATTCCTCCGCTAACTTTTGCTTCAATAAACTCAACGTTTCGTCAAAACCTACCTTATGGTAGTCGATATAACCAACTGTTGAATTTACTCCATCAATTTTTGTTTCATCAAGTCGTAGTGGTAATATATATTCACGACTTTGTTCAAATGCCTTTGCTTGCGCAGATTTTCTTTCGTGGTTAGTCCACAATTTTTCAGAGTAAGATTTAGAAATTATCATTAAGCAATATTTTGCTCTTTTACCATAAACTTCACTTAGATGAGAATACAAATCTTTGCCCCAAAGTTTAGATTGTTCATACTCATCATAAAATACTTTAAATCCCGAAATCGTTAAAGCATCTGCAAATTTTTTCGCAATATTTCTGTCTTCTCCAGCGAATGATAATGCTACGTGATATTCATTCTTTGAGTGGTCATTATTTTCTAATACCATTTCGGATGTTAATTTTAATATTTTGGTTACATTTTCTAAGTCAGGATATAATAAATTGAAGGTCTTTCTTATATCTGCATTAGTAATTTCATTGTTGTTAATTATTTCCTCGTGAACATCAATTATTTTTAAAAGCTCATATCTTTTAAGGGATACGAGAATATCATTAAAATAAGAAACACTTCCTCCATTTTTTCTTGTTACAGCAACAGCTGATAAAAATTGAAATAACATTGGGTTAATTACACTAACCTCTTGATAGTATTTAGCTAATTCGCGTAAATCGTCTAAAGTTAAATACCCTTTTTCTAATAAATAATTTGCCTCAATCGTATAATGAAAACTATCTCTTAAATCACACATTACTGATTCAGCTACTTCTTTAGATTTTTCATCATTTAAATGAAGTTCTTTCAATAATAGCGGTCCATTTACGCTGAAAGGACTTGAATGGTCAGCATACCACATGTTTTCCATTCTTTTAATACTGCCTAATGATGAAATAATCATTAATCTTTCCAATGCAGTATGTCTTATTCGTGCATAAACTTTTGTGTCCCAAAGTCCTGTTTTTTTATTTTTCTCGAAGATAATATCAGCACCAAGAAAAGTTTCATATGAATAATTCCCGATAGGTAACTGTTCCTTATCAATTATATCTTGATATTCCTTGTCGAGATGAAATTCCAGCATTTTGTTTTTAATGTTTGCTAACAATTGGATATGTGTACCGGTACACATATTTTCATTATATTTTTCCTAAATCAAACGGTTTTCTCTAATTCGTTAGTAATACTCATTATTAGATATGTTTTCTCGTGTTTACGAAATATCAATAATTGATTCTATATCCTTCCCTACTCGATGCCAATCAGAAAAAATATTCTCTCTATCCTTATTTTGCCCATTTAAATAGCTCTTATTTGTTACCTTGGGCTTTTTGAAAGGTAGAAAATTAAAATATTGATTTCTTTTCAAAATACTAATATGATTTAGTTACCTCCATTATTCATGAAAAACAGAACAGCGCCTAATATTATAGGTAGAATAGCTATTATAATAAGTAAAGAAGTATTGGAGCGTATTTTTTCTAATCTTTGATTTGTTAATTTCTGAGAGAACAACAGTTCTTTTAACAACTCTTCATTGTTAAGATTTCCATATTCCTGTTCGAATTTTTGTCTAACAGGGTGGCTAGATGAATTTTTAGTCATTGGTTAGGTTTTAAGTATATTAAGTAATTAAATTATTTCGCTCATGATTTTAGTAATCTCACTTTCTGTGTATCGCTCAGGGCACTCTACCATTATTTCAAGAAATGTTTCGATTTCTATACGTTTACGCTTTTCTTCAATATGATCCAATGAGAAGGTTTTTAGCTTGTCCTCAATTTCTTTATCGATTTTTCTTTCAGTTCGCTCCTTGTAGTCCCGGTTTAGATCTCTAAGCTTTTCTGTGCTTAGATATTTTCTCCTTTTAAATAACTCTAATAATCTCTTAATCATGTCCTTTATATATTAGAAGTTACTTGCTTTAAATCATCTTGAAACTCATCGATACAGTCTCTAACTGTTTTTTCTGATTTGTAGGCTTCTCCTACTCGTTCAGCGTATCTTGCTCTAAAGGCAAGCTCTGCGAAGTATATTTTCTTAATTCTTTCGATAAAAGATAATTGCTTGTATATGATCTGATCCTTATAGGTATAATACTTGACTAGAAAATAAGTAAACGCGCTAAATAATATAGCGCATACAAAGATTAGCCCTAGGTATTTATTTTGTGAAAAGTCTTTTTGGGTAAGGAAAAGGAGGTGGATTGCCCAAAAGCCTGAAACTAATATTCCAGACAGTGAAACTAGTTGAAATTTAAACGTGGAGCCTCTTGAGATATCGTCCTTTAAAGACTTGCATGAAAAGAAAAACAAGGCGGTTACAAGTCCAAAAACGAATATCCAGAAATGAAAGCTGTTACGACCTCTGAAGGAGTGCTCTTTGTTGATTTCTCCTAATTCTTTGTTTATTGATTTGATTTGTTTTTTGGAAGTATTTATTAGTGTTTTAGTTAGAGTATAATACTCATCAACACTTAGTTTTTTACTCTTTAAGTCTTCCAGGTACTTTTGTTGTGTAGTGTTGCGATACGCAATTGCCTCATTGTATTTCTTGTTATTGGCAGGTACTTTGGGAGATTTGCTGTTAAAAAATACATGAAACAAAGATAGGGTTACTAGCAAAAAAGCAAGTAACCCCTTTATATAAGGTAATATGCTTTTACTCTCCGTCTTCCCTTCTGTCTCCATCGTCGATTGCTCCGTCGTCTCCGGGCTCGATTCCTTGTAGTTCTGTTTGTTCGATTTCTCCGATTTCATCATTAATGTTCGTTGTTTCACAAGAAGAAATGAACAGCGCTACAAATACTCCGAATACAATTACTAAATTTTTCATCTTTATTTTAATTTTAGGGTTTATCTAATTTGTTTCCACAAATTTAGATAACTACCTAATTATAAAGGAGGAAAAATCGATAAATATAGTAGTTTACTATATTATACTAGTAGATGTGTCATTCGTATAAGTGGGTTGTCTTTTTTCTTGTTTAACTTTTTTTTAATTAATACTTGTGTGTAATCGGGGTAAAGGTGTTTTGTTAAAACTTTGGCAAGTTACATATTTTATAGTAAAAAAATTTACGGTTTTACCGCATTTTTAACGCTTGTACGAAATCTCTTCAGCCCAGTCAAATCAGTAAAAACAAGCAATATACTACTTGTAAAAAACAAATTTTTACGGTTTTCCGTAAAGCAACGGTGTTTTTGCCGTAAATATCAATTTTTTAACATTTTCAGCAGGGAAATTTCTCTCTGACAGGGAATTATCTCCCAGAAATTATTTTCTGTAGTTTCAGTAGATTGTTTTTTAAGAAAACACTAAATCATATAATTTTATAGCTACGTCAACATCGCTACATGTAGCGTCTTTAATTAACGAAACGAAATGAGTATAGAAGAGATATTAAAACTTGATAAAAAAATCACCTTCAGAAATCTAATCTATTCTAAGTATGAATTTACTTGGGGACTAATAGGTCTTTCCTTGTTTTTGATAGGTATGTCTATTATGCTTTATTGGATATTTAATGGCTTTAAAATTAAAGAGGTATGGTGCCTGCCTATTGGGGTTATTTTTTATATCATTTCTGGTATGTATTTAATGGATAAAAACAAACGAGTTATAAAAAAGCATTATAAACATTCCCTACTTGAGAATGGTAATTGGGATTATAGTTCTTTGGTAAAGATTAGAATGAAAATAATAAAGAAAGAAATAAAAGGAAAAATTGATTTGAGCAATGACAATCTATTGTTTATAATTGATAGCTTGAAAAATAACTCTGAAATCAATAAATATAATTACTTTATACTTACTAATGGAATTGTGATGATCTTGAGTGTATGTGTTGGGGCATTTTTGGGTGGCTTTAGTAATTTCGCTAATGGTTTTGAGGACTATCTGAAAGCATTTAAATTAATCGCTGGAATCTCTCTTATGTTTATCTCTTTATTAGTTTATATGGAAATGGCTTTTTTTAAAGAATATGCTATTTCTAGAAAAAAACACAAGAATCGTTTGATTAGGGTATTTGAGAATATTTACTTGAAAAAAAATGCGCGTTAATCATGAAGAGATAGTCTAATCAATATATTTAACACTGCCGTTAGTACCTTAAAACACACCTTCTGTGACACTTAATCTGTAGTTGCAGTAAAAAAGACTTGACAAAAGAACAAGAAATGACTATATTTAATATATTTGCAACGCGATTCTATTTGAATCAACAATGAATTCACAACATGAAATACACTAAAAAGATATTAAAATTTTTAGGAATACTTTCGATTGTTTCTAGTATCAATGAATTTCGTGCTACCCTAAACGAAAAAACAGGAACTTCAATCATTTCTCCTGAGATTCTAAGGATCTTGGATGATCCTGAAAAATCTAAAATACTCGATGAAGCTGTTGCAGAGTACAAAGAAACAAAAGACTGGAGCCAGACTCGTTTAAAGGAAATACTTTAGTTGATTCTTAGTTATGCAATTAACTCTAGGCTTCATAGCTTTTTTTGTTTCAATTGTTATCCCCGGCATACTTTTTAGAAGATTCTATTTTTCAGGAGAATTCTCTAAGCAATTTAACACTAAAGATCCTGTTATTCATTCTATCTTTTATAGCATTGTTCCAGGTATCTGTATTCAGTTAGTATGTTTTGTGGTTTATGGTGAATGGATATCGAAAACAACTCCTGATAACTTCACAGTTTTCACAATATTTAGAGATATGACACTTGGCGCTGACAAAAGCGTTGATTGTGTTACTGAGGATTTCCTAAACTACAACATACATACTTTTTTCATATACTCGATCGCTGTTTTTGCATTTTCCGCACTTATTGGATATTTACTATATAATATAATAAGATGGACAAAACTTGATAGAAAATTCAAAATATTGCGTTTTAAAAACCAATGGTACTACATTCTTAGTGGAGAACTACTTCAGTTTGATAAAATAAAAAAATCCGAAGTTATTTTCTCTACCATTGGGGATATCCAAAGAGATAACTTAACTGTTTTTGCTGATGCTTTAGTCAATATAAAAGAAAACAAAAGAGAGCTTTACACAGGATACGTCTTAGATTATGATCTTAGTATAGATGATGTGTCCGAATTGGATAAACTGTACTTAGGTAATGCAAAACGGTATAAAAAATGTGAGGAAACCAAAAAAACCAAGCCAATCAATATTCCAGGAGACGTCTTTATTATAAACGCTTCTAATATAATCAACATAAACCTTACGTATATAACAGACCCTTTTTCGAAAAAAAAACGAAATATGCAAAAGGCATATTCTATTTCTACCATTATACGAAACTGGATTGTGTTAATTTTATTGGTTTGGCATGCTTACTATTATTTTGTAGAATCAGATTACATTTTGATTCAAGAATACATGAACAAAACATCATTCTGGGGTAAGCTTTTTTTCTTTTTCTTGGTCAATCAATTTACCTTCCTTTTTATTCCTTCTGATGATTCAGACGATGATTCAGACGATGATTCAAAAGATAGTGACAAAAATAACGAAGACAAGGTTATACATTATTTCTATTCATTTAAAGACATTTCTTATAAGATACTAATCATGTTGTTTTTTGCAATTCTCTTCTATTTTACTGTTTGTGTAAAAATGGGGTATGCTTTCTAATACAACAATCGCATGAAATTTCAAAAAGACGACATTGTAAAGCTAAAAGATAGCGAAACAAAAATGACCGTTACCTCAGTAGACAATAATGAATATGTGTCTTGCAAATGGATTAACAGATTAGGTCATGAAATGCACGGGCAATTTCCGGGTAAATTACTAACAAAGAACTAAAATGATAATCCCGACGATGATAGTCGGGGTATGGTCAACAAAAATGTCCACCTATTACCATATTTTATTTGCTGCAGCAACAACCGCTTCTTTACTTGTTTTTTTGTACTTCAAAAGTGTTTTCGGGTCTTTAACGGCAAATCTTTCTAATCTGAGGGTTAAATTTTTGACTGGACTATTAATTCCAAGATTATATCTGTGTTTTTTTATATCTTTAGCTAACAAAAGTAAACAAAAAAGTAAACAAAAAAGTAAACATTTTTGATAAACAAGGCAACTTATTAGATTTGTAAATACCTGTATATCTAATATTTACCGATTCAAAAAATCAGTGATCCCGGTTGATTACCCGGAGGTTTTTTCATATAACACACTTATCACACCTAAGTGTATTTATTCGTAAATCCCTGTATTCTCAATGGTTTCAACAAATAATCAAAAAAGAAATCATGTCGAAAACGCTTCAACGAATCTTAAAAGTAAACAGAAAAGTAAACACGATGAAAGTGAAGTATACTGGACCATTTATTTATTGTGGAGGAGGAAAGCTCGATGATTGGAACAAAAAGACAGAGGATAGTTAGTTCCTTAACAGTATCACAATCTTGTTACCGATAAATTATTAAATGAGGATTTATAGATAAGAGTTACTAAGTATTTGATTCATATTGATTCTCCTAAAGTTATTTCCTGTATACAGCTTTTCGTTATCCTTGTCCAAAAGATGGATTTTCAGGAGTTTCTTCTTTTTATTTTACACAAAAGTTCTATCAAAACTTGTTTGTGTTTTCAAATCAAATAGTATTTTTGCCGAAAACAACACAATTTTTATGAGTTCAAAATTAATTGCTCCTTCTGTATTAGCTGCTGACTTTGCTAATCTTCAAAGAGATGTCGAAATGATCAATAAAAGTGAGGCAGATTGGTTTCACATTGATATTATGGACGGTGTATTTGTCCCGAATATTTCTTTTGGGATGCCTGTACTTAGAGATATAGCAAAACATGCATCTAAAACAATCGATGTTCACCTTATGATCGTGGACCCTGACAGGTACATCAAAACATTTGCGGATTTAGGAAGCAATATACTCACTGTACACTACGAAGCTTGTACACATTTGCACCGAACATTACAAGCTATCAAAGCAGAAGGCATGAAAGCCGGAGTAGCTTTAAATCCACATACTAATATATCCTTATTAGAAGATGTTATTACTGAAATCGATCTGGTATGCATAATGAGCGTAAATCCTGGTTTTGGAGGACAATCATTTATTGAAAATACTTACAACAAAGTAGTTCAGTTAAAAGAGTTAATTACCCGAAAAAAAGCAACTACTTTAATTGAAATTGATGGAGGAGTTACCAGTAAAAATGCTAAGCAACTTGCAGATGCCGGAGCTGATGTATTAGTAGCAGGAAGCTTTGTCTTTAAAAGTGAAGATCAAATACAAACTATAAAAGAACTAAAAGCCGTTGCCAATTCTTAAAAAACATAGTTTATAAATATGAGAAAAGCGAGTTTTAAAACTCGCTTTTTTTAGCGCATAATATTATGACTAAAAACAGCGTCGTCTACTACTAATACTATGATAACAGTACATTAATTTATTTAAAGGAAGTATTCATACACAAGAAGTTACGTAACAAGATCAACCCGCGTAAATCAACATATATCGAAGCTTCAAAAACCCTAGACTTACTCATCAAAATATCTAAAATTAAGCATCTGACTCACATAATCATATACCTTGGGAAGATGTGTCTTTAACTTCATTGGCGAAAGCATAAAAACCTCAATTAGTACTGCGACAAATTCATATTTATCAGTAAAAGCATAGGCTCTAAGGATATTCGCCTTTAAAACTTTCTCTTTCATTTCCGGAGAATTTAAGTATTGCTCCAACTCTAGAAAAGTATCATAAAAAATCTCTGCACTGATATCTGTATTTTTTATAGCCGTATAATGAATTGCATGTGCTACCTCGTGAATCCCTAAATTACTATCCAAAGTTTTCTGATTTTTATTCTGAAAATGCTCCCAGGAAAGTACTAATGCTTTAGATCTGGGATTAAACTCACCTTTATGCTCTCGCTGATTGAGTACAGAAAAAAAAGTACTGGGGTACAAAATAATAGTCGTTAGATACTCTATGAGATATTTCCTCATTCCGAAGGTTAATTGAATAACAATCATCGAAATTTTCATTTTCATTTCATCCGTAACCTTCATTTCTTCTCTTCCTACGAAATCCGTTGTATCTAAAAAACAAGCTACTCTATGCTCGAAGTATTGTTTTTTGCGCTTATTCAATTGTTTATAAAATGTATTTTCTTCTAAAAAGCGCCTCATAGCATCAGGCAGTTTTCTCATTCGAAAATACCAGTGAATAAAGTAAGGCCTTTTATAAAACTTCACATAAATAGTTTCCAAATAGCGGAGCACATAATATACGCAGATCGAAAAAATTATAAATACAGCAACCCCTCCAAAAATCGGATTGATTTTCGGTCCCTCATGTTCTTGATACAAAAACAGGTATAGCAGTCCGTATTCCAAATAAATGTTTTATTAATTCCCCCCTTAATGTAGCATTTTTATTGCAAAAACACAGTATCATCAACTTATTAAATTCCATTTATTATTGAAAAAAGAACAAAAACACCCCATATTACATATTTCCTTTTTAGTCAATAACTATCAGGTTTAGCAATATGAGGTATTCTCACAATTTTTGGCGCAAATGATTCAAAATTGTTCTTCTTCCGTACTTCCATGCATTGCAGCTGTTGCTGTTTTTCCTGAGGTAACCACCTGTTGTATCTCATCAAAATAAGCTGTTCCTACAAATGCTTGATGCTTTACTGCTCTAAAGCCTTCTTTTTGTAACGCGAACTCTCGCTCCTGTAATTCTGAATACCCTGCCATACCTCGTTCTTTATAAGCTTTTGACAACTCAAACATACTGGTATTTAATGCGTGAAAACCTGCCAGAGTAATAAACTGAAATTTATATCCCATCGAAGCCAGCTCTTCCCTGAATACCTCCATTTCCTCTACAGAAAGTTTTGCTGCCCAATTAAATGAAGGAGAACAATTATACGCCAGCATCTTATCCGGATATTCTGCATGTATTGCTGTTGCAAATCTTCTTGCTTGTTCCAGGTCAGGAGTACTGGTCTCCATCCATATTAAATCTGCATATGGCGCGTATGAAAGTCCTCTGTCAATTCCTTGTTCTATTCCATTTTTTACATAGAAAAAACCTTCATCAGTACGTTCTCCTGTTACGAATTTTCGATCTCTTTCATCGATATCACTGGTTAACAAATTAGCAGCATCGGCATCAGTTCGGGCAATAATAACGGTAGGAACCCCCATTACATCAGCAGCCAATCTAGCTGCTATTAGTTTGTTTACTGCTTCTTGAGTAGGAACCAATACCTTTCCTCCTAAGTGTCCACACTTTTTAGCAGAACTTAATTGATCTTCCAGGTGAATCCCGCTTGCTCCTGATTCGATCATTGATTTCGTCAGTTCAAACACATTTAAATTTCCACCAAACCCAGCTTCAGCATCTGCTACAATTGGCACTAAATAATCTTTCTTGTTTTTCACATGATTGACTACCTGAATTTGATCTGCTCTTAACAGTGCATTATTGATTCTTTTTACCACTTGCGGAACACTATTAGCGGGGTACAGAGATTGATCCGGGTACATTTCTCCTGCTAAATTTGCATCGGCAGCAACTTGCCATCCGCTCAGATAAATCGCTTCTAATCCTGCTTCTACCTCCTGCACAGCCTGATTCCCTGTCAAAGCTCCTAACCCGGCTACAAAATCCTGAGTCTTTAGCTTCATCCACAATTTTTCTGCTCCTTGTCTCGCAATGCTGTATTCAATTGCATACGATCCTTGAAGCTGCACCACTTTTTCTGGAGAATAAGGGCGCTCTACCCCTCTCCATCTGGGGTTTGTTGTCCAATCTATTAACAATTCTTCTGCTTTTTGTTTTGCGTTCATAATTCCGTAATTTTTAAGTTAATTTGTTTGTGTTGTTATATATATTGGTATGCTCTTGTCGTCAAAAACTCTTCAAAATCATTTGCTATGACTAATCGCCTAAAAATAGAGATCGCATTGAGGTAATTTTCTTTAATAAACAATTGTTCTCCTACTTGTTTTTTAATGATCAATAGTTCATCCTCAAAAAGGGTATTAAATCGGCGTTTATTAAATATACTCCCATCGTCCAACGTCACTTCATTTTTTAACCATTGCCATATCTGAGTCCTGCTTATTTCTGCTGTTGCGGCATCTTCCATCAGATTATAGATAGACACAGCTCCATTCCCTCCTAGCCAGGTCGCTATATAATGAATTCCAACATTTATATTTTTTCTAATACCTTCTTCTGTAATAGTCCCTTTGGGAATTTCTAACAGATCTTCTTCTGTAATAGTCACTTCATTCTTGTGTACATCTAGTTGATTTAGTCCTGGCATATTGGCATTAAACACTTGCATTGCCAATGCTACTAACCCAGGATGAGCAACCCATGTTCCATCATGTCCATTCAGTACCTCCCGTTCTTTATCAATTCTAACTTTTTCAAAAGCTTTTGCATTTCTTTCTTCATCTCCTTTTATAGGAATCTGGGCTGCCATTCCTCCTATTGCCAAAATATTGCGCTTATGACATCGCTGAATCACTAACGTACTGTAAGCATTCATAAACGGACTTGTCATTGTTACCTGGTCTCTATCCGGAACGATAAAGTCTTTATGATTTCTCATTTTTTTGATGTAGCTAAAAATATAGTCCCAGCGACCACAGTTCAGCCCTACAATATGGTCTTTTAAGGCATAGATAATCTCATCCAGTTGAAAACTGGCGGTGATGGTTTCTACGAGAACCGTAACTTTTACACTACCCTTTTTCATCCCTAAATAGGTCTCTGAAAAATCGATCACATCATTCCACCAGATTGCTTCCTCATAATGCTCCAATTTTGGCAAATAATAATATGCTCCTGTTCCATTAGCTTGTAATCGCTGGTGATTATGAAACAAATAAATTCCAAAATCAAATAATGCGGCACTCACCTCTTTATCATGAATCAACATATGTTTTTCATTCAGATGAAGTCCTCTGGTTCTCACTATTAAAACTGCAATTTCTCTATTGAGTTCGTATGTTCGCTCATTCTTAGGACTGTAATAAGAAATAGTTCTATTAACTGCATCTTTCAAATTCTTTTGCCCTTGTAAACAATTATCCCATGAAGGCGCATTACTATCCTCAAAATCTGCCATAAAGGTTTTTGCTCCTGAATTCAGTGCATTAATAATCATTTTTCTATCCACTGGTCCAGTAATTTCTACACGCCGATCCTGAAGATCCTTTGGAATAGCACCTGCGACCCAATTCCCTTCTCTGATTTCTTTTGTGTTTTCTAAAAACGCTGGAGTTACTCCCCGATCAAACAACTGCTGTTGTTCTTCTCTTTTTGTAAGCAGTCGCAATCTTCTTTCATTAAATCGGTTCTGTAGCGCTTCTAAAAATTCCAACACCTCATCTGTTAACATTTCTGGATAATAGTTTCTAACATCTTTTGTGAAACTAATGGTTTGGCTAATGCTTGTTTGTGTTTTCATCTGTTTGTGTTTACTGTTTATTCAATGTTCAGATGGAATTCGCACTCTTAATAATTCTACTTTTTTCAAATCATTCAGCATGCTCATTTCATAATTGTCTCATTATCTGAGAACAATATTAAAAAAAAGTTTTTTACAAAACAAGCGAACGTTCGCTAAAAGCGATTTTTTGTTATTTGAAAATATTCGCATAAAGTATTATTTTTGCCTCTATGGCAATTGCAGAAGAATACATACGGCTTATTTTTGGATTGAAAATCAAGCAGATACGAACAGAAAAGGATCTATCTCTTTTTGGGTTATCGAAATTAAGTGGCTTATCAAAATCGTACCTAAATGAAATTGAAAAGGGAAAAAAATATCCTAAAACAGACAAAATCATCAAGTTATCAGAGACGCTTGATGTACCATATGACAAATTAGTATCTCTAAAACTCGATAAAAATTTAGCTCCAATAGGGGATATTCTTCAATCGGGAATTCTGGATGAAATTCCATTAGAATTATTCGGAATTCACCAAAGAGATTTGATTGACATCATCGCGAATGCTCCTTCTAAAGTAAATGCTTTTATCAGTACTATTTTTGAAATTGCTCAACATTACAATATGAGCCGGGAAGGTTTTTTTCTCGCCTCGCTCCGATCATACCAGGAGGCACACAATAACTTTTTTATAGAACTGGAAGCACACGCCTTGCGGTTTGCGAATTCTTATCAAATAGATCTTCAGGGAAACCTAACTTCTACGGAATTAGAAGAAATTTTGATAGAGGAATACGGATACACCATCAATAAAGAGGGAATCCCCAAACAGGAAGAGTTAATTAATCTCCGGTCTGTATATGTTCCCGCCAGTAAAACCTTATTATTATCAAAGGAGGTAGATGAGGCACAACGAACTTTTATATATGCCAAAGAAATTGGATATCAATATATGAAAATAGTAGAGCGTCCTTTTACATTTTCATGGATTAAGTATGATAAATTTGAAGAAGTACTTCATAATTTTTACGCATCTTATTTTGCCGGAGCTTTGATTATTCCCAGAGACCATTTTAAAAAAAATCTCAAAGATCTTTTCGAAATGAAGCATTTCTCAGAAAGAGCTTTTCACAAAATCATGAAGTTATACAATGCATCTCCCGAATCTTTCTATCAAAGACTGACCAACATTCTTCCTAAAGATTTTGCCATGCAAAATGTATTTTTTCTTCGCTTCACGCATCATCCCAAAACGAATAAATTTAACCTGGTAAAAGAGTTGCACATCACACATCAGCAACAACCTCATGCCAATGAAACCAATGAGCATTACTGTAGAAAATGGATGGCTATTAAAACACTGCAACGTACTGCTCAAAAAGACCTCACGTATTCTTTTGACATTCAAATCTCTAATTATGTAGAAACGAACCAACGTTATCTGGTATTTACTTCGGCCACTAAAGACCCATTCAAAAATGAATTTTACCGTAGCATTGGGATTGGTTTTTTAATCTCTCCTTCTTTGGAAAACAAAATTAATTTTGTGAATGACGCTAAGATAAAGGAAGAAAAAGTCGGGGTTACATGCGAATCTTGCTCCTTATCCGATTGTGATCTTAGGGTTGCCCCTCCTAAAAGGTTATTAGCAAAACAAAAGAATAAAAGAACGGCAATGCTTGTAAAAGAAATAATGGCTCAATACGAAAAATAACCAAATACTGCCGATCGCCTTATTAGTTATACTTCTTATTTCTTTCTATACAAAATACTATCTCTTCTATATGCTTCTAAAATATAATGTTTAATTTCTTCTACAACTCTGTCTATAGAATCATTTATAGTAGGTGCTACAAAGAATCTGGGGGTACCATCTTTATCTTTTTCATACCAGACTAAAGGAATTTTCCCCTTATCAATATCGGTAGAAGTACTATATGTGTCTTCGGTTCCTATCTCTACTTTATCTAACACTATATAATCATCGCATTTTTTTAATTTATTCAGAGTACACTGGTCGGATTCGATTGGTACAGCATTGGTATTCTGACCGAAAACAAAAAAAACATACCAACAAAATAAAAAAAAGAATTCCTTCCATAACAGCTATGAACTGTATCAAAACATATACAGGAGGAAAATAGCGAGACCCCTCCTCACCTTTTCCTCCTGCCTCAACTCTCTCTGCATCATCCTTCCGAATTAAAACTTTCTTTTCTTTCTCGTCTATAAAGTCTTTATAATTTGTAAAGCCGAGATATTTACAAAACAAATCGATTGTTTCTTTAGAGGGTTTCCCTCTATTTATTTCTTCAAATAAATACCTTTCAAAGGCTCTCTTAATCGTCATATAGCTTATTCGTCCATACTTTTTTTCTTCTATTTCATCGGCCACATGATTAGACAATGCATTTTTTGAATGTGAAACACATTCGTTTTTTGCTTTTTCGAAAACCTCTTTTACTATTCTTCCAACTTTTTCGTGATCCATTATTATACAATACCAATTACAACTTAGATTAACCCTTCTTCATATCTAATGAAACCCCTTTGTTTACTGATGTTCGAAACTTGTATAAAACAAGTATACAGTTTGTGTGTATTCCCTTCTTGAAACTATTATTTCTTTGCCTCAAGAATTAGTTTCTGTTATACTTTGCTAACATAACAATTGTACAAAACTAATCTTTACGGAAACCCGTAATACGGTCGATTTTATATTAAACAGGGAGGGATATAAAATGATTCGTATCGGTTCCTTCTTCCCAAAATCAAAATATCGGAGTACTCCATAGAACCCGTGGGATGCTAGTCATAGCATACTATGACTAGCTCCCCCTTTGTCTAAAATTGAAATTATTTAAAAAAAAATGAAAACAATATTTTATACAATGATCGCATTGTGCGTCATTACCAACTTAACCTCATGTTCAGAGGATACGACATCTGATGATCCGATATTACTCGAATTTGAACATCAATCTACAGAAGGAGATGATGGGCAGGTAGCTCCAGATCCTGATGATGATGATTAACGTAAGTATATAAGCCGTATTTCTTGTACGGCTTTTTTTTTTGTTTTAAATTTAGTTGTTAAAAACAACCTTGCTGTATCGTCTCTTCTTAATAACCTACCTTTTACTTTTTATTTCCTGTACCAAAAATTCCTTAGAATTAGAAAAAAATACAGTTACTCCCCCTAATAGCTTCTTTTATTTTCAAAAAGCTAAAGACAAATCTATTCCGCTACAAGAAAGATACAAGGCTATAAACAGCGCATACGAGCTAAGCAAAAAAAACACGAATGACACCTTACTTCTAAAAATACTTCAGAAGAAAAGTGTCATTCACTACTTAATGAAACAATACGATAGCTTGCAACTATTCAATACTCAATTATTACACGCTGCTATTCTCAAAAAAAACCCGTTTCATATTGGGAAACATTACTCATTAAAAGGAGTGTACTATAAAGAAGTAACCGGAGATCAAAACAGTGCTTTTTATTATTTTAATCAATCAAAAAATTACTTTCTCCAGATTGGGGATAATGGTCAAGTTGGAAAAGCTTTATTAAACATGGCATTGATTCAACAAAACTTCAGTGATTTTTTTGGAAGTAAAGAAACCATCACAGAATCCTTACAATATCTTATTCGTGCCCAAAAGACTAAATACATCGCTTCTGCTTATAGCGTATTAGCTACGAATCACCGAAAATTATTAAATTATGAAGATGCTATAAAATATTATAACAAAGCCATTGAGATTACAGATTCTGAAAAAGATCGGTTCGTATATCTTAACAACCTATCTGCTATTTATATCGATCACAAAAAATATAAAAAGGCCATTCAGGGCTTCAAAACAATCCTGAATAATTCTCTGGCAAACAAATGCGTAAAAAACAAGGCTCGTGCCATCGATAACATGGCGTATGCCAAATGGCTATCCACTCAGACAGATGTAGAAAATGAGTTTCAAAAAGCGTTAAATATTCGCTTAAAAAACAAAGATCTCAGAGGGCAAATAGCCAGTTATACCCATTTAGCCGAATTCTTTGCAAATAAAGATTCTAAAGCTGCTAAAAAATGGATTGATAAAGCCTTGATTGTATCTAAAAAATCAAACAACCCTAAGGCAGAATTAGACGCTTTAAAACTATTGATCAAGCTAGCTCCGCTTAATCTTCCTATAAAAAACAGGTATATCATTTTACAGGACAGTTTATACAAGCAAGAATTAACAGTCAAGACACAGTTCGCTAAAATAAAATATGACGACAAGTTAAAACAGGAAGAAATTCTAAAACTCAAAAACCAAAAGGCAAAACAAGAAACAGAAACCGCTAAACAAAAAGCACATAAGACTATTTTTCTCTCTAGTGGAATTATCATTCTTTTAATTGGATGTTTCGTTATTTATTTTTTAAAACAGCGATATAAAAGAGAAAAAATACAGGAAACCTATAAAACCGAAACCAGAATATCCAAAAAGGTTCATGATGAGTTAGCGAATGACATCTACAATGTAATGATACAATTGGAAGATGAAAACAAACCGGAACTCCTCAACAAAATAGAAGATATTTACTCCAGAACACGAGATATTTCCAGAGAAAACAGCAGTATTGATACCGGACAAAATTACCCGGAAGAATTATCAGATATGCTGAGTAGCTACACTCCAATAGATACCATGCTAATTGTAAAAGGGTTTGATCATATCAATTGGGAAAAAATATCTAGAGAAAAAAAAGTAACTCTATATAGGGTTCTGCAAGAATTAATGACTAATATGAAAAAACACAGTCAGGCTAAACTCGTAGCAATCACCTTTTCTAAATCTTTTAAATTGATAAAAATAAACTACTCTGATAATGGTAGAGGAATAACTGAAAAAGCAATAAATTACAGAAATGGGCTTTACAATGCGGAAAACCGTATAAAAACTATAGGAGGATCATTTATATTTGATTCGGAAACAGAAAACGGTTTTAAAGCCGAAATACAAATTCCTAATTAATCATAGAAAGCTCATGTTTAAAAAAGTGTTAGTTGCGGAAGACCTAGGAAGTATTGGGCATGGTGTTGCCTCCATGCTTAAGGAAAAAACGGAAAACATTGATATTCATCAATCTCAATACTGTGATGATGCTTTTTTGAAATTTAGAAGAGCTGAACAGGACAATACTCCTTTTGAACTTCTTATTACCGATTTATCATTTAAAGCTTGCTTTAGAGAACGAAAGCTCACCTCTGGTATCGAATTAATTAGCGCTATTAAAGCAATTCAACCCACGATTAAAGTTATCATGTACTCTATAGAGGATCGACCTACCAAGATAAGTACATTTTTCAAAAAACTGGAAATTAATGGATACGTATGCAAAAGCAGGTATGGTCTAAAAGAGCTAGAGCATTCTATAGAAGAAGTTTATAATGATAATATTTATATTTCTCCTCAAATATCAAATGCTCTCAACAAAAAAAATGTTTTTGAATTGAATGATTACGACATTATTTTGTTGAAATATTTATCTAAAGGGCTTACTCAAGATCAAATTGCCAAAGAATTCAAAAAGGAACATATTTCTCCTCATAGCATCAGTTCTGTAGAAAAGCGCTTAAACAAATTAAAACAGCATTTCAAGGCTAAAAACGGTATTCATCTGGTAGCTATGATTAAGGATCTCGGACTGTTATAATCAATCCCCTATTCTATTTCTCAAAAATTAAGCCTAAAAAAAACAGTAGGAGTCACTCTTAATGATACTTTATCCGTTTGCCTAAGCTTATACAATATATTTCCTGACGGGTCATCTTCCTCTAGAATCGAATACGATCGATTAATCACATTTTGTTTATCATACAGGTTGAGGATAGAAAAACCGGCTTTACCCCGAATATTTTTTTGTTTAGAAACATCAAACGTATATACTGTAGAAAAATCAAGACGGTGATATAATGGCAATCGATTACCATTTAATTCTTCATAAAGCAACGCAATCTCTTCTCCTTCATTTTCCAGGTCAACAATTTCTGTATAGGGGGTTCCGGATCTAAATGCCCATCCTAATGAAAACATAAACTTATTCCATGAATAAGTATGTGACCACCGCAACGAATGTCTGATATCATAATTCGAAGCGAATGTTTTTTCATCATTCAATCCTTCAAATAAAAAATCACTTTTGGCATAGCTATAACTTATCCAGGATGTATAATTTGTAAATTTCTTTTTAACTAAAAAATCAATCCCTTTTATTGTATTTTCTCCGATGGATAAAACCTCGGTATCTTCTGTACCAAAACCTTTTCCTATAGAACTCAGGTCATTGATAAATTTATAATATGCTTCTATATCAATCAGCCATGAATTGGCTTTATATTCTCCGCCAAAAGCTATCTGATAACTTTTGAGAATAGGAATATCACTTTTGTTTGCGACTGCCCATAATTGATTTTCTAATCCAAAATCATTCGTATATAACTCAATAATCTGGCTTACTGTTTGGTTTTTTGTATCTGCTGCTATTTTCCCCAGCAATTGTTTTGTTAGTTTCCGTTTATATGCAATTCTAGGAGCGACCAAAAATGTGTTTAATGAATGATGATAACTTCCTCGGATACCTCCTATCACAATATCCTTTGCCCCTGTATAGGTTACCTCTGAATATCCTGCATAAGCAATATTTGAAGCTTCATAAATATCTTCAAAATCAAAAACATCCTGAAAGTCTGATGTATTCTCAATCTTGTATGAAACATCTACATTAAAAAACTGCACCCCATTTCGCCAATCCCATTTTTTTCCAATCCTCCAATATGTATCTAATGCTCCTCCTATCTCTTCTAATCTATTTTCTTTATCTAACAAAGTCCTTTTTTCTCCAAAAAAAAGATCGGTTCCTTTATAATTTAAATCATAATTGGAATAGTGTCCTGATAATTCATACGAAAATTTAGCATTCTTTTTATGCTTATATTTTACACTAAACCCTTTATTATTGATAGTTAAAAAATTCGTTGTGATTTCACTTTTATCTAATAAGCTTGCCTGATAATCCAATTTATTTTTGGTGTACAAACTACTCAAAGTCACTGCTCCTTTATCTGTAATCTTTGAGTGAATTTTGAATGTGTAGTCCGAAAAATAAAATGCATTTGTCGTTTCGGAAAACTCGGGAGTAAAAAAATCTTGATCTGTTACTATTTTTGTGTTTTGAAACACTCGTTCGGAAAATCGATTGTACATGATAGTTCTTACGATATCGGTATATGATCTTCTGAACGATGCCAATATTCCCGTGGTTGAAGATACAGGAAGTTGAATATACCCATCTACATGGGTAAAATTACTTCCTAAACCTCCTTTTACTTTTTTATTTAATTCATCTTCTGTACTAATATCAATAACCCCGGAAATCCGATCTCCATAATACGATCCTATATTACTTTTAAGTAACTTTACTTTTTTAGTAATGTATGGATTAAATGTGGATAACATTCCGAAAAAATGTCCTGTATGATACATTTTTATCCCATCCCATAAAACCAGATTATGATCTGGGGTTCCTCCCCGAATAAAAATTCCCGAGGCAGTCTCACTCGGGCTTTCTATTCCAGGAAATTGTTGAATGCTACTTAGAAGATCGGGTTCACTCATTCCTGATATCAGTCCCATCTTCTGGGGAGTAATAATAAAATGCCCTTCGGCTGTTTTATCAATTCCCTGTATCAGGTATTCTTTAATTAAAACTTCTCCCAACAATATATTATCAGGGAATAATATCACCGCTGCACAAATACCTTTTTTAAATGTTGTTACCGGTTTTTCAATACTAGAAAATCCTATATATGATATAATAAGTACATCTTCTTTTTTGGCATTCAAAATTTCGAAATACCCATTAGCATCAGATATCGCCCCTTCATCTCTTCCTTGTATTGCTATAGTCACATTTCCTAACACCTCGCCATTACTAGCATCTTTTATATATCCACATATCTGATATTCATCGCCCTCTTCCTGAAAACGAATAACATAATATCGGTGATTTATTTTTTCTATTGATCCGTCGAGTTTTTTTTCGAGTATTTGTAACAAAGGTTCCAACCTATTATCTGTGTATGACAATGATATTGTCTTTCCCTGTAACCTATTAGCATTATATGAGAATTTAATTTTATATTCCGCTTCTATTTTTTGCAAAACTTCTGTCAGGGGGATTTGTTCAAATGAAAATATCTTTTTCGTCTGAGAAATTGTAATCACTGGAATTAAAAACAGCGTCAAAAAGTTTCGTACTTTCATTTATTCAGCCTCAAGCACAATGGTGGTTTTATCCTTAAAAATATAAGAAATTCTCATAGGATCAAAAACTGTTTTTAAAGCTATTTCCAGATTATCATGCGCAAAACCACCAGTATATAAAACACGTTGGTCTATCGAATGTACCTCAAAGACAACATCAAATTGTTTTTGCAAAGCAGTAATTACATAGTGAATTGGAACTTCTGCAAAAGTACTTTCTCCCTTGATCCAGGAAGGAACTTCTTCTTCAATTTTCCAATTTTTCTGGGTTTCATTTATTTTTCTAAAAGCATCTCCTTTATTCAGTATTCGTTCTCCGATAGTAGTTCCTGAAACTTTTACTCTTCCTTCATGACACTGTACTTCTATAAATCCCTTTTCTACTTTGGTATTAAATCTCGTTCCTAATACCGTCACAGCTCCTTCTTTAGTTTTTACGACAAATGCACTTCCTTTTTCTACCTCAAAATACGCTTCTCCATCCAACAATACAGTTCTGTTGGCATCCCAATTTTCTTTATCATAGGAAACCTGTGTTTTTGCATTTAGTTTTATTTCAGAACCATCTGGTAATGAAACCACTTTCGTTTCTCCATAAGTAGTTTCAAATTTCGTACTATTATCAAAAAAGTAATACATTCCTAATAGTATTGCTACCGAAGCAGCTGCCATATACAACCATTTTGGAAAAAGAGGACGCATTTTTGATGCTTCATTCAGTTGTTCTTTAATCTGCTTCAGTATTTCCTCTTCTTTATATTGAGGAGCATCTAACGTACCTATCTTTTTAATAGTATAGCGTATTCGCTCCGTTTTTTCAGACTGTTCAAAGGCTTCTAATTCTTCTTTTGTCAATTCATTGTTTAACCATCTAACCAGAAAAGTGTTATCCGTATTTTTTTGTTCCATGGTTTTTCTCTTTATCCTCTATTAATATAACAAGATGCTCCCCTTATTACCCTACTAAACATCTCCAATTTCTTTTCTAATGACTAACAAGGCATTATACATTCGTTTTTCTACTGCCTTTACCGAAATTCCAATAATTTCTGCTATTTCCTTGTAGGTTTTTTTATCTATTCTATTTAGTAAAAACACTTCTCTTTGACCATCCGGAAGATTGGCTAATACTCGTTCTATTTTTATCATGAATTCTTTCTCTTCCAATAAAAATTCAGGAGACTCAATAGATCTTTTCTCTGTATTTCCTAATGTTTGACGATGTCTGAAAATTACTTTCTTACGAGTTTCATGATTGAGGTGCATGTTTTTTGCAACGAGGAATAAAAAACCGGCAGCCTTCTCAAAAATTACTTTAGAACAATTCTTCCACAATTTTACAAAAGCTTCCTGAACAATATCCTCTGCCTGTTCTACATCTCCTGATTTATAATAAATATAATTTCTAAGCGTACGTGATTGACTTCTATAAATATCTTCGAACACCTTAGGTTTACATATATCTTTGACGTTTTCTGACATCATTTAATTTCTTGTTATTATCAAAACTAAAACTTTTTTCAGAATCCTAAGTAGGGTATTCCCGTAACATGTTGTTTTTATTTATAGTAACCGATATTTAATTGTAAACAATAGTTATTATGAGGAAATCATTCGAAAAATTAAAATTCTTATCTATTATTTTTTTATCAGTTCTGATACTGAGTAACTGCAATAAAGACGATGATGGTATCATTGTACAACCCGATGAAAAAGAAACCGAAAACCACACAGACCCGGATCCTACAGATGAGCAAGGAGAAGGAGAACAAGGAGATATTACGTTATATCGAGTGGTTGGAAAAAATCTCGTAAAAGAAAAAGATTATACTGTTTCCGGAAAGCATGAAACTTTTCAAAAAGATACTCAGAAACATATGGAAATATGGAGTCTGGTCAAAAAAATAGTTCCTCCTTCTTATCTAAAAAAGATGAATGAATTTATCATTTATGCGGGAGAAGCCAATGGTACTGCAGGATATGTCTACGAAACCAAAAAAGATTTATCTACCTGGCGAATGGGAATTGCTATTGATTTTGCCTACGATGGTGGGTTTAATGCCAATGGAGAACTGGCTTATACAATAATTCATGAATTCGGACATATTCTTACCCTGGATAATTCTCAATTAGACAGTAGTACTTCTTCCGACAATTGTACAAACTTCTTTCCCGGAGAAGGCTGTGCCAAAAATGACGCTTACATCAATGTTTTATACAATAAGTTTTGGAAAGATATTTGGAATGCATATAAAGACGCCCAAAACGACGAATCCCAAAAGCAAGAATTTTATAATATGTATCAAGATCGATTTGTAACCGCTTACGCTTCTACAAATCCAGGAGAAGATATTGCAGAAGTGTTTGCCACATTTGTTACCAAAGACAAAAGAGACAGTAATTCATCAATTGCCTCTCAAAAAATAAACTTGATGTATGAGTATAATGAGCTTATAAGGCTTAGGGACTTTATTAGAAAAAACACGGTTTCTTCCTCTAAATCCAAAAGGGCACTACCTGTTGCCGGACAATGGAAACAAGCATCTAGAATAGGAAAAAATCATGGCCAATGTCGAAGAAAACACTAAAATACACACCTATGAGATTAGTATTAATTGTATCATTGTTCATCACTATAATATCATGTGCTTCTAGTCAAAAAGAGTTGCCCTCCTCTTATATAAAACTTTCAAAAACTTCATGTTTGGGGACATGTCCTGTATATGATATTAAAATATCAAAAAAAGGACTTCTTTTATATAACGGGATTAATCATGTTCCAACGATGGGAGTATTACAGAAACAACTTTCTGATAAAGAACTAAACAAGATCATATCATTGTTTGAAACTTCTAAATTCAAAACGATAAAGCCCGTTATTAAAAAAGAGATTCGAGATATTCCTAAAGTAATTATTTCATACGAAAATCAGCTTTTAAAATTCCATGGAAATCAAGTACCTGAAAGTATTCAAACAATTATTACGTATCTGGAAGCTATAGTACAGCCATAGAAGGGCTCCTAAAATATGTAAAGCCTGCTTCTCAAATAGAAGCAGGCTTTACATATCTATCTCAGCAGAGTGTTATCTATTGAGATAAATATACCCTGTTTTGGTGATAACCTCTCCATCTTTATTCTTATACTCTAACATATAATAATAAGTACCTGCTGGTAACAAATCTTCTTCTTTTACTGTTGCTCTACCTTTAGAAGCTCCCGTAAAATAAGCTGTACCTGATTGTTCATATCCGCTAGCTTCAAAAACCATTACTCCCCACCTATTATAAATATATAGAGTATTCTCCGGGTATTGTTCCAGCCCCTCAATTCTCAATCCGTCGTTCATTCCATCTCCATTAGGACTAACTCCTGTGTGAACAATTACTTCTCCTCCACAATCTAAAGAGTCAACATCTACAGTCTGGACTAATGTAATGCTTGATTCATTATAATCACAGGCACTAAGACCATTTGTCTGATCTTTTACTTCATCTCCATCAGTAACTCCATCCCCATCAGTATCTTTTCTAAGCAAATCCGTTCCGTTTGTAATTTCATCATCATTGTTTACTCCATCATCATCACAATCCATCGCCATCCAAGAATCACTAACAATATTTATATCCTGATCTTCCTGATTATAACTACAACCATCAAAAGGATCTGTATCATTTGGTCCTGCTTCTCCATCCCTATCAGGATCTACTTCAACTCCATTTACTACACCATCTCCATCACAATCAGACATCGCCCAAACATGATATGTAGCAGAAGATATATTAGGAATTACCTGATTTAAGACACTACAAGCATCCTGAGGATCTGTTCCGTTAATAACTTCATCTCCATTACTATCTCCATCTCCATCACAATCCAGCTGTTCCCAATTAGTATCTGAAGATAAACTTATACTAGAAGCATTGTAATCACAGTTGTCCAAACCACTAGTTCCATCTGTTTTTTCATCTCCATCTGTCACTCCATCCCCATCAGTATCTGAATCTATAGGGTCAGTACCATCTGTTATTTCTTCTTCATTGCTTACTCCGTCTCCATCACAATCCAGTACGTTCCATGCTTCATTAGGAGTTGTATCTTGATTTATAGCAAGCATACTACACTCATCTATTGGATCTGTTCCATCAATAATCTCTTGTCCATTAGTAACTCCATCTCCATCACAGTCTAAAGCTTCCCATGCTGCACTTGGTGCCGTATCTTGACTAGCCACTAGTATATCACATCCATCAATAAAATCAGTACCATCTATAATTTCCTGACCATTGGTAACCCCGTCTCCATCACAATCTAACATATTCCATGCTACACTTAGTGTAATATCTTGACTGGTTATTAATAAATCACATTCATCTATTGGATCTGTTCCATCAATAACCTCCTGACCGTCTATCACTCCGTCTCCGTCTGTATCTGGATTTGTGGGATCTGTACCAATCTCTTCTTCCTCTTCATTTGTTAATCCATCATCATCCGGATCAATCATATACTCTTTCTCCGAACTCACTTCTGTAGTATTCCCTACCGCATCAGTAACAGAAACACTTCCTTCTATTGTCACATCAGGATCTGTTAATAAAACCGTTCCGGGAACTTCTACAGAGAAAGCCCCTGTGCTATCTACTGTACCTGTATAAACAGAACCGTCAATAACTAAAGTAACAATATCTCCCGTTGTAAATTCTCCTGTTACAACTCCCGTAATAGCTATAACTCCTTCTGCTTCTTCCCCTGTAACAATATTATCTGTCGTAATATCATCTATTGATAAAGTCACCACAGGAGGGGTTGTATCGATTGTTAATTCCCCGGAAGTGGTATCCGTGGCTGTATTACCAGCTGTATCAGTAGCTGTAGCGGTTACATCATAGCTGCCATCTGTAGTTAGTTCATTACCCGCAGGAATCGTTAAGCTCCAGGTATTATCGCCATTGTCTACCAGATTCCCGTCTCCTTCGCTATAGGTAACTCCATCTACCGTTACTGTTAAGCTGTCTGAAGAATCCGCTGTACCTGTGATCAACGGGGTTGTATCATTGGTGGTCTGACTAACCACTGTTGGAACTGTAGGCGCGACTGTATCGATTGTTAATTCTCCGGAAGTGGTATCCGTAGCCGTATTACCAGCTGTATCCGTGGCTGTAGCGGTTACATCATAACTACCATCTGTAGTTAGTTCATTACCTGCCGGAATTGTTAAGCTCCAGGTATTGTCGCCATTGTCTACCAGGTTCCCGCCTCCTTCGCTATAGGTAACTCCATCTACCGTTACTGTTAAGCTGTCTGAAGAATCTGCTGTACCTGTGATCACCGGGGTTGTATCATTGGTGGTCTGACTAACCACTGTTGGAACTGTAGGCGCTACTGTATCGATGATCAGTTCCCCGGAAGTGGTATCCGTAGCCGTATTACCAGCTGTATCAGTGGCTGTAGCCGTTACATCATAGGTGCCATCTGTAGTTAGTTCATTACCCGCTGGAATCGTTAAGCTCCAGGTATTGTCGCCATTGTCTACCAGATTCCCGTCTCCTTCGCTATAGGTAACTCCATCTACCGTTACTGTTAAACTATCTGAAGAATCCGCTGTACCTGTGATCACCGGGGTTGTATCATTGGTGGTCTGACTAACCACTGTTGGAACTGTAGGCGCGACTGTATCGATTGTTAATTCCCCGGAAGTGGTATCCGTAGCCGTATTACCAGCTGTATCCGTGGCTGTAGCCGTTACATCATAGGTCCCGTCAGGACTGATCTCATTACCCGCAGGAATTGTTAAGCTCCAGGTATTGTCGCCATTGTCTACCAGGTTTCCGTCTCCTTCGCTATAGGTAACTCCATCTACCGTTACTGTTAAACTATCTGAAGAATCCGCTGTACCTGTGATCACCGGAGTTGTATCATTGGTGGTCTGACTAACCACTGTTGGAACTGTAGGCGCTACTGTATCAATTGTTAATTCTCCGGAAGTGGTATCCGTAGCCGTATTACCAGCTGTATCAGTAGCTGTAGCCGTTACATCATAACTACCATCTGTAGTTAGTTCATTACCCGCAGGAATTGTTAAGCTCCAGGTATTGTCGCCATTGTCTACCAGATTCCCGTCTCCTTCGCTATAGGTAACCCCATCTACCGTTACTGTTAAGCTATCTGAAGAATCTGCTGTACCTGTGATCACCGGAGTTGTATCATTGGTGGTCTGACTAACTACTGTTGGAACTGTAGGGACTACTGTATCGATTGTTAATTCCCCGGAAGTGGTATCCGTAGCTGTATTACCAGCTGTATCAGTGGCTGCAGCGGTTACATCATAACTACCATCTGTAGTTAGTTCATTACCTGCCGGAATCGTTAAGCTCCAGGTATTGTCGCCATTGTCTACCAGATTCCCGTCTCCTTCGCTATAGGTAACTCCATCTACCGTTACTGTTAAACTATCTGAAGAATCCGCTGTACCTGTGATCAACGGGGTG
>NZ_JBHULX010000046.1:1902-2403 GCF_042684685.1 Aquimarina hainanensis | reverse complement strand
GTAGGCGCGACTGTATCGATTGTTAATTCCCCGGAAGTGGTATCCGTAGCCGTATTACCAGCTGTATCCGTGGCTGTAGCCGTTACATCATAGGTCCCGTCAGGGCTGATCTCATTGCCCGCAGGAATTGTTAAACTCCAGGTATTATCGCCATTGTCTACCAGATTCCCGTCTCCTTCGCTATAGGTAACTCCATCTACCGTTACTGTTAAGCTGTCTGAAGAATCCGCTGTACCTGTGATCACCGGGGTGGTATCATTGGTGGTCTGACTAACCACTGTTGGAACTGTAGGGGCGACTGTATCGATGATCAGTTCTCCGGAAGTGGTATCCGTAGCCGTATTACCAGCTGTATCCGTGGCTGTAGCCGTTACATCATAGCTGCCGTCAGGACTGATCTCATTGCCCGCTGGAATCGTTAAGCTCCAGGTATTGTCGCCATTGTCTACCAGGTTCCCGTCTCCTTCGCTATAGGTAACTCCATCTACCGTTACTGTTAAG
>NZ_JBHULX010000046.1:938-1735 GCF_042684685.1 Aquimarina hainanensis | reverse complement strand
AATTCCCCGGAAGTGGTATCCGTAGCCGTATTACCAGCTGTATCCGTGGCTGTAGCCGTTACATCATAGGTCCCGTCAGGACTGATCTCATTACCCGCAGGAATCGTTAAACTCCAGGTATTGTCGCCATTGTCTACCAGGTTCCCGTCTCCTTCGCTATAGGTAACTCCATCTACTGTTACTGTTAAACTGTCTGAAGAATCCGCTGTACCTGTGATCACCGGGGTGGTATCATTGGTGGTCTGACTAACCACTGTTGGAACTGTAGGCGCGACTGTATCAATTGTTAATTCCCCGGAAGTGGTATCCGTGGCTGTATTACCAGCTGTATCCGTGGCTGTAGCCGTTACATCATAGCTGCCGTCAGGACTGATCTCATTACCCGCAGGAATCGTTAAACTCCAGGTATTGTCGCCATTGTCTACCAGGTTCCCGTCTCCTTCGCTATAGGTAACTCCATCTACTGTTACTGTTAAGCTGTCTGAAGAATCCGCTGTACCTGTGATCAACGGGGTGGTATCATTGGTGGTCTGACTAACCACTGTTGGAACTGTAGGCGCTACTGTATCGATGATCAGTTCTCCGGAAGTGGTATCCGTAGCCGTATTACCAGCTGTATCCGTGGCTGTAGCGGTTACATCATAGGTCCCGTCAGGACTGATCTCATTGCCCGCAGGAATTGTTAAGCTCCAGGTATTGTCGCCATTATCTACCAGATTCCCGTCTCCTTCGCTATAGGTAACTCCATCTACTGTTACTGTTAAACTATCTGAAGAATCCGCTGTACCTGTGATCAC
>NZ_JBHULX010000046.1:0-926 GCF_042684685.1 Aquimarina hainanensis | reverse complement strand
ACTCCATCTACTGTTACTGTTAAACTATCTGAAGAATCCGCTGTACCTGTGATCACCGGGGTGGTATCATTGGTGGTCTGACTAACCACTGTTGGAACTGTAGGGGCGACTGTATCGATGATCAGTTCCCCGGAAGTGGTATCCGTAGCCGTATTACCAGCTGTATCCGTGGCTGTAGCCGTTACATCATAGGTCCCGTCAGGGCTGATCTCATTGCCCGCTGGAATTGTTAAACTCCAGGTATTGTCGCCATTGTCTACCAGATTCCCGTCTCCTTCGCTATAGGTAACCCCATCTACCGTTACTGTTAAACTGTCTGAAGAATCCGCTGTACCTGTGATCAACGGGGTGGTATCATTGGTGGTCTGACTAACTACTGTTGGAACTGTAGGCGCTACTGTATCGATGATCAGTTCCCCGGAAGTGGTATCCGTAGCCGTATTACCAGCTGTATCCGTGGCTGTAGCCGTTACATCATAGGTCCCGTCAGGGCTGATCTCATTACCCACAGGAATCGTTAAGCTCCAGGTATTGTCGCCATTGTCTACCAGGTTTCCGTCTCCTTCGCTATAGGTAACCCCATCTACCGTTACTGTTAAACTGTCTGAAGAATCCGCTGTACCTGTGATCAACGGGGTTGTATCATTGGTGGTCTGACTAACCACTGTTGGAACTGTAGGCGCTACTGTATCAATTGTTAATTCCCCGGAAGTGGTATCCGTAGCCGTATTACCAGCTGTATCCGTGGCTGTAGCCGTTACATCATAGGTCCCGTCAGGGCTGATCTCATTACCCGCAGGAATTGTTAAACTCCAGGTATTATCGCCATTGTCTACCAGATTCCCGTCTCCTTCGCTATAGGTAACTCCATCTACCGTTACTGTTAAACTGTCTGAAGAATCCGCTGTACCTGTGATCACCGGAGT
>NZ_JBHULX010000045.1:830-83625 GCF_042684685.1 Aquimarina hainanensis | reverse complement strand
ACTACTACTGTGGGAGAGTAGGTCGCCGCCTTTTTTGATGCCCTTCATTGTTTAATGGAGGGCATTTTTTTTGTTGTATAGTTCTCAGCAGGTGTACTTACTACTTATAACCTAAATACCCCATCCTATAGAAGAGAACTGTTTTAGCGTTTAGTACCGCTTAAAAAGGCTATGATATCCTGTTGTTTTATCAGACTGAGGACATATTTAGTATAAAGGTCTATAAAGGCTGGAAAATAAGCAGTGCTTAGGGCTAAAGGAAGAACATTATGGTTACAGTTCTAAAAAAGCTTCTCCTGTTTAATCAAAGAAGGTTTTTTAGTATTAGGTTAGACCACGGCTGAGATTACTTGAGAAATTGTTAGAATACAAGACTGTTCTTAATCTTCGATATAATCTTTGTATTCAATAAAAAAGGCTTCCATAGAGAGCATGTTGCTATGGAGAAAAAACATAGTGTCATCCCAGGTATTTTTATTGTGCACACTTACTTTAGGTAGCTCCGTGTATAACCGGGATATAATTTTCCCATTTTCTAATGTATAGGAATCATCAAAGATAATTTCACTGAGGTAATCTGTTTCTAGAATATTTTGTAAGGATTGGAACTTATCATAATAATATGACCGGATAAAATCATCTTCAGGCTCAATGTCTATAGATACCTGAGCTTTCTTAGTAGTGAAAGTAAATTTTAGTGTTACTCCTTTTATTTTTGTATTATAAAGTAGCCATTTTCTAGGGTACTTTTTGCCAAATGAAGTCCAGAATTCCTGACGTATTTTTTTTGATTCTTCTTTACTAAACATATGCTTTTAGATAAGATAAGCGATTATAGTAGCTAGTAGTATAATGACTAATTTGGTTATGTTAAATTTATGACCTTCGTTACTTTCAAATAAAATAGTAGTAGAAACATGTAAGAAGATACCAATAACCAAAGCCGTAGTTTCTTTATAGAAATATTGAACAGCGGTAAAGCTTTCAGATATAAAAGCGCCTAGGGGAGTGATTAAAGAAAAACACAGTAAAAAGGAAAATATGGTAACCTTTTTTATTGCTGTTTGTAGTAAAAAAGTAGTCAAAATCATGGCGATTGGTATTTTGTGAATAATAATACCAATAAGCATTCTATCATTATGATGCATAGGAAACCCTTCTAGAAGAGCGTGAATAGTTAAACTGGTAATCAATAAAACCGGTAAGTTTTTGGTTTTTTTATTGATATGTACATGACCGTGTTCTGCTCCTTGTGAGAAATACTCCAATACTTTTTGGAGAAGGATTCCTACCATAATCCATACTCCAGTTTTTTTGGAATGATGATTTTCTTCAAAAATTTCGGGAAGTAAATCGAATACAGTTACTGCCAGAAGAAAAGCACCACTAAATGAGAGTAGTAAACTGAGTTTTTTCTGATCGTTAGGTTTAAATAATAAAACTAATAACGCTCCTAATAGGACTGATGATATAGATAAAATATAGTTATACACTATTTGAATATTAAAATGAGTCTTTCAGAGTTGTTTTTATTGAATTTTTGAAGCTGATAACTCCCAAAAATATCGAGTAGTTGGATATTTGCCTTTTCGAAATAGACTTGAAAGTCATCAAGAGTTATAGCTTTTACACGTTCGGTATAGGAGTATTCCTGACCTTTATCAGTAAATGTAATGTCTTTATGGATGTAGTTGTTTTTTACATATCGTGATATATGAAAAGAGATACCCTCTACTTCCTTGATCTCTTCGGGGACCAGGTTATTGATAACATTGGTTACGTTCATAAAATCAATAACGGCAAACCCTCTTTCGCTAAGAGTAGATTTAATCGCTTTTATAGTATTGAGATTATCTTCTTCATTTTCGAAATATCCAAAACTTGTAAAAAGATTGAAAACAGCATCGAATTTTTCAGGATATGGTTGGCACATATCATGTACACGGAATTTTAATCGTTCATTTTCGAATTGAGAAGCATATTCAATACTATTTTTGGATAAATCAGCTCCTGTGACATTATACCCCAGTTGGTTGAGATATATACTATGTCTTCCTTTTCCGCAAGCAAGGTCTAGTATCGTTTCTTCGGGACCAAGACTTAGATAAGTTGTGAGATTATCCATGAACTGTTGTGCTTCTTTGTAGTCTCTGTCTTTATATAGTATGTGGTAGTATGGTGTATCAAACCATGATGCATACCACTTTGTTGAATCTTTTAGCATAAGGCACAAAATTAATGTATTTTTGCGGTTTAATAATAGTGAATAGTAAGATAGTGAGCAATAGATTTAAAATGGTAGCTAAAACCTTTTATGGTTTTGAGGAAATATTGGCAAATGAGCTTAGGTCTTTAGGAGCTGAAAAGGTCCAGGAAGGTAATAGAATGGTTAGTTTTTATGGAGATAAGGGGTTTATGTATAAGGCTAATTTATGCTTGAGAACAGCTCTTAAAATTTTAAAACCAATTGCTACTAAGAAAGTAAGAAATGAACAACAGCTCTATACTTTTATACAATCGATCCGATGGATGGACTATTTGGATGTTTCCGATTCTTTTGCAATTTATACCACTGTTAATTCTACAATATTTACCCATTCTCATTTTATATCTCTAAAGGCAAAAGACGCGATTGTAGATAAATTTAGAAATACCAAGGGGAGAAGACCTAATGTGGATACTGATTATCCGGATTTAACTATTAATATTCATATACAACAAGACTTGTGTACAGTGTCATTAGATAGCTCCGGAGGATCCTTACACCATAGAGGATATCGCCAGGTTACCAATATAGCTCCTATCAATGAGGTTTTGGCAGCTGGAATTTTATTGCTATCAGGATGGAAGGGGCAGTCACATTTTATGGATCCTATGTGTGGTAGCGGTACCTTGGCTATTGAAGCAGCAATGATTGCATGCAATATTCCGCCCAATTTAAACCGAAAGGAATTCGCATTCGAAAAATGGTTGGATTGGGATATGGATCTATTTGAAAAAATTGAAGAATCGTGCCTGAATAAGACAAGAGATTTTAAATATAGCATAACAGCAATGGATAAAGCACCTTCTGCTATAAGAAAAACAAGAGATAATATTAGAAATGCAAATTTAGAAGAGTTTATAAAAGTCGAAGAAGGTAACTTTTTTGAAAGTGAAAAGAAAAATGAAGAGACATTACATATGGTATTCAATCCTCCTTATGGGGAACGGTTGCAGTTAAACCCTGAAGTTTTTTATGGAGAAATAGGAGATACTCTTAAAAGAGGATATCCAGGGACTAATGCTTGGTTTATAACATCGAATATTGAAGGGTTAAAATATGTAGGTTTACGTCCCTCCCGAAAAATTAAAGTTTTTAACGGTAAATTAGAATCCAGACTGGTGAAATATGAAATGTATAAAGGGAGTAAAAAGGCAAAATATAATTAAAAAATCAGATATAGGCTATAAAAAAACCATCAGTGTCATACTGATGGTTTTTTTTTTACAATCGTCTTGATTACGATTCTATTTTTTTACAGTCATTACATTTTCCAATTAATAAAAATTGAGTTTCATTTACTTCATAATCTTCCAGATTTGGAACTTCTATTTTATGAGGTAAGCAAGTCACTGTATTGCAAGATTTGCATTGAAAGTGTATGTGATTGTGCATTTCATGCTCGATAGAACAGCTATTACACATGGCGTAGTAGGCTTTTCCATCTTCTCCGGTAACGAAATGTACTTTTCCTTTATCTACAAACCGATCTAATATCCTGTATACGGTAGACTTATTGACTTTAATTGGAATAGCCTCTAATATGGCATCAGCGGACATCGTATGTTTAGATTTGGAAAGAATCTCTATTACATAATCTTGCTTCTGTGTGTTTCTTGTTTTTTTCATACGAAAAACTACTATGAGTACGTTATATTTTGTATTATTGCAAATGGATTGCAATAGTTAAAATTATTTTCTTGTAATTTACAAAAAAATTCTATCCTAGCCATTTGTAAAAGAATTATATCCTATTTCATCTCCATATAATACTAGTTAGATATAAAAATAATTATGAATAAAATTTTTCCTTCCATTAATTGGGATCTTTTAGGGTTGTCAGCCTCTTTTTTATGTGTTATGCATTGTATTGCATTGCCATTTATTATTATGTTTTTTCCTCTGCTTGGAATGAGTTTTTTGGAAAACTCATTAACAGAGATGGGGTTGATTTTGTCAAGTGTTTCTATAGCGGCAATAGCGATTATCCGAGGATATGTTAGTTACCATAAAAAAAAGAGTGTTTTGTTTATGTTAATCGGAGCTGTTTTATTGTTTTTATTGGGGATTTTAATAGAACACCCAACAATAGAGAAAGGGAGTCATTTAATAGCAACTATTTTACTTATTGTTGCCCACCTTTTCAATTGGAAAGAGATACGAAAAAGAAAGAAATGTTCTTGTAGTTATTGTTCTAAGTAGTTTTTACTTCTTTATTTTCTCCTTTTAAAGAAAGGGATCATATAGCTAATAGAATATCCGTAACCGACATTATAGTCTCCTATATCATTGGTTTTTCCAAACCCAGGAATATATAAGTTGTCATATCCGCTAGGTTGTTTTTCATGTATCATTCTTTTTAGAGAAATATTAGCACCTAAATATAGATTGTTTAGTACTTCTACTTTTATTCCGAATAATAAGCTAACCCACCCTGCATTTAGCCCGGTAGTTTCTATAGCTTCCGTTCTTGTAGTATCCCCAAAATAATCTGTTCCGGTAAAAATTTTGTATGCTACTAAATTTTGATCAAAATTGCTATACCCATATCTTAGACCGAAATAAATATTGTTCTGCATTCCATACCAATTTTTATATGCATTGTAATCAAATCCAAAATTGATATAATTTCCAGCACCTTTTACAGTAATATTTTCTTCTTTTCTGTTGAGTGATTCATTTCCGAATTCAGTAGCAATATAAAAGTTTTTATATATTCTATAATCTGCAACTATTTCAAAACCTGAATAATCATCATCAAAAGAACTTCTAATAATTTTTGCTACATCAATACCAGCTCGAATGCCATATTTTTCTGCCGGTGGTAGGGTATCTGTAGCTTTTTTTTGTGCATTTTGACTACAAATACTATTGGTAAGGCATAGGCTAATGATAAATAAAAATATGCGCACTTTCTTCATTTGTTATATTTGATCTTTCGACACTTATACGTTTAATCCAGTTGTTTTCTGTTGGTTGTTCTATTACCTCTTCACTTGTGATTCCTTCAAACGTAACCCTAAAACCGCAGGCACTACTTACATAGTCCTCTACAGGGGTATATTCTATACTAATCGTGTCTCTATTAATAAGGGCAGGATTTTCGTTCTGAGAATTAATGGTAAGTTCGTATTTGGTTACCGTAGAATTCGTATTCAGAGGAATCATGATATTACCTTCAGCGATTTCTCCATAATCGTATGGTTCATTAATTGTGGAATCGATTGCTTTAACTTCTAATTGTACCGGGTTTTTTACTTCTGTATTGGTGATGTTATCAATAAATCTAATAACAAGTTTTGGCGTTGTTGGAGTATCTGCTGAACAAATATCATCTCTTTCACATCCACTATTACTATATAAATAACCAGATAAGATTAGTAAAGTAAGTATTTTTTTGAATGAGTTTCTCATTTATTGTTCGATTGATAGCTAATTTTAGTTAAAAATATACGTGTACTATAAATAACTTTGGTTGTTTATAGAATGTTGCAATCAGCTTCCTTTATTTTAATAGTTTACTATAAATATAAGCGCAAAAATAGGATAATTGCTAAGATAAAGGTCGTTTTGAAATGAAAAAATTAATAAAGATTTAGTAATTTGCGCTCAACTTCATTTAGGATGATTTCTCTCCTGGAGTAGTATTCAAAGTAGGAATCGAAAAGTTTTATTTTAATACGTGATAATAATGGCAATTTTAAATAAAAAGTCATCACAAGAATTAATTGATTTAGAAGATAAATACGGAGCTCATAATTACCATCCACTTCCTGTGGTACTGAGTAAAGGAGAAGGAGTTCATGTATGGGATGTAGAAGGTAAAAAGTATTATGATTTTTTAAGTGCGTATTCTGCGGTTAATCAGGGACATTGTCACCCTAAGATAGTGGGAGCAATGGTGGAACAGGCTCAAACTCTGACATTGACTTCCAGAGCTTTTTATAATGATCGATTAGGAGAGTACGAAAAGTTTGCGACAGAGTTTTTTGGTTTTGATAAGTTATTACCAATGAATACTGGGGCTGAAGCTGTAGAAACAGCATTGAAATTATGTAGAAAATGGGCTTATGAGAAGAAAGGTATTTCTGAAAATGAGGCGCAGATTATAGTTTGTAAGAATAACTTCCATGGAAGAACTACTACGATTATATCATTTTCTAATGACCCAGTAGCGAGAAAAAATTTCGGACCATTTACCAATGGTTTTATAAAAATTGAATACGATAATCTAGTAGCATTAGAAGAAGCATTAGCGAAGAATAAAAATGTGGCTGGGTTTTTAGTAGAGCCTATTCAGGGAGAAGCAGGAGTATATGTTCCTTCTGAAGGATATTTAGCAAAAGCGAAAGCTTTGTGTGAAAAGCATAATGTACTTTTTATTGCAGATGAAGTACAAACAGGAATTGCCAGAACAGGAAAGCTACTTGCGGTAGATCATGAAAATGTAACTCCAGATATATTAGTGCTAGGAAAAGCATTGAGTGGAGGAGCATATCCTGTATCAGGAGTGTTGGCTAATGATGCTATTATGGATGTTATAAAGCCAGGAAATCACGGGAGTACTTTTGGAGGGAATCCAGTAGCTGCTGCGGTTGCAATAGCAGCCTTAGAAGTGGTAAAAGAAGAAAAGTTAGCAGAAAATGCAGAGGAACTTGGTCGCTTGTTCAGATCAGAGCTAGAGACATATATTAAAGATTCAAGCATTGCTACTTTAGTAAGAGGAAAAGGGCTTCTCAATGCAGTTGTGATTAATGATACAGAAGAAAGTGATACTGCATGGAACATTTGTGTAGCATTAAAAGAAAATGGATTATTAGCAAAACCAACTCATGGAAACATTATCCGTTTTGCTCCACCATTAGTAATGAATAAAGAACAGTTGCTGGATTGTGTGGCTATCATAACAAACACATTGAAGCAATTCGAAAAATAAACAATGTATTTTTACTCGATAATCGAAATGTAAAATACATCGAGGTTTGCCTCGAAATAAAAAACCTCGTTTTTCACGAGGTTTTTTATTTGATATAATATTTCACTGTATCGTTTTTTGATGTAATCTTATATACTTGGAAAAAGTATAAGTATTTTGAGCTGTTTCTCAAAAGGTTGCTGATAGTATCAGGATTTAAATACACTCAAGAAACCGTTTTGAAATAAAAAAGATCTTTATGCAATCATTTATTGATAGTACTGACGTGCTTTACTGCCCAATATGAGTTAGTGCAGCATACGATCGACCTAATTCAAAACCTAAATAAGTTAATAACAAAGCCAAAGCAAATGTTATTATCAGAATATTTAAAGGACTTATTTTATTAAGAAAGTCAGATAATTTGAGTGGAGTTCTTTTTTTCATGGTTATGTTTATTAGCAAGTTGATAATGACCTAATGAACAAGAAAATTACCAAACAGTAATATTTTCTAAATATGTTGATTAATTTATTAAACGGGTTGATACTGATAGGGTAATAAATGTTCTTATTAAGATCATTTCTTAATAACAAATGTAAGGTTTAATTTGATGTAAAACAACGTACTAAGGAGGGGATTTTTCCCCTTTTTTAATTTGATATTATCAGCAGAGTAACAGGAATTTAGCATCATTGTTATTTTATACTCTGAATTGTTATTTTAAATGGTTAAGATTTTATTTTTATAAGAGTGTTTTGTCAGACTAAAGTATCGTCATAAGAAGAAAGTGTTATGGGTAACAAAGATGCACACTGTTTATTGACCATATTGCCTAATTATGGTGCTAAAAAAGTAAAAGGATATACATCTATGTTTCTTAGAATCCAAAATAAGATTACAATGATTCCGATGATTAAAGGGGTTTTGGGGTGGTGTATATAGTTATAATATTTTTTTTGGAAGTATTTGTTGACGAACTGAATTCCAAAATTGTAAAGAATAACAGTAATTCCCAAAATATATAGGGCGTTGTGGTTGATGGTTTCAATAATATTGAAATGCAATAACTGATGCATTGCTCTTTGACTTCCGCATCCGGGACAATGGAGCCCTGTTAAACAATAAAAGGGGCACTTAGGGAAAATATTGCTTTCTAGTGGGTTGTATAAATAATATAGGGATAAAAGCAATATAACTCCTATCCCTATGTATATATGTTTTTTATTCATTTAGTACGAATCTCTAGTATGATCCTCCTCCTAAAGCAGCCATTCCACCAACTAATACTATGAAAAGGATATATAATACGATAAAAACAGCACCACCAATTACAGCATATCTCATCCATTTTTTAGCTTCGGCAGAAGCTTTTTCTGCTTCGGCAAAATTACCAGAGTCATATGCAGAGTTTACATTAGAGGCTTTGATGATAGCAACAATTCCTAATGGTAGACAACAAAATAATGTTGCTAAAATAGATTCTACTAAATAATTCTTAGGTCTGGTTGGGTTACTTTCCATAGGTTTAATTTAATTAAAGATAATATTCATTTTTATAAAATACCTTACAATAATTGTAAGTATGCGATTAGTGATCCGTAATTTTTTTATTAAAGAATCACCTTTAAATCTAACAAAAAAATTAACAACTAAGAATATAAATACAATATAAGAAGTGGATATATTGCTGGGGGTATATAAAAAGCCTTTAAAAAATTACCTTTTTAGAAGTAATAATAAGGCTCTTTGAAAACCACATCTCATACAATCAATGCCGAACAATTTTTAGTTAGGCAGAAAAGTATTTATTTTTCACGAAGCAAGCTGCTTAAAAACTTAATTGTTATCTAAGGAGTATGATGCCAAAATCAATACCATTTTTGGTAAAAAAAATAAATTAGGTAATTGATGTTAGATGTTTCCCCTTTTATGAACGCAATATACATAATGTGTTTCTAAGAAAATGTTAATGTTTTAAAAAGTATAATTTAATATGTTTGCATTATGAATATGCAAAAAATAAAAAAGTACAGTAGTTTTCTTTTCGTAATAATTGGAGGAGGTCTCTTGCTCTATGAGGTATCCAAAACCGATAAGAATTATTATTTTCAGGTAATTGGAATCGTATTATTGATGAGTGGATTGTTTTTGTTTAATACGAGAATAACTTCTAAAACGATAAAGGAAGAAGAGAGTTTTGTAAAAGAAGAATTTTTAGAAGAAGAATAAAATATGTTGAAAAAGGGGGATGTGGTTTCTTTAATTGATGAGCCTCTAACAGGAATCGTAGTGGCAGTTAAAGGGGAAGAAATTACTTTAGAAACTGAGCAAGGTTTTTTGTTAAGTTTTTTGAGTACCGAAGTTGTTAAAATTGATCAGGGGGCAATGGAACTTCCATCATATCAACAGGTATATGATAACTTACAGCAAAAAGAGGATTTTAAAAAGAAAACTAAAAAGAAAGCGCCAATAAAGAGAAAAGAGAGAAATCTTCCTCCGATGGAAGTCGATTTACATATTCATAAGCTTGTAAAATCTAAAAAGGGGATGTCGAATTATGATATATTGACAATTCAACTTGATACAGCAGAAAGACAATTGAATTTTGCAATCGCGAAAAGAATCCCCCGAATAGTGTTTATTCATGGAGTTGGACAGGGAGTTTTGAAAGAAGAGTTAAAAACCTTGTTTAGACGTTTTGATAACATTCGGATATCAGAGGCAGACTATAAAAAATATGGATTAGGAGCTACGGAAATATACATTGTCCAAAATCCAAACAAGTAATACAGGTTCTTTTTTATTTGTCAATAACTACTTCGTCGGTCCCCAGGCTTAATTTTTCGACCCTGTAATTAATGTCGGCTCCTTCTAAGGTGATATTGAATAAATCAACAGTTCTCGAATGAATTTCTGTAGTATCAGTTGTTGTTTTTAAGGTGTAGGTGATGACCGCAGTTCCATTAGTACTAATAAATTCATTGATCACATTGGCGTCACTGGGGGGAATACTAGAGCAAAAATAAGTATCTCCATTTATAACTTTGTTAAAAGCACGATAGGTAACAATATTAGTAGAACTATTAAGAGGAACTGTTACTGGTTTACTAGGAATTGTATTTATATTAAAAGAAGTACTAGTGAAATTTAATGAAAGAAATTCTTTGTTATCATCTTTTATTTTGTAAAACACAAAACTATTACTACTATCGTTCGTACAGTTTTGCATAGCAGCAGAAAAATCGATAGGTTGATTTATAATCTCACCTTCACTACAACTTATAAAAAGAATAAGCGAAAAGCATAACGATAAAATATACGAGTTACGAATCATTTGTTTTTATTAGGTAGTGTGTTGTTATTCTTTTTTTGTTTCTATAGATTTTGTTGTTTCTTTTGTTCCGAAAGAAAAACTATCATCCTCAAAGTTCTGATTATTACCATCAATAACAATATTATTAATAGTAATAATAGTTTGATAAGTGGTCTTTACAGTATTGTTTAGAGAAGCGGGCATTTCTATATTAGTATCAGTAGCTTCTTTTTGTCTATAATCAGGAATGTTGTCACCATTTACATCATCTCTGGGATTCCCGTTTTGATTAGTGTCTTCATTTCTGGTAGGAATACCATCATCATCATCATCACTTTCTAAATAATCAGGGATACCGTCACCATCAGTATCTCTGGGAGAATCATCATCAGGGATATCATTAGGTAATTCGGCACTGGTAAGGATGTTATCGTTATCATCATCTTGGTCCTTGAAATTAGGAATACCATCCTGATCCGTGTCATCATTGGTGAAATCTCCATCTTTATTAAGGTCTTCATCTTCAGCAGGAACTCCGTCGTTATCATCTTCTAGTATGATTTTAGTAGAGATGACAGCATTTCCTTCTTTGATAACTAATTCCTCAATGACGGATACTCCGCTAGGAGGAATGGTATTACAAAAGTAGGATTTATCAATTTTGTCAGTGAATTTTCTATAAACCAGGATGTTTGTCTCTCCATCGAGTTTTATTGTAATTGGAGTAGGTGTTTCTTTGCTTAAAGAGAAGGCGTCACTGATAAAGTTATATGAAATAGCTTCATTAACATCCGAATTTATTTTATAAGCGACAAACTCATTTTTTTTTGCCCCATTACAGATTTCCAAACTACTATCGTCAAAATTAAAACTGGAAACTAATATATCTCCGTCATCACAGGAAACCAATAAGAGGTGTGCAAGTAATAAATAAGAGAATCTCTTCATGTATATTATTTTTAGTGTAATAACCTTTTACTGATCAATTATAGTAATATCATCAGAAGCGTTGTTAAAGACGTTAAAAAAAATGAGTTATTACAGAAAATTTATTTTTTTTGACAAAAATAAAGGAATTGAAAGATTATAGGGTAGCGTGAGGAAAATAATTTTATTTAAACTAGCTTTGCTGGAAAGTAAAGAAAATTTATAAAAGGATAACGGGTCTTTTCCTATCTCGGGATACGTTTCTTTTTGTTTAAAAAAACTAAAATAAAACATGAGAAAAGTTTATTTAGACAATGCCGCCACTACGGAATTAAGACAGGAAGTAATAGATAAAATGGTTGCCGTATTAAAAGAAGATTATGGAAATCCATCTTCTACTCATGGGTATGGGCGATCAGCTAAGAATTACATAGAACAAGCACGTAAGAATATAGCGAAATCACTAGGGGTCAAAGCTTCTGAAATTATTTTTACATCAGGAGGTACCGAGGCGGATAATTTAGCATTAAACAGTGCTGTTAGAGATTTAGGAGTGAAACATATTATTACTTCTAAAATAGAACACCATGCAGTATTGCATACCGTACAGGAATTAGCAATGTATTGCGGAGTTACTGTAAGCTATGTCAAAATTAATAGAGACGGGAGTGTAGATTACGATCATTTAGAATCGCTTTTGAAAAATAGTACAGATAAGACTTTGATTAGTCTTATGTATGTGAATAATGAAATAGGAACTATTTTGGATGTAGAAAAAGTAGGAGACCTAAGTAGGGAATACAATGCATTATTTCATTGTGATATGGTACAGGCAATAGGACATTATGAAGTAAATTTAAGTAAACTTAATGTAGATTTTACAGCTGCAAGTGCTCATAAATTTCATGGACCTAAAGGAGTTGGTTTTTCCTATGTAAGGAAAAACTCAGGGTTAAAGCCACTTATTTTTGGAGGAAGCCAGGAACGCGGAATAAGAGGAGGGACAGAGTGTGTTCATAATATTGTAGGAATGGATGAAGCACTGCGGATTACAAATGAAAAATTAGCAGAAGAAAAAGCGTATGTATTAGAACTTAAGCAACATTTTATCGATACGCTAAAAAATAATATTGAAGGAATAAAATTCAATGCGAAATGTGATGACCCTTCACATAGTACTTATAATTTATTAAATGTAAATATTCCCATTTCGGAGGATAAAAGAGAAATATTGTTATTTCACCTGGATATTAACGGAGTTGCTTGCTCTAAAGGGAGCGCTTGTCAGAGTGGAAGTAGTAAAGGCTCTCATGTATTAGTTGAGGTATTAGATGAAGCAGATTTGTGTAACCCTTCAGTGCGATTTTCATTCTCTATTTTTAATACCAAGGAGGAAATAGAGTATGTAGTATCTGTATTGCAAAAAATAATTTCAGGCGCATAAAAAAATACCTTATAAAATGAAAAGAGGCCCTGAAAAGGCCTCTTTTTTTATGATAGATTTTTTTAATTAAGTTTAAAATTTCATACCAATCCTGAAATTTAAAAGACGAGGAGTTAAAAAGTTTGGAATGGCATATTGTAATTGACTTGATGCGTCTCTGACAAATGTGTTAGTAATAGAGTTTTGGTTATCAAATAGATTGAAAACTTCAAGCCCCAGTGTTAATTCTTTAAAATAATTCAGAAAATGTCCTTTTCTATAGGTTTGGTTTTGATCTTTGAGTACGTACGAGATTCCTAAATCAGCTCTTCTATAGTCTCTTAATCGTGTTTGAAAATCGTAAGGATCTGCATAGCTGGGAGAACCTCCTGGAACCCCGGTTTGATATAAGAGATTGAGGTACATTTTTAAGTTGGGAATGGTAGGGACATAATCCTGAAATAGTAATCCTATTTTTAGGCGTTGATCTGTAGGTCTAGAAATATACCCTCTGTTGTCAATATTTTCTTCTGTTTTTAAGTAACCTAAACTCACCCAACTTTCCGTACCAGGAACAAATTCTCCATTAATTCTTAGATCAAGTCCCTGTGCATAGGCTTTGGCATTATTGTCAGCACGATATCGGATTCGTACATTTTCTATCGTATAAGGGTTTACATCAGTAAGTTTTTTATAAAATACTTCAGAGGTTAACTTAAAGGGTCTTTCCCAAAGCTCAAAACTGTATTCATTACCTAGTACAATATGAATAGACTCCTGAGCTTTTACCTCTGGTCTGATGGTTCCGGTAGCATCTCTTAGTTCTCTATAAAATGGTGGTTGGTGATACCATCCTCCTGATAGGCGAAAAATCATATCTGATTTCCAGTTTGGCTTTATAGCAATCTGTGCTCTGGGGCTTATCACTACCTGCTGATCACTTTTGGTATCCCGGTCGGTAACCTGCCAACTTTGTGCTCTTACTCCGGCATTTGTCCAAAATTCATGATCGTTAATATGACCTCTGTAGCTATATTGAACAAAACCGGACATACGATCAATTTTTGTAGCATTTGTTGCTCTGATGCTTGTAAAAGGAACAATAGGACTGGCATAAGGAATGTAAGGTTGTTCATTCTTATAATCGGGGAGAGGAGGACGAACAGAAAAACCAAGAGAATCTATAATTTCATACTCTTGAATTCGATCTCTAATATCTTCTTTTGTATATCGAACACCCCATTCTATCTGATTTTGATTTTTAATATAAGATCCTTTATGCTGCACATTCATGATTAAGGCATCCAGATCATTCCTAGCATGTGTTAATTGTGAACCAATTCCTTTGGTAAATTCGATTTCACCAAGATTCTCACTTCCTATATCTGTGTTTACTGTCCCCAGTCTATAAAAGGCGAGAATGTCATAGTATTCTTGTTCCTGAGTTTGGTAAATAGATGAAATTAGTTTTAAAGTGAGTTCATCATTTACTCTATAGGTTCCTTTTAAAGCTCCGAAGTATGTATTGTATTTATCTTCCTCCTGCCCATTATAATGAACAGAGAGGGCAATGGGTCTTTGTATTGTTCCAAAATTAGTTTGTCGGGTTAGTGGTTCATAATCATAGGTGTTAATTGCTAAGTTCCCAAGAAACCCAACTTCAAACTTTTTGGAAAGGTTGTAGGAGATGTAAGTCTGAACATCTGCAAATTTCGGTCGAAAATTTGTTTCTGTTTGCTTTGCTTTTACAAATAAGCTATTATCTCTGTAACGAAGACCGATAACTGCCGCTAATTTTTTGTTTTTAGAAATACCATGAGCCGAGACACTACCGCCTAATAAACTCATATCTGCACTACCCCCAACACGGGTAGGACGCTTATAGGTAATATCTAATACCGAAGATAACTTATCTCCATATTTAGCCTGAAATCCACCAGAGGAAAAATCGACATTATGGACCAGGTCAGAATTGACAAAACTAAGCCCTTCCTGTTGCCCGGAGCGAATTAAAAAAGGACGATATACTTCTATTTCGTTTACATAAACAAGGTTTTCATCAAAGTTTCCCCCTCTAACCGAATATTGTGTACTCAATTCATTATTAGAGCTGACACCAGGGAGGGTTTTTAGAAGTCCTTCTACTCCAGCATTTGCAGAGGGAGTAATTCTGATAGTCTCAGGATCTAGTGTGGTAATTCCTTGTACAGCTTTTCGTTCTCTACCAGAGATCACAACTTCTCCGATTTGTTGAATGTCTGTTTTAAGGACCGGGTTTAATTCATATTCCTGATTTTCCTCTAATTTAATAGTAAAGGTTAGATTTTTTAAACCGATATGAGAAATTATTACGGTAATTTCCTTGTTAGAAGGGATCTCTAATTCATAAACCCCTGATTTGTCAGATTGCACTCCATGATCTTCATAAGAAATGGTCGCTCCGGCAATCGGAGTTTTAGCTTCATCTAATACAATACCTTTTAGGTAAGATGTTTGTGCAGTAGATGTCAGGATACATCCAAAAACAAATACGAAGAAATAGAAATATGTTTTTTTCAAAATGTCTGGTTATGGTTTTCTGAAGAAAGTCGCTTCATAGGTTGATTTATTTCCTACCTTATCTAACACAATAAGTTTAAATTTATTTTCTGAAGCATTGATAATTTTGTCATTAAAGTCATAGACAAGCATCCCTGTTTTGTAATCATATTCCATTAAAATAAACTTCCCGTTGATGGTTCCTCTGTAGCTAAAGATTCCTGTTTCAGAATCGTTTATTTTTAATTTTAAATACTGAGCTTGTGTCATCCATTTTTTATCAGCTACATTGATAGGGACAATAGTAGGTTTTTTTGTATCTGAGAAAAGACCATAGGTACCAAATGATTTTGTTCGTAAGGAGAACTTACTTCCTTTTTTGCTGGTTGTTTGGTAAGAAGGAGGTTTTCTGTTATTAACTCTTCCTATGAATAATTTTTTTCTGTCTTTTTCTGTGTATTTAGAAACGTCAAAGACTAAAGTCATTTTTTTATGAAGTGGAGTTTTACTATTGTGTACTTTAATAGTATCTCCTTTTGTGGTAATATCTAGAAAAACATCTTCATATAAACTGCCTTTAGGAATTAGAAGGTTGAAACCATTAGCAGAATAGGTGAAATTCTGACTTGGTTTAGCATAATAAGGCGTTTTTAAAATTTCGTTTTTAATTACGTTATCAACTTGCTTTCCGTCAACAGGAATAACGATGGTAGAGGTGTTTTGTTTAAAATCCTTTACTTTGATAGTAATAGAATAGGAGAGGCTGTCCTGAATTGTAATCACTCCTTTATTAAGAACGTCTTTATAGATAGATAAAGGATTGTTTCTTTCAATAAAAAGCTTACTGATTCTACTGCTATTTTGTTTGTAATAAGAGAAATCAATAAGGCGGTTAATATATCTGGTTTCAGCAAAAGAAAATCGATTCATTTCCAGTGAAAAATTCTTTTGTCCGTTCACAAAAGTTTCGATAGAGAAAATTCCATTCTTATTTGTTGTTAAATCTTGTTGATCAATTGTAGAAATACCAATACCAATATTTCCAATTGCATGAATTTTGGAAGCGGTATATGTACCATCTTTTTGTGGGGACAATGTTAGCCGTTGTGGCTTTTGGTGTCCGTTAACATGTGTGTTATTTCCGAGTGTATAGACCCAAACACTGTTAATTATTGGTTTCTTGGAATCTTTAACATCGATACCAAAACTCATTGGGTTCATAGGACGAGCGCTGGAATCTCTAATTTCGAAATGAAGGTGTGGGCCTCCACTGCCTCCAGTATTTCCGCTGTAACCAATAATGTCACCTTTTTTAATTTTAAAGGATTCTGACTTAGGAAACAATTCTATTTGATACGATTCTTTTGTGTACTGTTTTTTCTTTACATAAGCTTCTATTTCAGGGGCGAATTTTTTTAAATGTGCATAAACAGTTGTATATCCATTAGGATGGGTCAAGTATAAAGCCTTACCATAGCCGAAACGGGAAACTTTGATTCTGCTGATTCTACCTGATGCAGCGGCGTATACATTTAAGCCTTCTCGTTTTTGTGTTTTTAAATCTATTCCTGAATGAAAGTGATTCGATCTCAATTCTCCAAAAGTACCAGAGGTAGCTAATGGGATGTCCAATGGATTCATGAAGTAATCATTTGGAACTTTTTTTTGAGCAAAAACAAAAGAAGATATAAATAAAATGAAAAATGATAGTACTCGCATATTTGGTGTAATGAGTTTTTGAGTATAAAGCTACTTAAAATTTACGCGATAATCGAGATTTAAATGTTCTGAAACGGGCTTCAGAATTAAAAATCATTTCCGGTCTATTGCCTGATGTGTTTTACTACAGTGTAATTTGTTTTATATCAGATGTTTTCTAGTGCTTCGCTTACAGCGTTTTTGAGAAACCCTCCAGAGCCGATTTTAGTTCTTATCTTATAAATATTCTCTTTCATGGATAGATACTCCTGTTCAGTTATTTTTTGTAATTGATTATCGAGATCTTCAAGGTTGGATACAGTAATACCAATATTGTTTTTTAAGACAAAATCGCTAATAGCGGCTTTATCCCATACAATAATAGGAAGTCCACATAAAATGTAGAGAGAGGTTTTGTGCGGATTGTTGTATTTTAGATACTGACCATATTGACCAGAACATTCTTCGGTGGATATTCCATCCCATACCAACCCAAAAGAACCTTTTATGTGATACGCGACTACATCAGAGGGAAAAGCTCCTTCATAAGAAATAATCGAATCTTCTTTCTTTACACGAAGTTTATCGTAATCAAACCCTACGCCATATAATTTCATACTAAAATGTTGATTGGGTACGGTATCCAGATCATAGATATAGGCATTTTTTCCATGTGCAAACCCACCAGCATATACAATTTCATATTTTTGATCAGTAGTATGTGTGTCATTTTGCATCGGAATTCCTTTGGATGGTAGATAGTCAAAAATATCGAGTACAGTAATAGGGATAGAAGTTCCCTGATTCAGAAACCACTGCTTCATAGATTCGTTATGTACAATAATCGCATCTGTAGTAATGATCTTGTCTAACTCTTTTTGTATGTTGTTTGTTCGCCCTTTTAAAGCTCTTACATCGTGTACAATTGTAATAATAGAACAATTTTTTAGTTTAGCTATTGCTATGATGTAACTTCTGAATTTGTTAAAAGGATATTGCGTACATAGTGTGCTTTTAACCGGGAGTCGTAACAATGCATATGTAATACCGAAAAAGTTTTTAATAGTACCTATGGCAGAGTTAGGGATTGCTGATTGAGAAAAACCTATGTTACGAAAACTTATTTCTTTTAAAATATCTTCACAATCAATTTTAGCCTTTCCAGCTGCATTAAAAACAGATTTGTAGTTCCTGGAAATAAAAAATTTTTTATTCATCGGTTGAGTTTGGTTGGTATTTGGGAGGGGGAATATACAGTTTATTTTTTTATGTAGTAACGGGATAAATCAGCATGTTATTTTATTTCTTGAAACTGGTTTGCTAAAGAATCAAGTTAGGTGTTTGATTTGATAAAATTTCTTTTTTAATTCTTTCAGGTATAATAAAAATTATATTTTGGGCTCTAATATACAAGTCAAACATGATTAAGGATAGCAAAGAGGAAAGAAGAGAATATGATTATTTGATAGTAGGAGCCGGGTTGTTTGGGAGTGTTTTTGCCCATGAGATGACGAAAAGAAAGAAAAAATGTCTGGTAATTGATAGAAGAAATCATCTGGGAGGAAATGTCTATTGCGAGCATATAGAAGGCATAGAAGTTCATAAATACGGAGCGCATATTTTTCATACCAATGATAAGAAGATATGGGACTATGTAAATCAGTTTACTTCATTTAATAATTATATAAACTCCCCATTGTCGTTTTCAAAAGGAAAGTTATACAACCTTCCTTTTAATATGAATACATTCTATCAGTTATGGGGGGTGAAAACACCGGCAGAAGCTAAGAGGATTATTAATAAGCAAATAGAGACTTATGGAACCAAGTCCCCTGAAAACCTGGAAGAACAAGCCTTGTCTTTAGTAGGAAAAGATATTTATGATACTTTAATCAAAGAGTATACAGAAAAGCAATGGGGTAGGAAGGCTGTAGAATTACCTGCTTTTATTATAAAACGCCTCCCTGTTCGGTTTACTTTTGATAATAATTATTTTAATGATCGCTATCAGGGAATTCCTAAAGGAGGGTACAATACGATAATAAATGGACTTTTAGAAGGAATAGAAACCAGGACAGGAGTAGATTTCTTTGAAGAACGTTCTATACTGGAAGCATTGGCAAAAAAAGTGGTGTATACTGGTAAGATAGATGAATTTTTTGGGTTTAAATACGGGGCATTGGAGTACCGCTCGCTTCGTTTTGAACATGAAATATTAAATACGGATAATTATCAGGGTAATGCAGTTGTAAATTATAATGACAAAACATATGATTATACAAGAATCATAGAGCATAAACATTTTGATTTTGGAAAACAAGATAAGACTGTTATTACAAAAGAGTATCCAGAAGCCTGGACACTAAAAAAAGAAGCGTATTACCCTGTGAATGATCATAAGAATCAGGAAATTTTTAAGAAGTATAAAGAAGCGTCTATGTGTTTGGAAAATATTATTTTTGGAGGTAGGCTGGCAGAATATAGGTATTATGATATGCATCAAATCATAGCTTCTTCTCTGACTAAAGTAAACCAAGTGCTGCAAAAAGAAACCATAGGGTAAATAAAGCGTTTTTTTGAAAAAAAAGCCGGTATTAATGAAATGTTAAAGCCCTTTAATGGTCAGTATTTTGAGACACTTTAAATTAGTTTAAAAACTATTGTTTTTTTTGAATGGGTATCTTAACTTTGTACCGATAAGTATTGGCGTTATATAAATGAGTAGTAATCTGATTGACATAGTTAATGCTCTTGAAAGTAAGATAGAGAAGTTAGTCCAAAAATGTGATTCTTTGGAAAAGCAAAATATTGAGCTCAAGGCAACCATCGAAAATCTGAATGATAAATCAGGTTTTCAGGAAGATCAAATCAGGCAATGGGAAGAGAAGTACACTGCTCTGAAAAATGCTAATGCTATATTAGGCAGTGAGAAATATAGAAGAGAAACAAAGCTTAAGATAAATTCCTTAATAAAGGAAATCGATGTGTGTATTGCTCAATTATCTGAATAGTAAAATATGACCGATAAGTTAAAAATAAAATTATCAGTTGCAGATAGAGTGTATCCGTTAACAATTAGTCCGGATCAGGAAGAAGGGTTGAGAAAAGCGGCAAAGAAAATTGAGGCAATGATTAAGCAGTTTGAGCAGAGTTATGCGGTAAGAGATAAACAAGACGTTTTGGCTATGTGTGCCTTGCAATTTGCAGCGCAAGTAGAACAAAAAACAATAGATAAAGATAACGATATGAATGAAGTAACAGACAGATTAATTCTGCTCAATGAGATGCTTCAGGATAAATTGTCATCAAGTTCATAAGAAATACAAAATAACAAGGTTACTGCCTGCACTAGTTGTTATTTTTTGATAAACTCAACAAGAATTAATTAAAAAGGGTGAGTTTAAGTTGTAAAAGCAAGCCTCCTTAGAGGGGATCCTTGATCAGCTTGTTAGCCCTAAACCTGTTTTTACAGAGTTTATACAAAACCAATACTAGTGCAGGCTTTTTTTTATTTAAATATAGATTTGAAATTATGGATAACATTATGTTTTTGATTGTGGCAGGAATAATTGGCTTGGGAATAGGTTTTGCTATAGCCAAGGTTCTTGAACGCAATAGAGCATCTCAATTAATTGGTAATGCAAAAAAGACATCAGAAAGCATTATTAGAGACGCAAAGAGTGAAGGAGAGTCCATTAAGAAAGATAAAATCTTACAGGCTAAAGAGAAGTTTATCGAATTGAAATCCGAACATGAAAAAGTTATTTTTTCGAGAGATAAAAAAATGGCAGAGGCCGAAAAAAGGACCAGAGATAAAGAATCACAAGTTTCTAACGAATTAGCGAAAAACAAAAAGTTAAACGCTAGTTTAGAAGAAAAGATAAAGAACTATAATCATAGAAATGAGTATCTGGAGAAAAAGAAGAACGAAATCAATAAACTTCACAAGAGCCAGGTACAGCAATTAGAAGTTATTTCGGGCTTGTCTGCTGATGAAGCTAAAGGGCAATTGATTGAGTCGCTTAAAGAGCAGGCAAAGGCAGATTCTATGACTTTGGTACAAACTGCTATAGAAGAGGCTAAACTTACGGCGCAACAAGAGGCTAAAAAAGTAATTATAAATACGATTCAGCGAATAGGTACAGAAGAAGCGGTAGAGAATTGTGTTTCTGTTTTTAATATCGAAAGCGATGATGTAAAAGGACGAATCATCGGTAGGGAAGGAAGAAATATTAGAGCGATAGAGGCTGCTACCGGAGTAGAGATTATAGTAGATGATACTCCTGAAGCGATTATCTTATCTTGTTTTGATTCTGTAAGAAGAGAAGTAGCGCGATTGTCATTGCATAAATTAGTAACAGATGGTCGTATTCACCCAGCGCGAATTGAAGAAGTGGTGAAGAAAACAAGAAAGCAAATCGAAGAAGAAATAATCGAAGTCGGGAAGCGTACTGTTATTGATTTAGGGATTCATGGATTGCATCCTGAGTTGATCAAGATGGTAGGTAGAATGAAGTATCGTTCCTCATATGGTCAGAATTTATTACAGCACTCGCGTGAGGTGGCTAAGTTGTGTGGAGTGATGGCAGCAGAGTTAGGTTTGAATCCAAAATTAGCAAAAAGAGCTGGATTGTTACATGATATAGGGAAAGTGCCGGAGACTGAAACAGAGGTGCCGCATGCTATATTAGGGATGCAGTGGGCAGAAAAATATGGAGAGAAAGCCGAAGTGTGCAATGCTATTGGGGCGCATCATGATGAGGTAGAAATGACGTCTTTGATCTCTCCGATTATACAAGTTTGTGATGCGATTAGTGGAGCTAGACCAGGAGCAAGAAGACAGGTATTGGATTCGTATATTCAGCGATTGAAAGATCTGGAAGAAATCGCGTTTGGATTTAGTGGTGTGAAAAAAGCCTATGCGATTCAAGCTGGTAGAGAATTAAGGGTGATTGTAGAGAGTGAAAAGGTGAATGATGAAAGAGCAGCTAGTCTTTCTTTTGAAATCTCTCAAAAGATACAAACTGATATGACTTACCCGGGGCAAGTAAAAATAACGGTTATTAGAGAAACGAGAGCTGTTAATATTGCAAAGTAAATAAGTAAAATTATATAAAAGGAAAGAGGGGCTGCTAAGCCCCTCTTTTTTTTGTTTTTAGGTAGTATTGGTTATGATTGTACTGTAGAGGATTCTATCATCTTGTCTTTCCATATTAATGCGTCTTCCATTGTTCGGAATAAAGCGAATTCTTTTTTGAAAAAAGGTTTTTCTAATTGAGTTAGCGTTTCTTGCATTGGGTTATCTGAGACGACAGCAAAGGCAATTAAATTGGGTATTTTAGAAGTCTCAATATAAACGGTTGGATTAACAGAGTATGAATTTACTCTGTGGGTGATATAAACAAACGGCTTATCTTGAAAATGAAGATCAACTACTTGTTTTAATATTTTGTTGTGCTCGGGGACGATGGTTGCGCCTTCATTTATGATTGTTTTTATGTAATCACTATGTATTTCAGCTGCGCAAAAATCAAAGTTGTAAGATGTTATCATTAGTTAAGTTGTTACCATAGCAAATATAAAGGTTAAAGTATATAAATAAAGGGCTTGCAAGCGTTTTATGGGATAAAAAAAAAGCATTGAAAACAACTGTTTTCAATGCTTTTTTTTATTGTATTAACAACGTTTTTTAAGAAAAATGCTGTTACTGTTTAGTTTTCAGACTCTTCTGCTTTTTTTATAGAGATACTTAGCTCGTTGCTGTCATCTTCCAGATCCATAAAAATAGCATCTCCTTCTTGCAACTTAGAAGTAATGATTTCTTCTGCAAGTGCATCTTCTATGTATTTCTGAATCGCTCTTTTCAGAGGTCTCGCTCCATACTGTTGGTCAAACCCTTTGTCAGAAATATAGTCTTTTGCTTTCTCACTAAGTGAAAGGTTGTATCCAAGGTTTTTAATTCTGGAGTATAGTTTCTTAAGCTCGATGTCTATAATCTTATGGATATCTTCTCTTTCAAGTGCATTAAAGACAATAACATCATCTACCCTGTTTAAGAACTCAGGAGCAAATGCTTTTTTCAAGGCACTTTCAATAATCCCTTTAGCGTGTTCGTCAGACTGCGATTTTTTAGCAGAAGTTCCGAAACCTACTCCCTGTCCGAAATCCTTAAGTTTACGAGCACCTATATTAGACGTCATAATGATAATAGTATTCCTGAAGTCTATTTTTCTTCCCAGACTATCTGTAAGATACCCGTCATCTAATACCTGAAGCATCATATTGAATACATCTGGATGTGCTTTCTCTATCTCATCTAATAAGACTACTGAATATGGCTTTCGTCTTACTTTTTCAGTCAGTTGTCCTCCTTCTTCGTATCCTACGTATCCTGGAGGGGCTCCAATTAATCGGGATACAGCAAATTTTTCCATGTATTCACTCATGTCTACACGGATTAAGGTGTCTTCGCTATCGAATAATTCTTTAGCGAGAACCTTTGCTAACTGAGTTTTTCCAACTCCGGTTTGTCCTAGGAAAATAAAAGAACCGATAGGTTTATTCGGGTCTTTTAACCCAGCTCTGTTTCTCTGAATTGCTTTTACAACTTTGTTAACAGCCTCATCTTGCCCAATAACTTTACCTTTAATTAAATTTGGTAATTCGGCTAGCTTGTTACTCTCTGTTTGTGCAATACGATTTACCGGGATTCCAGTCATCATAGATACTACATCAGCTACGTTTTCTTCATCAACTGTCTCTTTGTGTAGTTTAGATTCCTTTTCCCATTGTTCCTGTGCAATACCTAGTTCTTTTTCCAGGTTTTTCTCATCATCTCTCAGCTTGGCAGCTTCTTCGTATTTTTGCTTTTTAACAACGCTGTTTTTTAATTCTTTAACCTCTTCCAGTTTTTTCTCGAGATCTAGAATCTTTTTAGGAACATCAATATTAGTAATATGAACTCTTGATCCAGCTTCGTCTAAAGCATCAATTGCTTTGTCCGGAAGAAAACGATCGGTCATATATCTATTCGTTAATTTTACACAAGCTTCAATTGCTTCAGGAGTATAATTAACGTTGTGATGTTCTTCGTATTTTTCTTTGATGTTGTTTAGGATTTCTATCGTTTCTTCGATATTAGTAGGTTCTACTATTACCTTTTGGAAACGTCTTTCCAAAGCCCCATCTTTTTCTATATATTGTCTGTATTCGTCTAGTGTAGTTGCTCCAATGCATTGTATTTCTCCTCTGGCTAAGGCAGGTTTGAACATATTTGAAGCATCAAGGCTTCCGGTTGCTCCACCAGCTCCAACAATGGTATGGATTTCATCAATAAAAAGAATAATGTCATCATTCTTTTCCAGTTCATTCATAACTGCTTTCATTCGCTCTTCGAACTGACCTCTGTATTTGGTTCCGGCAACTAAGCTGGCTAGATCTAAAGTTACAACCCGTTTGTCAAATAAGATACGTGACACTTTACGTTTTACAATGCGAAGGGCTAGTCCTTCTGCGATAGCAGATTTACCAACTCCAGGTTCTCCTATTAATAAAGGGTTATTCTTTTTTCTTCTACTAAGAATTTGAGAAACACGCTCTATTTCTTTAGAACGACCAACAACAGGGTCGAGCTTTCCTTCTTCTGCCATAGCGGTAAGATCTCTACCAAAATTATCTAAAACCGGAGTTTTGGATTTTTTATTGGTTTTGGTTCCGCTTCCTGGAGAGTTGAATGGATTTTCTTTACTTCCTTCTCCTGCCATATTGTCGTCATCTTCAGAAAATGATTCTGCTTTAGGTCTCTCTTCGATGTATTCTTCTTCGTTTGTGATCATATACTTAAATTGGTCCTTAACGTTATCGTAATCAACTTTTAGTTTATTTAAGAGTTTGGTAGTTGGGTCATTTTCATTTCTTAAAATACACAATAACAGATGGGCAGTATTGATAGACGAGCTTTGAAAAAGCTTAGCTTCTAAAAAGGTGGTTTTTAAAGCGCGTTCTGCTTGTCTTGTAAGGTGTAGGTTTTTTTTCTCATTGAATGTGATTGTTACATTCGGATTAGCGGGGCTTAGAATTTCAACTTTTCTTCTAAGGTTGGTTAAGTCTATGTCCAAAGCATCGAGAATGCTTATCGCCTTTCCACTTCCGTCACGTAATAATCCCAACATAAGATGTTCTGTGCCTATGAAGTCATGACCTAAACGCAAAGCCTCTTCTTTGCTATAAGCAATCACATCTTTTACTCTAGGTGAAAAGTTATCATCCATAATTCAGTTTCTTTCTTTGTTATAACTAAAGTAATGATTTTTAAACAGACATCACAAAAGTTATTCCTTTTAATTATTTTAAAAATGTTTCTGGCTAATTATCACGATTTTGTCATGATGACAGCATGGAGATAATTATAAGGTGTCAGAAAATAGGTTTTATTCGATAAAGCTGTTGAATACAAGCTTTACGGGTAAATAGACAAAAAAAACTTTAATAATCAAAATCTATATTTGTAGACTTATTAACCATGTGGTATACGATAGTTGTTAATAAATTACCTATATTACAGTACGTATTGGCTGTTAAAACCGTCTTAATTTACTTAAATTAGCGCGTTGAATAAGTCAATTTAGAATAAAATAATTATTTATGGCTGAAGGAGAAAAGCTAATACCTATCAATATAGAAGACCAGATGAAGTCTGCGTACATCGATTATTCGATGTCTGTAATTGTGTCAAGAGCATTGCCAGATGTAAGAGATGGTCTTAAACCTGTACATAGACGTGTACTGTATGGTATGTATGAGTTAGGAGTTAGGGCAAATAGTGCTCATAAGAAATCCGCAAGAATTGTAGGAGAGGTATTGGGGAAATATCACCCGCATGGAGATTCATCGGTTTATGATACAATGGTAAGGATGGCTCAGGAATGGAGTCTTCGATATATGTTGGTTGATGGACAAGGAAACTTTGGATCTGTAGATGGAGATAGTCCGGCTGCAATGCGATATACGGAGGCGAGGATGCGTAAGATATCAGAAGATATGCTGGCAGATATTGAAAAAGATACTGTTGATCACGCATTTAATTTTGATGATACCTTACAAGAACCTACAGTATTACCGACCAGAGTTCCTGGTTTGCTTATTAATGGTGCTTCAGGGATTGCGGTAGGGATGGCTACTAATATGCCTCCTCATAATTTATCAGAAGTTGTTGATGGTACCATAGAGTATATCAATAATAATGATATTGAGATTGATGAATTGATACAGCATATAAAAGCTCCTGATTTTCCTACAGGAGGTATTATATATGGATATGACGGTGTAAGAGAAGCCTTCAAAACAGGAAAAGGTCGTGTTGTAATTCGCGGGAAAGCCAGTTTTGAAGAGGTGAATGGAAGAGAATGTATTATCGTTACAGAAATACCATATCAGGTAAACAAGGCAGAAATGATTAAAAAAACTGCTGATCTGGTTAATGATAAAAAAATTGATGGTATTTCGTCGATTCGCGATGAATCGGATAGAAAAGGAATGCGAATTGTGTATATATTAAAGAAAGATGCAATTCCTAATATTGTCCTTAATTTATTATATAAATATACAGCGCTACAATCATCTTTTAGTGTTAATAATATAGCCCTGGTTAATGGGCGTCCAAAACTATTGAATGTCAAAGAGATGATTCATCATTTTGTTGATCACAGACATGAAGTAGTAATAAGGAGAACAAAATATGAGTTGAGAAAAGCAGAAGAACGGGCTCATATTTTAGAAGGATTAATCATTGCTTCTGATAATATAGATGAAGTAATAGCGTTAATCAGGTCATCATCCAATGCAGATGAAGCACGTGCAAAGCTTATCGAGCGATTTGGTCTAACAGAAATTCAGGCAAGGGCAATTGTAGAAATGCGATTGCGTCAGCTAACAGGACTGGAGCAAGATAAATTGAGAGCGGAGTTTGAAGAATTGATGAAAACAATCGAAGATCTTAAAGATATCTTAGCGACAGAAAGTCGTAGAATGGATATCATTAAAGAAGAACTGATTGAAGTAAAAGAAAAGTATGGAGATGGACGTAGATCTCAGATAGAATATGCCGGTGGAGATCTTAGTATAGAAGATATGATTCCGGATGAAAAAGTGGTAATCACAATTTCTCATGCTGGATATATCAAGAGAACTTCTCTTAATGAATACAAACGACAAAATAGAGGAGGAGTAGGGCAGAAAGGAAGTACGACTAGAAATGAAGATTTCTTAGAGCACCTTTTTGTAGGAACAAATCATCAATATATGTTGTTCTTTACACAGAAAGGAAAATGTTTCTGGATGCGGGTATTCGAAATACCTGAAGGAAGTAAAACTTCTAAAGGTAGAGCAATTCAGAACCTTATTAATATTGATTCTGATGATAAGGTAAAGGCATTTATTTGTACGAAAGATCTAAAAGATGAAGAGTATATAAATTCTCATTTTGTGATCATGGCTACAAAAAAAGGACAAGTAAAGAAAACTTCTTTAGAACAGTATTCCAGACCAAGAACCAATGGAATTAATGCAATTACCATAAAAGAAGGGGATGAATTGCTGGAAGCAAAGCTGACTAATGGAATGAGTCAGGTAATGTTGGCAGTTCGCTCTGGAAAAGCGATCCGATTCGAAGAAGAGAAAACAAGACCAATGGGACGTGGAGCATCTGGAGTAAGAGGAATTCGCTTAGCAGATGAAAATGATGAAGTAATTGGAATGGTCGCTGTAAACGATATGGATAGTAATATACTAGTAGTGTCGGAAAATGGATATGGAAAACGTTCTAAGTTAGAAGATTATAGAATTACAAACCGAGGAGGAAAAGGAGTGAAGACCATTTCTGTAACTGATAAAACAGGTAACTTGGTATCGATAAAAAATGTAACAGATGATGATGATTTAATGATCATTAATAAATCAGGAATTGCTATTCGTTTAGAAGTAGAAGGATTAAGAGTGATGGGGCGTGCCACTCAAGGAGTGCGTTTGATCAACCTCAAAGGAAAAGATGCGATTGCAGCGGTAGCAAAAGTGATGCATGATGAGGAAGATGTAGACGATGAAAACGAAGAGCAGGAAGAAAATATTGAAAACAAAGAAAATGGCACGAATATTGATAGTGCAACTGAGTAATTTACTAAAACTAAATCCCATAAAAAGAAAGAAAATGAAAAATAAACTTATTGTAGCGTATTTTTTAGCGATTGGAGCAGTAGGGTTTGCGCAAAAGCAAGAATTGAAAGAAGCGACCAAAGCTATTAAATCGGGTAATTTAGAAGCTGCTAGTCAAGCTTTAAAATCTGCAGAAGGATTGATAGAAGCTGCAGCTGATAAGTACAAAGCGCAATACTATTTGTTAAAGGGGCAAGTTGCTTCGGCAACAGCTAATGGGGCTTTGGAAAAAATTGAAAGTGCAGCAAATGCATATAACAAAGCAATGGAAATTGAGAAAGCATCAGGAAGTAGTAAGTATACTCCTGTAGCTAATGAAGCATTGGTTAAATTGCGTCAAGCCTTAATCGAAAATGCGATTAAAGATCAAAATGCAAAAGATCATTCGGCTGCTGCAAAAAAATTGTATTTAGGGTTTAAAACTAATCCGGCAGATACATTATACCTATATTATGCTGCTTCTAATGCTGTGAATGCAAAAGAATATGATACAGCATTAACGTATTATAACAAATTAATAGACCTTAATTTTACAGGAATTCAGACACAATATGTAGCTACAAATAAGAAAACAGGAAAAGAAGAAGCATTTCCTGCTAAGAATATGCGAGATATTTCTGTAAAAACAGGAGACTTTATTAATCCTAAGACGAAAAAAACTGATTCAAAAAGAGGAGAAATTGCAAAAAATATCGTTTTGATTTATGTAAGTCAGGGGAAGAATGAAGAAGCAATGCAGGCAATGGCAAATGCGAAGAAAGAAAACCCTAATGATGCTTCTTTGATGCAGGCAGAAGCTGACATGTACTACAAGTTAGGAGATGTAGCGAAGTATAAGTCGATCATGGAAGAAATCGTTAAAAATGACCCTGAAAACCCAGACTTATTCTATAACCTAGGGGTGAGCGCTTCTAGATTAGGAGATAATGATAAGGCTGTTGAGTACTATAAAAAAGCAATTGACTTAAAACCAGGATACGAAGCAGCGCAAGTTAATGTTGCAGCTGTAATTCTAGGGAAAGAGAAGAAAATTGTTGATGAAATGAACGGGTTAGGTACTTCTAGTAAAGATTATAAGAGATATGAAGTGCTTAAGAAACAAAGAGAGGATGTGTATAGAGAAGCTGTTCCTTACCTAGAGGGAGCGCTAAAGGCAAATCCTGATAATGTAGAGGCATTACGTACATTAATGAATATTTTCTATCAATTGGATGATCCAAAGGCTGATGAGTTAAAAACCAAACTTAAAGCATTGGAAGGAGGAAACTAATTCATAGTAACATACGAATAAAAAAAAGCCGGAATTAATCCGGCTTTTTTTATTCGTATACTTATATTATTAAATAAATCTAAATAAAAATAGATTTAATGTTAAAAAAGTTAAAAACAATTGGGGTGCGTTAAACTTCTGTTTAAATTTAATGATAGTTCGAACTACTAATAAATCATTTATTCACCTAATAAATAACTCTTAAAACATGAAAAATATAGTTACCGCTATATGCATCCTTATTGGATGTGTAGTAGGGCACGCTCAGATCAGCCAAGGAGGAAAACCAGCTTTCTCCGATGAATCCTTCGGGAAATCTTCGTCAGTCCCTTTAGAAATATTACCATCTGTAAATGTTTCTAAACTGTTAAAGGAAGATCAAAAGGAAAAAGAAGAAGGATTGCCTATGCGCTTTGCCTATGCACATGATGTAAATTTTACGCCTGCTAATTCAGGAAAATGGTATACAAAATCTAATGGTGATAAGTATTGGGTTTTGGAAATAACTTCTAAGGGAGCACATTCTCTAAACCTTACATTTTCTAAGTTTCATTTAGAAAAAGGGGCTCAATTATTCATATATAACCCACAAAAAACAGATGTAAAAGGAGCTTTTACGGAGTTTAATAATAAAGTTTCTGGTAGACTAGGAACGGCTCCTGTTCAGGGAGATAGGGTTGTTGTCGAATACTTTCAGCCTTCATCTGTAAAAGGGATGCCACAACTGGCAATAGAAACAGTAGCACATGATTATAAAAATGTATATGGTTTAGCCAAGGCATTTGGAGATTCAGGATCATGTAATAATAATGTGGCGTGTGCAGAAGGTGATCCATGGAGAGACCAGATTAGATCAGTAGCAATGATCATGTTGGCTAATGGAGCCAGAATATGTACAGGAGCCTTAATTAATAATGCAGCTAATGATGGAACACCTTATTTTTTAACAGCGAACCACTGTACAGGTTCAGATGTTACAAATTGGGTTTTTGTATTTAACTATGAATCTCCAGGATGTACAAATGTTGATGGATCAACTAGTCAATCTATTTCTGGGTCTCAATTAATGAACAAAGGGTCAAACTCTGATTATGCTTTATTAAAACTTTCAGCAGCACCACCTTCTAGCTATAATGTGTATTATTCTGGATGGGATGCTACCGGAGCTGCTCCCTCTAATACCACGGGAATTCACCATCCAAGTGGAGATATCAAAAAAATATCTTTTGATTATGAAGCAGCTACAGTTTCTGCTTATTTAGGAGGTGCTGGAACTACACATTGGGAGGTTAGTGACTGGAATGATGGAACTACAGAGCCAGGGTCTTCCGGATCGCCATTGTTTGATCATAACCAAAGAATTATTGGACAACTGCATGGAGGATATGCAGCTTGTGGAAATGATAGAGGAGATTGGTACGGTCGTTTATCGGTTAGTTATCCTAATATATGCGAATGGTTAGCACCAGGATGCCAAACCAAAACAGTTAATGGATATGATCCTTCTGGAGGAGGAGGGGAAGATACAGAAGCTCCGACGACACCTTCTCAATTAAGAGCCTCTAATGTATCTAATACATCATTAACGCTATCATGGAATGCGTCTACAGATAATGTAGGAGTAACGGCATATGAAATATTTCAGGATAACCTTCAGGTTACTTCAGTAGCAGGAACTTCTGTAGAAATAACAAATTTAACAGCTAATACTACTTATAGTTTTAAGATAAGAGCTAGGGATGCTGCCGGGAATCAATCTCAATTTAGCGCAGCTGTAGAAGCCACTACTACAGATACCGGTGGAGGTATTTGCGATGGAGTTGCTCCTTGGGACTTTAGAGCTACCTATGAAGAAGGAGATCGAGTAGTCTTTAGCGGACGATTGTATGAACGCAAAAATTCTAGATGGAATTTTATAGGATTCTGTGATAGAAATAGAACTGTTCCTGCTATATCAGGGATTCAATTACAGGAAAACCCTGTTAAAAACAATACGCTACGTCTTCAATTACATGAAAAAAGCAATATGCCATATCAGATAATGGACATGAAAGGAAGAGTAAAACTTTCAGGAGTATTGTCATCAGAAGTACCTGTACAGTCATTAAAGAAAGGAATGTATATTCTTAAAGTTAGAAATGGAGAAGAGGCAACGATTATACGTTTTGTAAAACAGTAAATCGTCATCTTCAATATATTTAAAAAAAAGAAAGCGGAGCTAGCAAATAGCTCCGCTTTTGTTTATTGTGCTTTTTTTAGCTCAAACAATTGCATATTACTTTGGAGGCGTTCTTTTACCAGGTTCATCATTCGCTTGTTTAAAGCTGAAGAATTCTTGATGTAAGTTGCATACTCCTCTGCAGTAAATAAACCAATCACCATGCCTTTGAGGCTGTTTCTGAATTTGGTGTCTTTTTGAATAGCATTCTCAATATATCTTATCTTGTTTTCTGGAGATAAATCGTAGAAAGTATTTTTTCTCTTTTTTATATAGTTTTTAAAAACCGCTATAAATAAATCGTTTTGAAGTTTGATAATAGGTCTTACGGTCTTGTTTTGGAATAATTCATCACTAGTCATATTTTTAGAGATATGAGAGTTCAGAATTAACGGACGAATTTTTAGTAAATCTTTTTCTCTGTTTTCCATAATAAAGAGTGTTTCTTAAAAATACTTAAATGTTTGGGAAGTGTTACAAGTTGATTTGTTGAGTTTTGCACTTTTTATAAACATTTAAAAAGAGAGAATAATTAATAAACATTTGATTACAATTTGATAAAATAAAACAATATTTTTATCGTCTGGGTTCTATATAAGAAATAAAATAACCGGGAGGGAAAAAAGAAAGAAATAGCAATGAGTATTAGAGTTCTCTTCATAAAAAAAATAATTGTAAAAACAGATGAAATTCGGAAAAGTTGAGCGTCCGGAGTTAATAGATTTTTCATTGCCTCTGGATCATACAGATACAGCATCGGTATTAAACTCCACAAAAACGACAGCTCCATTGTCACTTTATATAGGATGTGCAAAGTGGAATAAACAAGATTTAAAAGGGTTTTATCCACGAGGGACTAAAGATGAATTGGTGTATTATGCTAATCAATTTAATTGCATCGAATTAAATGCAACATTCTATCGGATTTTTCCGGAGGACCAGTTTAAGAAATGGTATCATAAAACACCTGAAGGTTTTAAGTTTTTTCCAAAACTGGTACAGAATGTATCGCATCTAAAAAGATTGAATGAAGAGGTGCATCCTTATGTAGATAGCTATTTGGCTAATGTTATTCATCTGAAAGAAAAGCTAGGTACGATTTTTTTACAGATGCATAGCAACTTTGCACCGAAAGACTTTGATAGAGTTATACGTTTTGTAGAAAGATGGCCAAAAGAAATAAGGTTGGCAATAGAGTTTAGGCATACAGATTGGTACAATGAAAATAGTATAGCAACAGAATTAGCTTCTTTGTTGTCAGAAAATAACATTACTAACGTATTGACGGATACAGCGGGGAGAAGAGATTTATTACATATGCGATTAACTACTAATGAGGCATTTATTCGTTATGTAGGAGCTAATCACGAATCTGATTATAGCAGATTGGATGCTTGGGTAGAACGTCTGATAAAATGGAAAAATGAAGGACTCCGCAATATTCATTTTTTTGTACATCAAAACATAGAAGAAGAATCACCTTTATTATCTAAGTATTTTATAGAGAAGATGAATGCTTCTTTAGGAACAAGCCTGAAACTACCTGGAGAAAACCCTAATGAGTTAAGCTTATTTTAATTTATTTTACGGTTTTACAGTAGTTAAAATAAGTTTTTTTTATGGTGTAAGCCTGTTTTTTAAGGGATAAAATTGCATTTAATCGTACAAAAGTGTATTTTAACGATGGTTTTGTGCATTTCGACGACAGATAACGAAAGTATTTGTTTTTATGCAGTTACTTTGTAGTGTATCAAAATTATTGTAATCAACTTAATTCCAGCCGCCATGAAAAAAGTTTTATATATCCTACCGTTCGCATTGTTAGTTTTTTCTTACACTACTCTAATTGCCCAAACATCTCTAGAAAATGACGAGCATATTCATCATGTACACGAATTGCATGAAGTGAAAAATGACACATGTAATGCAAAAAAAGTATGCGCTTATAGTTCTGAAATTGTTAATGTGATAGTAATTGACTCTTTGAAAACGAATGCATTATCAATGATTGATATTTTGTCTTCTGATGAAAATTCGGATGTAAATTGCTCAGCAGGTTTCTGTATGACTAAATCGCATAACCATAAAAGAGGATTAACAACCAAAAAGCAATTGTTTCACTATTTTATTAATATTAGTTGTTAATACCAGATTGTTGTTGAAATTGTTTTTTATTCCGATAGAATTATAATCCAATAATTATTTCAGTTATTTTTGTCGCCTAAACAAGGCATACCATGAAATTTTCTGATTTAGGAGTTCCTAAAAATATAAATAAAGGATTAAAAGAAATGGGGATTGTTACTCCCACAAAAATCCAGGAAAAATCGATTCCTCTTTTAATACACGATTCGATTGATTTTATAGGGAAAGCACAAACAGGAACAGGAAAAACTGCTGCTTTTGGCGTTCCTTTGCTATCCAAAATAAACCCTCAAAAAAAAGAAGTTCAGGCCTTGATATTATCTCCTACAAGAGAGCTTGGACAACAAATAGCAAAACAGCTGTTTAAATTTACAAAGTATACTGATAAAATTTTTGTAGAATCTGTCTATGGAGGAGAAAAAATAGAAAGACAAATTTCCAGAGTACTACGCCCTACACATATCATAGTAGCTACTCCAGGACGATTGATCGATTTGATTGATCGTGATGTAGTTGATATTTCAAAAGTCAAAACCATTGTAATGGATGAAGCGGATGAAATGTTGAGTATGGGGTTTAAAAAAGAGTTAACTGCTATATTGTCCAAAACGAAAGGAAAACGAAATATTTGGTTGTTTTCAGCAACCATTCCCGCTTCGCTAAATGATATTATCAATACTTATGTACGAAAAGATGCTACAAGAATAACAATAGACAAAGAAGATGCTGTAAATAAAGATATAGAGCATCATTTTGTGGTTGGAGAAGAAGTGAATAAATTAGATACGTTGACTTACTTCTTGAAGTCCCAGAAACAAGAGCGTGGAATTATTTTTACCAGAACTAAAGTTGCTGCACGAACACTTTCCAAACAACTCAAAGCTAAAAATTATGAAGTAGGGTTGTTAGAGGGAGAGATGACACAAAAGGACAGAGATAAAGTAATGAGAGGGTTTAAAAATGAATCCTTGCAATTGTTGGTGTCAACTGATGTGGCAGCCAGGGGAATTGATGTTGCTAATTTAGCTTTTGTCGTGCACTACCAACTTCCCGATCAAACAGAATACTATACTCATCGTAGTGGCAGAACAGGAAGAGCAGGAAATAAAGGGCTTTCTTTGGTGCTAATTAACAGGCAGGAAGTAAAATATTTGCGGAATCTGGAAAAAGAATTGGGAATACATTTTAGTCAGGTTCGATAGTTTTTGTGATTAGTTTAAGATGAAATGATAAAATTTTATTAATAAAATTTTATCATTTGACGATATTGAGCTCTAACATTTTTTTTGTTATTTAGTTGTTTATTATACCAATAATCAACTTCATGCAATTATTAGATTATCTAAAAGATAAAAAGGCGGATGCAGCTTTCCATATTGCGCAATCTTTGGCAAAAGAATATTACAATGATACGTATAATGCAGCGCATATTTTAAAAGCATTACTTCATAAAGATGTAGGCTTACGGGATTTTTTTAAGCAGATAGATGGGGATATCTATTATATAGAAGAATGGGCTGAAGTTAGAATTGAAGCACTCCCAAGAGTGACTTCTATTCCGGATGAATTATACGGTGATAAATCAGTAGATTCGGTTTTATTAGAAGCAGATACCATAAAGCTAAAATTAGGAGAAGATACTATTACACCTCTGGGACTTTTGATTTCTATTTGTACTCCTGGGGTTGGATTTTCTTATGAACAACTAAAGACTCTTCCCTTAAAATCAGAAGATCTACTTATTGCTGCTGGACAAAGTGGAAAGAGTGTACAAGGAACAAAAACGGTTAGAACACATCAGACCAAAGATGGAAAAAATATAGATGTAAGTGTTTTAGAGCAGTTTTGTGTTGATAAAACATTAGAAGCTCAAAACAATGGATTGGAAGATGTCTTTGGAAGAGATGCTGAAATAAAAATGATTACAGAAATATTAGGAAGAAGATCAAAACCTAATGTATTAATTACCGGAGAATCAGGAGTAGGAAAAACAGTCTTGCTAGACGGTTTTGCTAATGAAGTGGTAAACGGAACTGTACCTGAAATTTTGAAACATGCTCAGATCTATGAGCTTGATTTTATTAATATGGTTTCTGGAGCCAGTTATAAGAGTGAAGTAGAAGATCGTTTCAAAAAAATACTGACAGCTATTAAGCAGTTTGATAAACCAATTCTACTGATCGATGAGCTCAATAATCTGACAGATAAAAATAATGGGAACCAAGGATTGGTTAATATTCTTAAATCTGAATTAGCAAAAGGAGAAGTTACGTTTATTGCAACTGTAACAAATGATGCTTTTAGAAAACATATAGAAGTAGATGAAGGACTGTCCAGACGATTTGAAAATGTAGATTTAGAAGAACCAGGAGAAAAAGAAGCGCTAAAAATGATTTCGAATACAATTGAAAAATATAGAGCTCATCACGATCTGGAAGTTTCTGATCATACCATAGAAGAAGCAATACGATTGGCTAAGCGATTCAGTAAAGATAGAAGCCTACCGGATTCAGCTATAGATTTGATAGATAGGACAATGTCAGCTACCAGGTATATGCTGGGGACTACTGTCGCTCAAATAGCATTGGTAAAAGAAAGTCTGGAAGTGATTGAAGCTAGTGAAGGAGATGAGCTGAAAAAGGTAGAAGAAAGCAAGTGGCTGTTTGATGATTTAAAAAATAAATTTAGTTATTTGTTGTTCAGTGAACTGATAGAGGAAGACACCTTGCTAAAAGGAGAAAGTTTTGCAGAAAACAAATCTCATATTTTGACTGTTCTAAATAAATTTGAAGCAAGTGCAGCGGCAGAGAACAGGGAGATTAACAAAAATGATGTTTCGGCGACGATTGCTAATAAGACAGGTATTCCGGTAGGTAAATTACAAGCAGATGAGAAAGAGCGTTTGTTGCAGATGGAAGAGCTGTTAAAAAAACGAGTAATAGGGCAAGACCATGCAGTAAAGATAATTACAGACTCTATTTTAGAATCTAGATCAGGATTAAGTAAGCCGGGATTACCGATTGGTTCTTTCTTCTTTACAGGGCCTACAGGGACAGGAAAGACAGAATTAGCTAAATCACTGGCAGAATTTTTATTTCAAACAGAAGAAGCGATTATTCGTTTTGATATGTCTGAATTTAAAGAAGAGCATTCTGCAGCCTTGTTATATGGAGCGCCTCCGGGATATGTAGGATATGAAGAAGGAGGAATGTTAGTCAATAAAATTAGACAGAAACCATATTCTATTGTGCTGTTTGATGAAATAGAAAAAGCACATCCCTCGGTATTTGATATTTTTTTGCAGATATTAGATGAAGGAAAATTAAATGACAGATTAGGGAAAACAGGAGATTTCTCGAATGCAGTGATTTTATTTACCTCAAATATAGGAAGTGATCATGTTGTAAAATCTTTTGAAGATGAGGTGATTCCAAAATCATCAGACTTATTAGAAATTATGTCCAGGCATTTCAGGCCAGAGTTTTTGGGGAGGTTAACAGAAATTATTCCTTTTGCACCGATAACCAAAGAGAATGTAGTGAAGATATTTAATATTCAGTTAAAAGATTTACACAAAGCATTGGGGAAACAGGAAATAACATTGGAGCTGACAGAGAAAGCACAAGAATACTTAGCGCTTAAAGGGTTTACCCCTAAGTATGGAGCAAGACCATTGCGTGGAATAATAAGAACAGAATTAAGAGCCCCTCTTTCCAGAATGCTGATTACCGGAAAAATAGGGAAGGGAGCAAAAGTTCATTTAGATGTAGAACAAGAAAAGTTAACGTGGAAATATGATTAAATTAGTTTCCAGTAATAAAATTAGTATATTTAACATTCACAATCATTTATTAAGAGTACTATGAGTAATACGTATGGATTAGGAGGCACTGAAGTAAAAACAGATGCAGCAGAGGCAATACAGGAAATTGGACAAAACAAAACTTTGTTAGTACAAAAATTGACACAAGATCAGCCGATTAAACCAAAGGTTGTAAGTGGACTAACAAATGTGGAATCAGTTTTTGAACACTATAAGCCAGAAGTAGAAGTTGAATTCGAAGATGCAGATGGGGTAGAAACCAAAGAAACCCTTCGATTTAATAACCTGGGTGATTTCGGTAAAAAAGGAATAACGAATCAGAGTAAGTTTATCAATGACCTTGATACGGAAAAGGATCAATATCTAAAGATTGTGAAGCAATTAAAATCGAATAAGATATTAAAAAGCGCTTTGGCAGACCCTGATGCGAAGCAAGCACTTATTCGTTCAATTCAATCGTTAATAGCAGAATTACAACAAGGTTAAAAAAGAAATCATGGCAGAAGCAAAACAAGCGCAACAAAATATAAATATAGAGAACCCGGCAAAGGAGTTAAAGATAAACGAAGAAAAGCTGGCTAAGTATGGAGGATTTGATTTATTAGAGGCTTGTATCGATAATGTGCAAAACCTGAATCCAGAAAGAAAAGCAAGAAAGAAAATATTCCTTACGGAGTCTTCTAAGAAATTAGAAAGAGAAAAACTTCAGAAAACACTGGAGTTGTGGAATGATATTTTATCGATAGAAGGAGATATTCCTGCAATGGTTGAAGAGTCTGAAAAGAAATCAGAAATTGCTGGAAAATCACTAGAGAGAAACCTTGGTGCTGCTTTAGAGCAAACAAGAGAACTAGAACAGTCATATCGATCTGTTGCTCTGTTCTATAAAAATACAGACGAGAGCAAGATCAAAAATATCAATATTGTTAATGCTGAGTTAGAGCAGGTCAAAGATCTTGATAATACCCGCTTTATCGATGCTATTCAGGAAGAATTAGTACAGGGATATGATCGATTAGATCTGAGAGATAACTATGGGTTATTGGTGATTCCAGGGTACTTAGGTTCTAACAAGGTGGTAGAGAAATGGGCAAAAATAGCGCATGATAATAAAGTAATGTTGATAACGGATTTCGAACATTTGGATGAACCAGATGATGTGATGGAGTTGTTCGAAGCGGCTAATCTTACAGGAGGAGATAAATACCGTTCTAATGTTATTATGGCGTGTAACTGGTTAGTAGGAAGAGGAAAGCACGATGAGGTAGGAGAAGATGAAGATCTTTTTGTACCGCCATCTAGTGCATTGGCAGGTAAGATATATCAAACCTTAATGTCTCAGGTGACTGCAGGAAAGAAACACGGAGGTATTAATGAAGTAGATGGAGTGCGTTTTGATCTTAAAAAGAGTGAAATAGCACAATTAGAGAAGCAAGGATTGGTTCCTATGGTGAATGAGTATGGGAAAGTAATGGCTTTTTCTGCTAAGACACTATTTAATGGAGATAACCTTGGGCTACAAACATATTCTGTAGTTAGGGTGTTTGATTATGTTACTAAGGTGCTGATGGATTTTCTTAACAGAAGAGCGTTTGAGAACTTTAATGCTAGAACCAGAAAAGAATTAATGGGGCAGATTGTGAAATTTTTAGATAGTATTTCTGGTCCTGATAAATTGATTGAGGATTTTAAAGTAAAGCGTTTTGAGCAAGATCCGCAACAAAAAGATAGGGTATTTCTGGATATTCATATGAAACCATATTTCCCGGCTAAAAACTTTATGATAAAGATGGATGGTCAAAAAGGAGATGAAGGTACAGAGTGGGACTCTGATTATGAGCAGCAGTAATTAATTATATGATTCACTTTTAATAGTGAATAAAAATACAAAGAGCAATTGTTACTTCAGTGATAGTTGCTCTTTTCTTATTAAGAGACAGCTTTTAGCTTAGAGATGGTAGAGAGCAGTTTGTCAAAATTAACGGGTTTCGGGAAGTATTTATCAAAACCTATCTGTTTGAATTTTTTAATGTCTTCAGGCATGGCGTAAGCTGTAACAGCAAATACTGGAATCCCTTTGGTTATTTCCAGACATTTGATTTTTTCTAATAATTCGCAGCCATCCATCTGGTTAGCTCCTAGATTTATATCTACTAAAATTAAATCAAAATTTTCTTGAGATACCATTTCTAATGCATCGGGTCCATTTTCAGCTATTACTACTTTTGCTGTGTTTTTGGATAGCATTTTATGCATAACTATAGCATTGATTTTATTGTCTTCTACGTATAGTATGTTCATTTTTTAATGGGGATTAAAATAACGAATTCAGTTCCTTCGCCTAATTGACTTTTCACTTTTATTTTTCCTCCAAGTATTTCTATGTATCGTTTGGAAAGGCTTAATCCGATACCAGTGCCTTCGTACTTTCTGCTGAATCCAATGCTCTCCTGGACAAAAGGATCAAATATCTTTTTTTGATTCTTTTTGTTAATTCCAATACCGGTATCTTTTATAGCAATATAAATAAAATCTTTTAAAGATTTAGTATAAATAGAGATATCTATTCTACCTTCGCTGGTATATTTTATCGCATTGTGTATAATGTTATTCAATGCACTCCTAAAAAGACTTTCGTCTATAAAACTCACAGGAGATTCTTCACTGATTTTTATATCATATCCTAATTTTTTTGCTCGTGCCATATGTCTGTATTCTCTAAAAGAAGATTCTACAGCATAATTCACATCAACATTAGTATATGTGAGATTTTTTTTAATTGCGGCGGCTTCACTAAAATCTGATAGATTGTTTAATGTTTTTAGGAGTCGTTTTTTACTGGTTTCCATGTATTCCAGTAATTTTTCTTGCTCTTCGGGATCTGTTTCTTCTAGTAAAAGTTTGCTGATAGTCATAATTCCGTTAAGAGGAGTTCTGATTTCATGACTAAAATTAGAAAGGATATTAGATTTTAAGCTGCTTAATTCCTGTTCTTTGATATGGGCTTCTTTGGTGGCTAATTCTGCCAGCTTTCTTTCTGTAATATCTAAGAAGCTTATCAGAACAGAGTTTATAGTTTTTTTGTTTTCATAAATAGGAGTGTATTTAATTTCCAGCCATTGAATAGATCCTTTGTACGTAATGCGTTCGATTTCTTTCTTGATGTTTTTTCCCTTTAAGGCATTATTAAATTCATAAGCGAATGTATTTTTAAAGTTTAGAGGGGTGATATCGATAAAACGACATTTTTCTTTAATAGGATTAATATTAAAGCCTTTTTTTATAATTTCCAGAGAATTGTCATCAGCGAGCAGTATTTCTCCTTCAGGGTTTAATAAAATTGTATAGATAAAACCATTATTAACAATAGCCTTGAGTCTGTTTTGGTTTTCACGAATGATTTTTTTGTTTAATTTTTTCTGATGTACATCGATAAGATTCCCGATCATTCTTACCGTTTTTCCGTTTTTATCTTTTTTTCGATATCCGTGAATTTCATAATGCCGATATTCACCGGACGCATGTTTGAGGCGATATGCATTGTCATAGTAATATCCGTCTTGTTCTATATTCTTATGGTAGCGTTTTATGTATCCATCATAGTCATCCGGGTGGATCATTTCCCTATAAGTTTTTAAAGGAATAAAATCTTGTTCTAATGAGAGACCAAGCATTTTTTTGAAATCGTCGCCATAAAACACAGCCTCTTTGTCAATAATAAGATCAAAAACTCCGGATCGGATCCCTTTTAAGGCTAGTCGTTTTGTCTCTTCGTTGTATTTTAATTTTTCTATATAGGTTTTGCGCTCACTAATATCCGTGATACTGCCATTGATACTAATAACGATTCCTTTGTGAGAGATAGGCTCAGCAAGTACCCGAACCCACTTAATGTTCCCTTTTTTTGTTGTTATTTGTTCTGTAAAAGTGTAACACGTTTTATTGTTAACCAAGTCAGTAAGGTGCTCTTTTATTGTGTTTTGAACTTTTTCGGGATAATATGAAATGCTTTGATCGAGTGTTATTGTTGTGGTTTTTGGGAGGTCAAAAATGGCATAACATTCGGGAGACCATGTTAGTTTTTGTTTTTTTAGATCATAATTCCAAACTCCTGTTTTAAAATTTTTGATAGCACCTTTCTTGAATAAGTTATCACTTTCTTTGGTAATGTTTATTCCTGTAGCATATATGTAATCCTCATGAAACAAGAAGGAGAATTTTAAGTGGATAAGTCCTTCGTTTGATGGGAAACGAAGGGTTCTTTCTACTGGTTTTTTAGTTTCAGTCAGGAGTTTCATCACCTCATTGAAGGGGATGATATCATCGTCTATAAGTAGGTCGGCAAGTGCAGTGTTGTCTTTTTTGATCGGGGTAGATGATAACGAATTACAAATAGTATTATAATCAACAATAGCCCCTTTTTTGGTAAGTGTAAAAAGAAAAAGAAGCGAGGAGTTGAGAAGTTCTTTATGCTGTTTTTCGATAAAAATCATGGAGTTTAGATTGGTCTTTCTAAAGTTACAAAATGATTTCTACATACAATAATAGATAAGTTGAACTTTTTTGCATAAAAAAAGAGGAACAACGTTCCTCTTTTCTTTTAAGTATTTGAGTGTTATTAGATAGCCCACTCATTAGCATGAGAAGCAGTTCCCATAACAATTTCTTGTGCAGAGAAAACAATTTCTTCATACATTGGGATTTTCCCAGTAGAATCAAATTTTTCGGTATACTTAACGATATACGCATTTTTGATTTCCAGTTTCTTTAACGTAGCGTCCGTATCTCTTTTAATAGAGATTAATTCTGCGTTAGTTGTCTGGAAGTTGTTAAACGCTAAGTTAGAAAGTACATCACTCCCTGTAGACTCAACAGCAACAGTTACTTTTCCTCCTCTTGTAATAGTAGAAGGTCTACCAGTTGCATCAGTTTCCTGGAATAATCCATAGCTAGATGATAATACATTAAACTCGTCGTTTCCAATTTTTAAAATGGCTTTAAAAGACATAATTAATAAAATTTAAATGTTAATAAAACGTAATAATAAATATAAAAATGTGACTTGCACAGGTCTAAATTAGTGAAAATAAGAGCCTAGGAAAAATCTAATTTGTTATAGAAAAGTTAAAAACAGTAATATTGTTTTATTTGTAAGAAAAAAGCTATTGTAATCTTCTTAATAAAAGAAAGGAGTTAGATTAAGGACAAAAAAAGCAGTTTTTGACAACTTGTCAAAAACTGCTTTTTTTGATTTTTATCTTGATAAAAATCAAGCTCTTTTGCAGATGATAATATCGTCTTCTGCAATACCGTTACCTTCAATAGTTCTGTTAAAATCGATATGCCTTTGTGATTTATACCATTTTGGATTGGTGTAGAATATCCATCCGTAAGGTTCGTTTTTTTTGTCTAAAAACTTAATTTTCTTTTCTGGATGTCTGTGATTATAATCATTAATAAAGAAGTAAAATAGTTTTCCGAATTCCATTTTTTCAGGAGCTTTAAGTCTAAAATTACTTACCTCATCCTCGGTTTCATCTTTATTAAATTCAAAAGAAATAACTAATGGGTTTTTTAACTCATCATCAGAAGGGTCTTTTATGTTTTTTCCGATAGGGTAGTGCCACTTCTTATAATATTTTACAGGGACGGATATGGAATACTCATAGGTCTTTACAATCATAAATGGAATAATAAAGAAAATAGCAGAAGCCATAAAGAGGTATATGTAATCCGGTTTGTATTGCTCTACAACAAACATAAAGGTAGTCAGACCAAGAAGACAGATTACAACTGTATATAGAAACTCGTGCCAGAAAAAGGTTTTCTTTTCTGATAAATCAGGAAAAAAATGCCTTAATGCAATAACATGAAGAATCCCTAACAACAAAAATATAACCTGAAAAGCAATAAAGTTATTGATTGGAATATTATTGAGCACATTTTGGTTTGCTAAGAGCCCCGTAGCGCCAAAAACAAGCAAAGTGACAATCACGTAAAGGAAAAATTTCTTTTTATTCTTTAAAAGTAATTTTCTTAGTTTTCCTACTAATCCCATAAGTAGCCCACTGATTGCCATCAGTAGTACTCCTATTTTTAAAAAACCAAATCCAATTGCTGAAAGTATCATTAAATTCATATTGTTGTGGTAAGACCTATTCTAGGGCTGTCTTCTTTATTTATTGTAAAAGTATTTTCTTCTTCTGAAGAAAGAATGGTTAATTCGGAGTCCATTTCCATTGGAAGGAAATAGTCACAAAAGGTACTAATAAATTTCTTAGTAACACCATTCTTTGTGTAATTCTTCATTTTACTCCTTTTTACAGGACCTATGGTTATAGTAACTGAAGGGTAGTAGATAGCTGTTTCTTCTAAACTTAGTGTCATGTCTACTCCTAATCGTGTCGATCTAAAGGATTCTTTTATATGGTCTGATATTTTTTTGTCTTTACGCTGGATCTCGACTTTCTCGTTGATAATCTTTTCGAGACTCAAGGCTGTCAATTCTAAATTTCCTGAAATCTGATGTACATAAGGGAGGAGTTGTAGTAATTTAATACTGTATTCTTTAGGAATGTCATCGTTTAGTTTCCAAAATTTTAATAAGAAATCATTCTTGAGGTTGGTAAATTTGTTGATGAGTAATCGCTCATTTTGTTCGATTTTTACCTGTTGTGTGAAAAACTCATTTTCCAACGGAGCAAAAAAGTTTCTGGCGTCTTTCTCTTGTTTTTTATACCTTTTTCGAATCTCGTTATAAGATGTCTTGTCTTTGGAATCTATAGGACGATGAAACACGCCTTCAGGAAGGCTATCATAAATTCCATTTCTGGCCAGACTAAGTTTTATCTTATCACTTTTACCGGAAAAAACATCAAACTTCGTGTCTATAATGTCTCTTCGATATGACCGGGAAAATACACTTTCATTACTAATATCAATGTCTGAAAAGTTCATAGAAGAGTTACTTAGGATTTCAGCAACAATAACTTCAGCTTTCAGGTTTTGATAGACAGTTAGTAATTCTTGATATATGTATTCTATATTTTGTTCTTTCATTACATCCCCCTCTAATGATATTACTGGCTATCAGAGGTCTTAGCGGTTCTGGGCTTTCTTCCGGCAGAGACAAACATTTTTTGCCAGTGAGCCTTGGTTAGATCACTAATTTGAACTCCGTTTTTTCCAGAAGCTCCTCTTCGTGCCGTAGAATGTACAAATTTTCCGTTTTTTAGATAGACTCCAACATGGGTAATAGGATAATGCTCAGAGCCTTGTTTGTTGAAAAATATAAGGTCTCCTTCGACTAAGTACTCTTGCCCAAGAAACTTATTTGTATCTGGCGCATCGTATTGCTTCTGAGCAGTACGTTCTATGAGGACATCAAAAATATCGTGATATAAATATTGAGAAAAGAAAGAACAATCAATCCCTTGTTTGGTTTCTCCTCCCATTCTGTAAGGAGTATCCATCCAGTCATCAATAAACTTAAATAAGGGGATATTATCAATTTTTTTTGGAGCTACATTCAGGATAGTTCCGTATTTGTTTTGGATAGGAAGGATCGCATTTTTTTGAGCTAAAGCAATGGAATCTCTTCTTGCTTTTTCTCTTGCTTCAGCCAATGCTTTTTTTGCACCTCCACAACTAGCAATTCCTATAAAAATACTGATTAATAATAAGGTTTTTAAAAGTAATTTCATTCTCGATTTTTAATTTACACAAATATAAAAAAAGTTCAAAGATATTTAGAGTCTTCAAATCTATATAAAATATTAATTTTTCATAACCTAAAATATTAAGATAATTTTAAGGAAGTTTGCAGGGTCTGTTGATGTATCTAAATAAAATCTTTATTAAATTGCGAATTCCTTTTTACAGCAATATAAACCAACCATCGACTTCTATGATCACATCTTATTATAAAATACCTTTAGATACCAGTGGCATTATTAAAAATGAAGAAGTTGATAAAATAGAATTAAAACAATCAATTGTTAACTTTATTCACTTGGTAACCACTTCATATTATGGAGAGTGTAGTTTTGATGAGTCTTTTGGTTGTTCGATATGGAATATTGATTTTGATAACCTGGCAAGTACAAATAAGCTTAAAAATGTAATTGCAGATTCTCTGGTGGAAAGCATTACCAGCCATGAGAAAAGACTCAAAAACATAAAAGTAGAAGTAGATATACAACAAGAAGAGCTGAATCGTCATGATAGTGTTAACAGAATTAAAAAACGGGTAGATATTGTAGTAAATGGGATTCTGAAACAAACCAACGAACCTTTTTCTTGTCTAGAAAAATTTTATATAGCACCACTATCATTTTAAAATACTTATGGGGGCAGAAAGTGAAATAGAAATTAAAAACAGAATGATCAAGAAGGCAGCTTCCCTATGGGGAGTTTCTGCTAATGAAATAGAAAGCTCTTTTGATCCTTTAGTATCATTATTGATAGGAGCCTGTGCTTCGGAAATAGAAAAAATATCAAATGAAATAGATAGTTCTCAGGTTCGGGTTACAGAACGATTAATCCAGTTGATGACCCCCGAAACAATCTATGGAGCTAAGCCTGCTCATGGTATTGTATATTCAGAACCGGTGGAAAAAGTACTGGATCTGACACCAGAGCATTTGCAGTATTATAAAAAGAAAATTAGGGTCAAAAATGCAGGGCAGGAATTGAAAAATATATATTTTTCTTCTGTGCAGAAGTTTAGGATGGTAGATGCTTCGATTACTCATATGATCTGTGGAGACAAAGGATATGTACTAGAAGGAAAGAAAAAATCAGATTTTGACCTGTCTTTCAAAAGTAAAAAGAAACTACCTTTTTCGGTTTTATATATCGGTATAGAAACTTCTTATAATAAGCTTAATCTTAAAGATGTTTCCCTCTATAATGAATTGTTAGATGTTTATGAGAAAGAGCTCTTCTATCACCATCTTAAGAATGCAGAATTCTTTTTTGATAACCAGGAAATAAAAACAATAGCAGGCTACAGTAATAGTGAAATTTCCGCAAGAGATCATTTGAATTCTATTTTTGAGTATAAACCTAATAAGACCAGAAATATAGAAGGACAGATTAAAACGCTGTATGAAAAACATTTCGTATCCTTTAAATCAGATGTATTGCTTAGTAATAAAGGGAGTATTCCTGATGACTTATCTGAGATAGTCGATTTTGAAGCGCATGAAGAACTACAAAAACTAAACTGGATTAAAATTGTATTTCCCCGGATAATAGATGATAATATTTTAGAAAATGCATTTTGTTCTTTAAATGCTTTTCCGGCGCTGAATCGAAAATGGGAGCATATTTCATATCAGCTAAAAGATTATATAGATATTGTACCAATCAGTACTCAGGATTTATTTCTGGATGTAAAACAGATCGCTAATACCTCGGGTATAGATTATAAACTGAGAGAAAGTGATACCTCCGAAGATCATAAAGGGACCTATGTAATCCGAAGAGACAATGTAGGAAAACTAGATTCGAGAAAAGCAAAAGAATATCTGGCACACCTAATAGAATTGTTAAAGAGTGAGAGTGCTTCGTTTTCTTTTTTTGGAAATGATTTTCTCCAATCTAATATTGACGAGTTAAACCAGAACATTTCGCTACTGGAAAAGAAGATTATGGATATGAATACTTCTTTGATGGATACTACATATCTTTCGGTGAAACCAAAACAAAAGAAAGACACGCTGCTTATTGAGTATTGGGTGACAAATGGAGAAGAAGCCAACCAGATAAAACAAGGAAATTCATTACATATTTATCAGGGAAGTGATCTCAAGCAAAATAAAAGTGTATTTTTAACAACAACTTTTCAGGGGAAGAATGATCTGAGTATGGAAGAAAGGTTACAGGCGTATAGAAGAGCACTGTTATCCAGAAACCGTATTGTAACCAAAGAAGACGTCAAGGCATTGTGTTATGAGTTTTGCGGGGAACGAATAGAAGAGGTAAAAGTTGTAAAGGGGTTTAAAACATCTATAGAAATTCACAAAGGACTTGTACCTTGTATGGAAATTATAATACAGCCTAATAAAGAAGTAATGACATTAGATGAGGAATGGAGTTCTTTAAAGAGTAATATCTTGTCAATACTAGAACAACAATCTTTAAATGTATTCCCGTATAAAATTACTGTATTGAACTAATATGAACTATCTAATTTTTTAAATATAAATTTTGAAAACAACAAGTAACACGAATTATCATATTGACAGAAGTATTATTCTTTTTTTTATAGGAGTAATTATTATTTCAGCATCTGTATTCGGATATAGATTAGCGAATCATACTCCCTGTGATATTGTTGATTTTAGTTTTGATTCGAGCTCTTTGAGAGTAGGAGAGATTATTAGGTTTAAGGACAAGACTAAAGGAATAGTTAATGAAAGAGAATGGGATTTTGGTGATAGTACAAAAATTGACACCAGAATAGCGCCGTTTCATACATATGAGCACCCAGGGCAATATACAGTAAGATTGCGAATTAATGGAAATTGTGAAGGGATAACTCAAACCTTGACGATTAAAGAAAAGGCATTCGTATTGGATTCGACTAAGTTAGCTCGTTTCAAAGTGCCAGTTTCAATAGAAGTAGGAAAAGAATTAAGGATTAAAGATGAAACCAAAAATGCCCGAACTTGGGAATGGCGATTTGGAGAGACTGCAGATGTTAATTCAACAGATAAAAACCCTAAATATGTCTATAAGACTCCGGGGTTAAAAACAATCACGCTTATCGTTAATGGAGATGTGAGATATGGAACTAAAAAGAAAATAAATGTATTGCCAAAACCTTCTTTGGTTGATAACAAGCCCGTGAGAAGGGTTCCGAGGAATTCACCTAAATCAACAATACCATATGCTCCAACAATAGGAGTCGCTCCGATTAGTGATAAGCCAAAGGAGACAAAAGCTCCTTTTATAGGGTTGAATAAATTAAAAGAAAAGTTACTGTTAGTTGCAGATGAAAAACAAACAGCAAAAAACTTTAATGAATATTTATGTGGTAACCTAAACTTGTCAATAGTTGTTAATAGGAAGAAAACGACCTTTATTGAATTTTGTCAACGTATAAAGGGAAAAGGAATAAAAATTAAAGAATTGGAAATCGTTAGGGCAGAAAATAATTGTATTAAAAATCTGGTCATAAGATATTCAAAAACAGGGTTGTTTTAATAAAGATAAAAATGAAGCACACAAAACATCACAGAGTGAATTGGATTGATGGAATGAAAATTAATAAAACTCATTTCATCGAGACTGAAAATGCTTTTTCTCAGTTTGTACAGGTAGTAGCATCTAAAGATGTAAACTCAATGAATTATGGGTTGTTACCGGAACTGACAAATGAAGATGCTGTAGATATCGTATTTTCTATGGATGGACAGGATACGGTAAAGATACAATTAAATAAATGTAGAGCTATTACTGCTGGAGGGTTTGTAATTGATATCACAAATGATATAACAGCGTCTTTAGAAAGCCAGGGTAGTGTTATTAAAACAGAGTATACGGTTAATGTAGCGGATGAAGAATGTTATATTGTTTTGCAGGTTAATCCGTATAAAAGAGTTCCTATTGGTGATGCAGACCCAGAAGAAGAACCTCCAAGGCATCCTTATGTTTTGCCAGAGTACAGTCTTCATGTATTAAGTAGTGAAGAGACGAATCAACAGGAATTTGGGAAATATCATGTGACAATAGCCAAAATAGTTTTTAAAGAAGGTGTTCCTCAATTAGCAGAAGATTTTATTCCTCCTTGTGTGTCTATACAAAGCCATCAGGATTTGAAATTTATCTATTCGGAGATTCATACGTTCTTTAATGCGTTGGAAAAATATTCTATTGGAATTGTTCAGAAAATATACCAAAAAAAGCAAACCAATGAATTAGCAAAAATGGTATTGGCTTTGACGCAAAATGTTTTTGGGTATTTAGGAGGGATGTTACCGGAATTTAGACTGTATGATCGTCAATTACCTCCGATTATTATGATTACTAAGTTAATGGCATTAGCACGTGTGATTAAAAATAGCCTAGACGTATATGTAGGTACAGGAAAAGAAGAGCTTCTTAATTATTTGTCGGATTGGTGTGATTTAAATCAGGGAGCGCTGGAGAATGTATTGATAGAGATGATAGAAATAGAATATCAGCATTCTGATGTTAATAAGGCGCTAAACCATGTATCTGGATTTACAAAATTAATGCTCACATTGTTTAAAAAGCTTAATGAACTTGATTATATTGGCAAAAAATCAGACTCTAATATTTTTGTAAAAGAAGAGGTAGTCGCAAAAGAAGATGTAAGAAGCAGACGAAGCTTTTTGTTAGATTAAGAAAAAGAAATCATCATATCAACTATAAATAACCATAATGAAACCCAAAAATAGCAAGGAGAGAAGAAATAGTGTTTTGAAATTTATCATTTTGTTTCTGTGTACTACAGGATTAATAGTGGCAGCTTTATTCTTTGATTTTAATAGAGTACCTCTTAAAGAAAATAAAGTGTTGAGAGAACGGGCGGTTGCTATAGAGAAAGAAATGAAATTTCAAGGAGAATTTTCTAATGAAATAAATAATGTGAGATCACTAATTGATTCATTGGATGTTCCTGGACAGAATCTACCACATATTAATTCACTGATTACGTCTAAGATTGTTGATATTCAGAAGTCATTACCAAAAGAAGACTCTACTTATAGATATGAAATGTATACTAATATGGTGCAGACATATGTGGATATCCAGCAAATGAAAGGAAAATTACTGCAGTATGAGGATATTGATAAGACACTAGAAGAGTATAAAGAAGAAATAGATCGTTTAAGAGATGAACTTAATCAGGCAAATCGAAATCTTGATGCGTATAGATTATCGAGAAATTAATTAAAATAGTATCAATAAAAAAATCCCTTTTGCACTTCACAAAAGGGATTTTTTTATTGGTATTTTTTATTTTGCCTTTAACCAGTTCTCTCGTTGTAGCAATGCTTTTTCACTTGGTTTAGAATAAGGAGTAAGGGTAACAGTAGGATTAGTGGCTAATCTCAGAATTGTTTTTCTTTCTTCTCCAAGCCTTCTGTAGGTTACTGTAATTCTTTTTCCAGGTTTGTGCTTTTTTAGTACTTCATCAAACTGTTCTGGAGTAGAAAAAGTAGCATTATTTATCGATAAAATGATATCGCCTTTTTCAAGTCTGGCATCATAAGCAGGAGTACCTATTCGAGTGTAATCTGCAATTGTCGCAAAATCATTTTTATCAAAGGTGATTCTAGCTCCAAAATAAGGTGTTTTGACATCTGTTTTTAAGTAAATCGCAACCGTAGCAAGCAGTTTCTTAAAATCAGGAGCATGACTATTGTATATGTAACTTTTAAAGAAATTATCAGCAAAAGATTCTCCTGCATATTCACGAAGTGTAAAAAGTAAATTTTCTGTAGTATAAGGAGTTTCATTTTTGCCATATTTAGCCCATAATAATTTCATATAGTCATCTAGGTTTAATCCTTCTTTATGACTTCTTAGAGAAAGGTCTAATGCGAGCCCTAACATGCTGCCGTATGAGTAATATGATATAAAGGTATTGGATCTGTTGACAGGGTCAACGGAAGTTGCAGCATCAACCAAGGGAGCTTGTTGACTCATTTCTATAGGGTTGAAAAAATTCCTGCCTGGAGAGTTCCATACGTAATTATAAGTTTTATTAAGGCTGTTTATATACTCTTCCTGAGTTAGAATTCCAGCACGACACAGGATAAGGTTTGTGTAATAACTGGTAAATCCTTCTGCAAACCAAAGTTCTCCAGACATATTCGCTTTTTCAAAGTCAAACGGTTCTAAGGATTGCGGGCGGATTCGTTCTACATTCCACGCGTGAAAAAACTCGTGAGAAACAGTTCCGATATTACCTTTCATACCTCCCTCAGCAAGACTCTTAGTGCTGGTTAGTACTGTAGAGTTTCTGTGCTCCATTCCATCTCGCGAAGAAATAGGCATGTAACAAGCAAGAAAAGTATATTCTCCATAATCAAAATTAGGGAAGTCTCCAAAGACTGCTTTTTCTTGTTCTACAATTTTCTTGATTTGCTCGAAATACTGATCAGCTTCTTCTTCTGTTCCTTGATGTTGTAAAGCCAGTTTTATAGTATATTCAGTACCTCTGGATGGGACTTTGAACTCTTTGACAATATGATTTCCTGTCAAGATCGGACTATCCATAAAATACTGAAGGTTAGGGGCTAGATAACTATTTCCTCCTAATGGGATCAGTTGAGTAGATATTTTCCAGTTATGTCCAGGTTTAACAACAACAGTAAGTTGTACCGGTCTCTCTTTTAATGTAGGGATATACATAAAAGTAGCAGGGATATTCAATAATGCATATGAATCGTTTACCTGAGAATATGTTCCGTCAGCTCTGTCTGCAAATAAGCGGTATGATAGGAGTATTGTCCCGTCATGTCCGGAAACATCCCATTGATGTGGATTTGGACGAGTGACCATTACGCTCTTTCCTTTACCATCAGTAATTTTTACATCATAAACATTTTTAGAAAATTCGTGCAGTGCATAACGTCCGGGAGATGTTCTACTCATCCTTAGCGATATGGTTCCGCTTTCTAAATTGGTGAAAGTGGCTTCTATTAATGCTTCATGATGAGCAGCATTATCAAAAGATATTTTATACTCGTTTCTTACCTGAGCGATCCCTGTTTGAAAAACAAGCAATAAAAAAAAGATTCTTAGGTATTTCATTAAAGATGATTTTTATAAATAAACTTAGTATCTATTTAGTTATTATGTGATGAATAATTATTTCTTAAAAAATTAAGAACGTGTTATAAAAAAGCCTTTTTCTAAGGAAGTCAAAAATACGATAAACTCTTAACTGCGCAAAGATTGTAAGTATAAATTAAGCAAAGGGAGTATTTGTTAAAGAAATGCTATAAGAACTTTACATAAAAGGAATAAAAGAATACAACTGATGATGGAGAAAATAAGCATGAAAACAATAGTAGTGTATGGTTGTTTATAGTGCTTAAAAACGGAATATAAAATGCAAATAGAAAACGTTATAAAAGTAATAAGAATGCCTATCTTAGAGAAAAAGATATAGTTTTGGGCTTTCTGGACTGTTCCTATATACAGTGAGATAAAGCTGATAACAATTACGATAGTTGTAATTGCTGTAATGTAACTCCAGTATCCTTTCATTATACATATAGATGAAGAGGTAATAAGGGAGGAGATTTTATTTTCGTACCTGTCTTAACTGACAACAACATTGCGATACTATTTTTTATGAAAGCCGTAAAAGTACAGATAATCTGATAGTTCTTATCTACTATACTATATATTTTTGAAAATCATGTTAATTTTGTGGTTAAACCACAGGGGAAGCATGTTGAAACACTGTGTTTTGTGATTTGATTTTTTTAGAAAGATAAATTGTTTGGAAACTAATATTAATTATTATGGAAGAAGTGTATGTAACTTTTGAAACAGAAAGGTTAATTGTAAGACCGACATCGGTAGAGGATTGTTCGTTTGTGTTAGCTCTATTTAACACTCCCAAATCAATAAAGTATATCGGTGATAGGAATATTAAAACAATAGAAGAGGCAGAGGTATACATAAAAAAAAGAATGCGATCTCAGTTGGAGCGATTAGGGTATTCTAATTACACTGTTATCAGGAAGTCTGATGGCGCAAAAATTGGTTGTTGTGGTTTGTATGATAGAGAAGGAGTTGAAGGGATTGATATTGGTTTTTCTTTGTTGCCAGAATATGAAGGGAAGGGGTATGCATATGAATCAGTCAGTAAATTGAAAGAAATAGCTGAAAATCGTTTTGCATTGACTAAAATCCGGGCAATTACGAAGAAAGATAATGTTGGCTCGCAGAAGCTATTAAAAAAAATAGGATTGGAACAAATAGGAGTCTTGACACTTCCTAATGAAACAGAAGAATTGTATTTGTTTTCTAATTGATTTTTCAGAAAGGGTATATAGATGAGATATATTTTTGTGTAGAGTAAGAGTATACCTGGGGTTCTTTTTTGAGAATTGGAATAAAAATAAAAAGAAGATAAAAAAAACAAAACCTCAGTAAAAACTGAGGTTTTGTTGACCTTGCGGAGAAAGAGGGATTCGAACCCCCGGAGGTGTGACCCTCAACAGTTTTCAAGACTGCCGCATTCGACCACTCTGCCATTTCTCCGTTGCGGGTGCAAATATAAGACCTTTTTTCAGTTAGAAAAAACTTTTTTTGAAAAAAAATCACCTTTTTTTCTTTTGTGAAAATATTCACGTATTCATATAGGTCTAAATGAGTATATTGCGTCATATTTAATTTACACTTATACATGAAAAAAGTTTTAATAGTATTAGGGGTTTCCCTTATCTATTCTTGTGCGTGCACTAAAAAAACAAAAAATACTACAAGTACCGATAAAGGAAATGCCTCAACTTATGCAGCAACGATTTCTTCCAAAGAACTGAAGGAGTATTTATATACGTTTGCAGGAGATAGTTATGAAGGAAGAGATACGGGAGAGCCAGGGCAGAAAAAAGCAGCAGAATACCTAAAAAAACAATACAAGAGGATGGGAATAGTATCTCCTATGGGAGGGGATGACTATTATCAGGAAATACCAGACAGCTATTTTAGGGGAGGAATAAAATCATCAGAAAATGTACTGGCGTTCATAGAAGGCACAGAAAAACCTGAAGAAATTATAGTGCTGTCTGCTCACTATGATCATGTAGGTGTGGACAAAGATGGTAATATATATAATGGAGCAGATGATGATGGTTCTGGTACTGTTAGTATACTAGAGATAGCAGAAGCATTTGAGAAAGCAAAAAAAGATGGGTTTGGTCCGAAGCGTTCTATTCTATTTTTACATGTTACAGGAGAAGAAAAAGGATTATATGGTTCCAAATTTTATACAGAAAACCCTGTTTTTCCTTTAGCTAATACAGTAACTAATCTGAATATAGATATGATCGGGAGAATTGATCCTAATCATAGGGAAGAAGGAAAAAGTAATTATATTTATTTGATTGGAAGTGACCGTTTGAGTACGGATCTCCATAAAGTGAGTGAAGCAATGAATGAAAAGTATACCCAATTAGATTTGGATTATACATATAATGATAAGGATGATCCAAATCGTTTTTACTATAGAAGTGATCATTATAATTTTGCAAAGCATAATATTCCTATTATTTTTTATTTTAATGGAGTGCATGAAGATTATCACAAGCCTACAGATACCCCGGAAAAAATCGATTATGACTTATTAGCTAAAAGGACTAAGTTGATTTTTTATACAGCTTGGGAAGTTGCTAATAGAGCAGAACGGTTGGTTGTTGATGGGGTGACAGAGTAAGAAATATTTGATAACGATAATAAAAAAAGCGATATGAATTTCATATCGCTTTTTTTCTAAAAATGTTTTTCGTTAGAAATGATTAATGTAATTATATTCTTATATGATTGATTATTTTGTGATGTTTTGAACGAGCGCCCGTTTCTAAATGCTGATATGTTTGTTGTTTTTTTCTTTTTGCCATTTTAAGAAACGATCTTTAAATATAGCCACTTTCTCTTCGTCTGATAATTGATTAGGGAATTGAAAAGAGTATTGTTTAAACGCTTTTATTAATAGATTCGTTATAATGATGTCTTTGTTCTCGTATTTTTCTGATTGATTAGGCTTGTAGCCGTAATTTTCTAATAAAGTAAGGAAAATATCTTCTCCGTAAGGAGTTATTTGTCTAATTTGTTGATCCAGGTTATTCATTTCGTAATCTTTCACCGAACTTACTATTTTGTTGTGGGTGTATTGGGAATAAGTAATTAAAACGGCATAAATGGCAAGTGAAGTGACGAATAAGTTTGTTGAAATGTATTTCAAGGGATTAAAAAGGATGTGTATCCTTCGGGTTGATAATTTCCTCCCGGCATTTCAGGAATAAAATGTAGCTTATGTTGATGCTTTTGTGTTAGAGGTCTGTTGTAAATGATACATGATAATTTATGGTTTGTTTTATTGGAACCATATCAAAAACAGCGGTAGGAAAATACTTAAAAAAATAAAGCCCTGCTATTGCAGGGCTTTTAATACGGGTGGAAGATCGGTCTCGAACCGACGACCTCCTGAACCACAATCAGGCGCTCTAACCAACTGAGCTACAACCACCGTTTTAATTCGGGGGCAAATATAATGCCTTTTATCGTATTAGCAAAGGAAAAAATGAATTAAATTAGGTTAAAAATAGAATCCACTGCTACATAGCGTTCTACAGTGAAGCCTTCTGCATATGATACGCCAATAATACGACCAAGATCGGCTGCCCGGTACGAAATACTGTCTTTAAAATTCTTATTCGAAATAGGTGTGGACGGCTCTTTACTTGACGGATCATAAAACTGAGAGGCGTATGCCATTACACTTTTTATTTTAGTATCCATATGATCACTGACATCAACAACAAAGTCAGGTTCTATGTTCTTCCACTGGATATAGTGATACACATGTTTTGGTCTCCATGCTTGCTGAGCATTACCATTTATCTGAGTCTCGATTCTTCTCAATCCAGATAAAAAGCAAGCATCACTGGTAAGTTTACTTCCTTTACCATGATCAATATGCCGGTCTGTTACCGCATTACATAAAACAATTTCCGGCTGGTATTTTCTAATGATTTTAATAATTTCTAACTGATGAAATTCGTCATTGATGAAAAAACCATCTCTAAAACCAAGATTTTCACGAACAGAGACTCCTAGTATATCAGCTGCATTTCTGGCTTCCTGATCTCGTATTTCTGGGGTTCCTCTGGTTCCTAATTCTCCTCTGGTAAGGTCTAAAATTCCTACTTTTTTTCCATTACTAATTTCTTTGGCAATAGTTCCGGCACAACTTAATTCCACATCGTCAGGATGCGCTCCTATAGCGAGAATATCTAATTTCATTCACTTATTTTTTTAGTCTTTACTAGTTCTTTTTTAGTTTCGTTAATGGCTTGTTGTATATCTGCGATTATATCTTTTTTATTTTCGATTCCAATACTTAGTCGTAATAAATTGTCTGTAATTCCTTGTTGTAGTCTTTCTTCTGGTGATAATAAAGCATGTGAGGTTACTGCTGGTGATAAAATGGTACTTTCTACTCCGGCAAGACTCATGGAGCTTTTTATTAATTGCAGGTTTTTCTGAAAAAGAGCAGGACAAATGTAGTTCTGTAGCTCAAAGGATACCATACCGCCATATCCCTTCATTTGTTTTTTAGCAATATGATGATTTGGGTGTGTTTTTAGTCCAGGGTAATAGATGGTTTTGACATCTTCATTTTTATGAAGCCATTTTGCGACTTGTTTTGCATTTTTATTCTGTTGTTTTACTCGAAGACCAAGTGTTTTTATACTTCGTTCTAACATCCAGACGGTAAAATCACTTAAACTACCACCAAGATTGATTCCTAATTGGAAGATCGTGTTGATGTTTTCTTTTGTAGATACAACAGCCCCTGCCAGAATATCACTATGACCTCCCAGATATTTTGTTGCAGAGTGAATGACAATGTCAACTCCAAGATCGATCGGGGTTTGATTGACAGGAGAGGCAAATGTATTGTCAATCATTGTGGTGATACGATGTTTTTTTGCAATCGATGTGACAGCAGTAATATCTGTAATGGTTAACAAAGGATTAGAAGGTGTTTCTATATATATAACCTTGGTATTGGGGCGTATTTCTTTTTCGAAGAGATCAATATGATCCACATTGACGAATGTATATTCGATTCCATATCTATGAAACTCCTTTTTTACGAGATTAGCAGTTCCTCCATATAGTGTTTGTTGTAAAATAATGTGATCTCCTTTTTGTAAAAAGGCGAGAAGAGTAGTGCTTATTGCTGCCATTCCACTCCCGAAAATCAATGCGTTTTCTCCATTCTCTAATCGGGCAATTTTTTTACTTAATGCTTCTTGATTAGGAGTGTTAAAATATCTTGGATACCTCTTTGTTTCTACTTCTTCAAAAGCATATGAAGTAGATAGGTAAATAGGAGAGATGGCACCGTTGAACTGGGAGTCTTCAAGTTGTCCCCAATGGGTGCAGATTGTGTTAAATCCTTTCTTAGTTGAGTCCATATAATACGAGCTAAAAATATGCTCTAAATTACTACTAAAAAGGTATAAAGACGAATTTCATAAAAGAAATCGAAAATGATACGCTTACATAAGCTTCATCTTACTTATGTTTTTCATGATTGTCTGGAAAAATTGTTGGGTGTCATATGGTTTTATGATGACATCATTCATTCCGACAGATAATGCCTGATTTCTCACTTCCCCTTCTTCAACTGCTGTGAGGGCAATTACAGGAATATTAGGGTTAAATTCCCGAATTATTTTTGTAGCGTCTAATCCGTTCATTTCCGGCATATTGATGTCCATTAAGACAAGATCGAATTTTTCACTTCTTAATTTTTCTATGGCATCCATTCCATTGCTGGCTACATCACAGGTATACCCCTTCTTTTTCAGGATGTTCTGAGTGACAATTTGATTGATTTTGTTATCATCGACAATAAGAACATAAAAATTAGAAGTGCCAATACTAATAGCTTCTCCGGTTTTTAGTGCTATTTCATGAGCTTTAATTGCCTTTTCGTAAGTTAAATCAAAATAAAATTCAGATCCGACACCCTCTTCACTGATAATATGAATTTCACTATCGTGTAATTGGATTAATTTTTTGACAATAGCAAGTCCCAGCCCCGTTCCTTCGTATTCCAGATTTTGGTTTTTGACCTGGGCAAAATTATCAAAGATAGTTTTTTGTTTGCTTTTTGGAATACCAATACCATTGTCTTTTACTGTAAAACGAAGTTTATAGACATTATTTTTATATTCCAGGCATTGTACTTTGACCCAGATATTTCCATCTTTTGTGAACTTTAACGCATTCCCGATAAGGTTGATTAAAATTTGAGATAGTCTTACAGAGTCTCCTAATAATGTACTGTTGATTTTAGGATCAATATCGATTAATGCAGTATTGTTGTTGCTTTTTTGTTTGGTGTGTAAAGAATTTACGATTCCTTCTATAAGCGATCGTAAATCAAATGAAACTTTCTCCAGCTTAACTTCATTAGTTTCTATTTTACTTAGTTGTAATACATCGTTAATTAATGCCAATAAATAATCTCCAGAGAATTTTAAAGACTCTAAGTATTCATTTCTTTTTTTCTCTTCCGGGTTTTCCATTAATAGCGAAGTTAATCCGATAACTCCATAGAGGGGAGTTCTCAATTCATGGCTTACGGTAGAGATGAATTGTGATTTTAAGGTAGAGACTTGCTCGGCAGCTTCTTTTGCAATTAGTAGTTCTTTGTTTTTCTCAAGAAGGTCGTTATTTAGCTTTCTTTTTTGTGTGTTATTTTTGTAGGCGCTTAATAAAAAAGCCATTGATATGAGAATAAGGATAGTTCCCAGTGCAATAATGATTCGCCATTTTATAACCTGAGAAGCACGTTCTGCTTTGTCCTCATCTGCTTGTTTGATTTGTTCTTTATATTGTCCTACCTGATATTTTACATTTGCTTTTTGTAGTTCTATAATATTTTTTAGGTTAATTGCCTTTAAGAGGTTGTCTACATATTCCTGTTGGTAGTCATATGCAGATTTGAAATCTCGCTGAATATAATACAGCATTGATTTTGCTTTGTAAGCAGTCGCTAGCTGTTGATAGAAATTAGAAGTAAGTTCATTGTTTTTACTCTTATCATTGATACTAGCTTCTCTTTTGGAATGAAAGATGGCTTCCTTTAAGTATTTTTCTGCTTTTTCGTAGCGTTCTGTGCTGATATAATATTTTCCTAATAACACATGTAATCGTACCTGATCCAGACTGGAGGTGTGATTTCCGATAAGCTTTTTGGCAGGAGATAGATAATTATATGCTTTGTTATATGCTTTGCGATTAATGTATAAGCTACTGAGATTCAGTAAAGGACGGATCATCCTAGACGTATCATTAAGTCGTACAGCAAATTTATAGGATTGATTATAATAATGAATTCCTTTCTGATAGGTGTTTTTATCCTTTGAGTATAAACGAGCCAGATTGTTGTACAGATCTGTTTCTAAAGGTTTGTTTTTTGAAATTTGAGAGTAAGTAAGTGCTTTTAGGTAATTGGATTTAGCCTCGTGGTCATCTTCATTGATTTCATAGTTTTTGGCAATAATCGTATGAATGAGTCCCTTACTTTTAGAATCGTCATTAAAAGCCGCATTTTGTAATGCAATTTTGGCAATTTCCAGCGATTCATCGTATTTGTATTGATCCTGTAATTTTTCAGCTTTTTTGATATACAAATGAATGCTATCAGCACTCAATGAGTTTTGAGCTCTAGAGTTTTGTAGATGACAAACAAGAAAAATAGTAATGATGTACGTAAAAAAGTTTTTCAACTTATGCGGTTTTCAAGTAAACTAGTTAAGCGAAAATACAAAAATTGATGTAACAAAGTGTAAATCGTCGTAATTAATGTGCAATTTATCTATGTTTTTGTAAGAAAAGAGGTTTTTGCGTAGGTTTTTGGGGTTAATAAAGTTGTTTATTAGGAAAAACTATCAGTACATAAAAAATAAAAATTGTTTCGTTGTTTGAAGCCATAATTCAGCTGTATATTTGTGATCGAAAAAAATATTAATACAAACATTAAAAAAAACAGAAAATGGCAATTGTAGGCAAAAAATTTCCAAATCTTGAAGTAGATGCAATGAACGATATGGGCGATACTTTTAAGATTAATGTTTTAGAAGAAGCAAGAAAGAATAACAAAAAAGTATTGCTTTTCTGGTATCCAAAGGATTTCACTTTTGTATGTCCAACAGAACTACATGCTTTTCAAGAGGCGCTAGGAGAATTCGAAAAAAGAAACACAGTAGTAATAGGAGCGTCTTGTGATACTCCAGAAGTACACTTTGCTTGGTTGAATACTTCTAAAGATAATGGAGGTATCGAAGGTGTAACATATCCAATTTTAGCAGATTCTAATAGAAACCTGGCTAGTACATTAGGGATATTAGACATCACTAATGAGACATATAATGAAGAAACAGGAGCAGTATTGGTAGAAGGAGATAATGTTACTTATAGAGCAACTTACCTTATTGATGAAGAAGGAACTGTATTCCACGAAGGAGTAAATCACATGCCAGTAGGAAGAAATGTAGCAGAATTTTTACGTTTGATAGATGCATACGCTCACGTACAGAAAAACGGAGAAGTATGTCCTGCAAACTGGGAAGAAGGAAAAGATGCAATGTCTGCAAATAGAGACGGTGTAGCTTCTTACTTAGCTTCTCACTAATAAAAAAAACTTTCCGGGGTTCTCAAGAGTCCCGGAAAGTCAAAAAAATAACAAAAAAAAGAATTATGATAGAAGAATTAAAGGAAGATAATTTAGCAGACGTAGTAGGTGCCAATGATACAGTTGTAGTACAGTACTCTGCGACATGGTGTGGTAATTGTAGAATTATGAAGCCAAAGTTCAAAAAATTATCGACAGAAGTAGAAGGAGCAGCATTTGTAATTGTCGATGCAGAAAAATTTCCAGAGTCCAGAAAAATGGCTACAGTAAATAACCTACCAACTTTTGCCGTGTTTAAAGGAGGAGATTTTGTAAATCAAGTACAGACAAATAAATATGATGTTCTAAAAGAATTAGTAAATGAAGTTACCAGTAATTAAGCACCTCACTAATTTTATTGAGGAAAATGACGAAGATTTTTTAGTAGAAACGATAGAAACACTAGAGGCATTAACAGAAGTCCCTTCCTTAAAGGATGAAGAATTAGATGTTATAGGAGAGTTAATATCTAATATGTACGGAGCCCTGGAAGTGGATAAAATGATCAAAGAAGGAAGTCCTAAAAAAGAAGCGTTAAATACTTTTATGAAACGTGTCTTAGGATCTATAGATACCTAAGTATAAAATACCTACTAGATAGGAACATGAAATGTATCATACTATATCTTTATATATGATACATTATTGTTTTATACGAATTACAAAATAAAATCGTTCTGCTTTTTATAAGATTTTATGTAGATAAAATGCATAATCTTATTAATTTTATATCTAAAAATTAAAACAATAACAACATGGCTTCAATTACACTAAAAGGAGACACGATTCACACTTCTGGAGTACTACCAGAAAGAAACACACAAGCACCGGATTTCGAACTGATAAATGCTGATTTATCAGTGACAAAACTTTCTGACTATAAAGGGTCGAGAGTTGTACTTAATATCTTCCCTTCTGTTGATACAGGAACCTGTGCAGCATCTGTAAGAGCATTTAATAAAGAAGCAAATAATCTAGAAAATACCAAAGTTCTTTGTGTATCCAGAGATCTGCCTTTTGCACAAGCTAGGTTTTGTGGAGCAGAAGGATTAGAGAATGTCGTAAACCATTCTGATTTTAAAGATGGGAAATTTGGAAAAGATTACGGGGTAGAGATCGTAGATGGTCCTTTACAAGGGTTACATTCCAGAGCTGTAGTCGTGCTAAATGAAGAAGGTACGGTTATGTATACAGAGCAAGTGGCTGAAATCACAGAAGAACCAAATTACGCGGCCGCTTTAGAAGTACTGTCATAAAATTATATGGGTAATATTACCAAATTTATTCAAGGACGTTTACGGGGAACCAAATATGCTGTAAAAGGAGCCTTACTGTTATTAAAAACAGAACCTAGTATTCAGGTTCAGGCAGGTATAGGTGTTGTAATGACAATAGCGGGATTTTATTTTGAAATTACCGCTACCGAATGGATATTACAAACTTTTGCCATTGGTCTAATAATGAGTATTGAAGGGCTTAATACTGCAGCAGAAGCTATTGCAGATTTTGTCCATCCTGATTACCATGATAAAATAGGATTTATTAAAGATGTAGCTGCAGGAGCAGTGTTTATTGCAGCAGTTACAGCGGTTATTATTGGTGGTATTATTTACCTCCCGTATTTGTTATAGAAATTTTTTTAGCTTTTTTACGTTCCTTTATAGATATTCGTATTTTTGCGATAAGACATCAATAAATGGCTAAAAAAAAGACAACCACTAAAAGAAAAAGCACAAAAGGGTCTAAGACCACACTAAAAGAAAAGTTAACCTTCTCAAGACAGCAAAAAGTTGTTTTGGGAAGTTTTCTGTTTTTTTTAGGAATAGGTTTGTTTTTTGCTTTTATATCTTTCTTCTATAATTGGAAAATAGACCAAAGTGAAATATCTCAATTCGGGAACAGAGAAGCAGAAGTAAAAAACTGGCTCAGTAAATTCGGGGCATCAGTTAGTCACTTTTTTATTTTCAAAGGTTTTGGAATATCTGCATTAATCTTACCAGTCTTAATATCGCTGTCCGGAGTTTATCTCTTTTTTGATTTGAATAGAAAAAAATTGGCGGGATTTTGGTTCTGGGGGATATTGGTGATGTTGTGGATTGCTGTTGTATTCGGTTTTATAGAAAAAGAAAACGGGCTATTAGCAGGGGTAATCGGATACGAAATTAATGATTTTTTGAGAGACTATATCGGTTTTATAGGTACGGTATTGGTACTCGCTTTTCTTGCCATAGTCTATATCGTAGTAAGATTGCAATACACTCCTGAGAAAATTGCTGTTTCACTAAAGAATTTAGAAAAGAAACAACCTCGCAAAAAGACTGAAAATACAGCTGTAGCGGAAGAAATTCAACCGGTTGTAGAAGAAACTCCCGAGATTACAGAAAAAAACGATATAACAGCTACCAAAAACACAGAATTGGAAGTAGAGGCAAGTTATGTTCCTGTAGCAGACACCACTATTTCTATGGCTGTAGATACTACTGTTGAGCAAAAAGAACCAAAAAATGAAACTGATAAAATTGTCATAAAATCAGAAACAGATCCTGAGGACATTGCAATGGAAGTGGAAACTGTTGTAGAAGAAGAAGAGGTTGTAGAAAGTCTGAGCGAAAAACTGGTTCAGGATTTTGGAGAGTTTGATCCAAAATTGGAATTAGGTAATTATAGGTTTCCTACTATTGATTTGCTCAAAGACTATACAAGCCAACTAGGAGGAATTACGATAGATCAGGGAGAGTTAGAAGAAAATAAAAACAGAATTGTAGAGACATTAAAGAACTACAAAATCGAAATTGCTCAGATCAAAGCTACAGTTGGTCCTACGGTAACTTTATACGAAATTGTACCAGAAGCAGGAATTAGAATTTCTAAGATTAAAAACCTGGAGGATGATATAGCATTGTCTCTGGCAGCACTGGGGATTCGTATTATTGCCCCGATTCCGGGAAAAGGAACTATTGGAATTGAAGTTCCTAATAAGAAATCGACCATTGTATCTATGCGCTCTGCAATTTCTTCTTCTAAATTCCAGAATGCCGAGATGGAGCTGCCACTATCATTAGGTAAAACAATTTCGAATGAGACCTTTGTTGTGGATCTGGCAAAAATGCCTCATTTACTTATGGCAGGAGCTACCGGGCAAGGTAAATCCGTTGGTCTTAATGCTATCTTGACATCGTTGTTGTATAAAAAACATCCGGCAGAAGTCAAGTTTGTATTAGTAGACCCAAAGAAAGTAGAACTTACGTTGTTCAATAAAATAGAAAGACACTTTTTAGCAAAATTACCAGATACGGAAGAAGCAATTATAACCGATAATACGAAGGTTATAAATACGCTGAATTCATTGTGTATTGAGATGGATGCCAGGTATGATTTGCTAAAATCAGCAATGGTTCGAAATATTAAAGAATACAATGCAAAATTTATAGCCAGAAAACTAAATCCAGAAAACGGGCATAAGTTTTTACCATATATAGTATTGGTTATTGATGAGTTTGCAGACTTAATCATGACAGCAGGAAAAGAAGTAGAAACTCCCATTGCCAGATTAGCACAATTAGCCAGGGCAATAGGAATTCACTTGATTATTGCTACTCAACGACCTTCTGTAAACGTGATTACGGGGATGATCAAAGCAAACTTCCCTGCCAGAATAGCATTTAGAGTAACCTCCAAGATTGACTCGAGAACTATCTTAGACTCAGGAGGAGCAGACCAACTGATAGGTAGAGGGGATATGTTGTATACCCAAGGAAATGACTTGGTTAGGATTCAATGTGCTTTTGTGGATACCCCAGAAGTAGAACGTATTACTGAATATATCGGAGGCCAAAAAGCATATCCAGATGCACATTTGCTACCTGAATATGTAGGTGAAGAAAGTGGCACGAGTATTGATATAAGTGTAAGTGACCGGGATAAATTGTTTGCCGAAGCAGCAGAAGTTATCGTTACTGCACAGCAAGGTTCAGCCTCTTTATTACAGAGAAAGTTGAAATTAGGATATAACCGGGCAGGAAGATTAATAGATCAATTAGAAGCAGCAGGAATTGTAGGACCATTTGAAGGAAGTAAAGCAAGACAAGTTTTAGTTCCGGATTTGACAGCCCTTCAGAAACTTCTGGATGAAGAAGGTTGATCGTAAAAAAAGAATATAATTAATATACAATACCATAAGCATAAAATGAAAAAGCTATTATTAGTACTATTTATTACAACTGGATTTACAACCATGCAAGCACAAAGTGCCAAAGACTTTTTAAACGAAGTCTCTGCAAAAGTAAAAAGTTATAATAATATTGTTATAGGATTCAAGTATGCAATTAATAACCCAAAAGAAAATGTATCACAGGAAACTAGAGGAGATGTTACGCTAGAAGGAGAGAAGTATATTTTAAACCTTATGGGGGTTAAACAATTATTTGATGGGAAGAAGTTACATGTAATTAGCCCAGAAGATGAAGAAATCAATATCTCATCATATAGTGAAGACGATGACAATAGTATTACTCCATCAAAGATGTTGACTTTTTATGAAGAAGGGTTTACCTATAAAATGGATATTGTACAGAATGTTAACGGAAGAAAAATTCAGTTTGTAAAGTTGGTGCCGATTGATTCTAAAAGTGATTTAAAAGAGATTTTATTAGGAGTTGATAAGCAAACAAAAAATATTTACAAATTGATTCAGGCACAAAATAATGGGACAAATGTAACTTTTACAGTAAATAGTTTTAAAACCAATCAGCCCTTATCAAAAACATTATTTACTTTTGACAAAACAAAGTATGAAAATTACTATATCAACCATTTAGACTAGTTACATCATTGAAAATAATTGATAGATATATTTTAACGTCTTTTTTAAAGACGTTTTTTCCGCTTTTTATAATTATAATGTTTATTCTTTTGTTGCAAACCATCTGGTTATTCATATCAGAGTTGGCGGGAAAAGATTTAGACTTTTCAGTAATTATGAAGTTCCTGACTTTCGCGACTCCTAGGTTAATTCCTATGGTATTACCATTAACCATTCTTTTGACTTCTATTATGGTTTTTGGGAATTTTTCAGAGAACTATGAATTTGCTGCTATGAAGTCTTCGGGAATTTCATTGCAGCGGGCTATGAGAATGCTTACAGGGTTTATGATCCTTGTTGGTTTAGGAGCTTTTTGGTTTTCCAATACGATTATACCGGAATCAGAAAAGAGGTTTATCAATCTGAGAAAAAATATTGTAAAAGTAAAACCAGCAATGGTTATTACCCCGAATCAATTTAATGATTTGGGGGATATTAATATACGGGTTTCTGATAAACATGGAGATAATGACCAGTTTCTGACAGATGTGATCATTCATAAAAAATCCGTCAGACCGGGTAATTATACCGTGATAAAAGCGGTAGAGGGAGAGTTGCAGGGGAGCAAAGATTCGGATTTGATTACTTTGGTACTTAAGGATGGTAACTATTATGAAGATATACAGGAGAATAAGCCAAACTCAAAAAAGAAACTCCCGTTTGTAAAGACACACTTCAAACAGTATGTATTAAATATCGATTTGTCAGAAATAGGAAATGTTGATATGGATGCTCAGCAATATAGTAAAGGGCATAATATGCTCAATGTTGCAGAGTTAAAAGAAGAGATTGATACAATATCATCTACTTATAACCTGAAAAGAAAGTCACTACACACTGAAGTAGATGTGATAATAGGGGCAGAAGGGCTAAACAAAAATATTAAGATCGATACACTTCAGGCATCAAATGATACCCTGAACCTCGAAAAATATTTTACAGCACGACAGAAAGTAGAAATAAGTAATAATGCAATATCCAGTGTTGATGTGGTCCTTAGAAAAATTACGTCATCCAAGAAGAGTCTTACGTTCAAAAAGAGAGCCTTAAATAAGTACGAAATGTCATTGCACGATAAATATGCATTGGGGATTGCTTGTGTCTTATTGTTTTTTGTAGGGGCCCCGTTAGGAGCAATTATAAGAAAAGGAGGATTAGGGCTCCCGATAGTAGTAGGAGTTGTATTGTTTTTAGTGTATCACTTTATAGGGATTTTTGCTAAAAATGGGGCAGAAGAAGACGGAATTCCTCCATTTTTAGGATCCTGGCTGGCTACCTTTGTTGTCTTTCCTCTTAGTATTTTCCTTACCTACAGAGCAACGAGAGATAGAGGCTTTTTTAATTTTGACTTTATAACCGTTCCAATAAGAAATTTCTTCGTAAAACGATTCTCTAAAAAGAAGAAATAGGATTCTTTTTGAATATCTTTGCGATTAAATAAATTAAGATTTAAAACATGTCAAAAATTACCGAAACTAAAGCGGATATCAAACTGAATACTATACAAGAAGCAATAGATGATATTCGCAAAGGAAAGGTTATTATAGTGGTAGATGATGAAGATAGAGAAAATGAAGGTGATTTTATAGCAGCTGCAGAAAAAGTAACTCCGGAAATGATCAATTTCATGGCGACTCATGGAAGAGGATTGATATGTGCTCCGCTTACAGATGATCGATGTGATGAGTTAGATTTGCAGATGATGGTTCAGCATAATACAGTACTTCATGAAACACAGTTTACAGTTTCTGTCGATCTAAAAGGTCATGGATGTACTACCGGAATTTCCGTTCATGATAGAGCTAAGACAATCAAATCTCTAGTTGATGAAAGCACAAAACCTAGTGACCTAGGTAGACCAGGGCATATTTTTCCGTTGAGAGCTAAAAATGGAGGCGTATTGAGAAGAACGGGGCATACTGAAGCCGCAGTTGATTTAGCACGTTTAGCAGGGCTAAATCCAGCAGGGATTTTAGTAGAAATATTAAATGAAGATGGTACAATGGCGCGATTACCTCAATTGGTGGAAGTGGCCAAAAAGTTTGACCTGAAACTAATTTCTATAGAAGACCTCGTAGCCTATAGAATGCAACATGATTCATTGATCGAGAAAAAAGAAGACTTTGATATTCAGACGCGATTTGGAGCCTTTAGGTTAAGAGCTTATCAGCAAACAACCAACAGTCAGGTACATATTGCACTGACTAAAGGAAGCTGGAAAGAAGATGAACCGATCCTGACCAGAATTAATTCTACCTTGTTTAATAATGATATTTTGGGGACGCTAACCCATAATGCTGATGATCGTCTGGCAGCAATGTTCAAGAGGATTAATGACGAAGGAAAAGGAGCAATCATTTTTATCAATCAGGAGAGTCAATCCTTTAACCTGTTAAAACGTTTGGCAGGATTAAAAGAATTGCAGACAGGGAAAGAAGTTGTCAAAGCACCAAAAATGACGATGGATAGTAAAGATTTTGGAATTGGGGCTCAGATCTTACACGATCTCAATATTCATAAACTACGATTGGTTTCTAACAGTGAACAGCAAAAACGCGTAGGAATGATAGGGTATGGATTAGAAATAACAGAATATGTAGGATATTAATATAATACCCTACATATTTATATGATTATAGTATTATTATAAGATACTTGCAAGGGCTTCTACCATTTTAGAAGCCCTTTCTTTTACTTCATTTTCTGACCACCCTACTTTTATAAGGCAAGATATGGTTCTTCCCATCCAGGCATCACTTGCTGGGAATGCTTTGTTATTTCTTTGCAGTCCAGAGACAATATCATCAGCATATTTTATAAGAGAAGAGGGAGTTAACAAATGTTCCCATTTTTTGTAATAATGCCAATTGTTGTCATACCAATAAAAACAAGCATCTACACCGTGTTCACCAAGTGTTTTATGAGCCTTTCTGGCGATGTTCTCATCTGGTAAGAAGAAGCTTAAAAATGCATAGCTTTCCACACCGGTATCAGGAACGCTTCTGAATGATACTTCCGGGATTGTTGCCAGGGCAGAGCGGAGGATCGAATAATTCTTCTGCTGTAGAGAGATTGTATGATCAAGCTTTCTCAACTGTGCAATTCCAACAGCGGCATTAAGTTCTGAAATACGGTAGTTGTATCCTAAAAAAGGATGGGATTCTGCTCCTCGGTCATTACCAATATGATCGTGTCCGTGATCGTGATATTTATGCGCATGATCAGCATAGGTGTCATTATTAGTGATGACAGCTCCTCCTTCCCCGCAGGTAATGGTTTTGACAAAATCAAAAGAGAAACAACCCAGATCTCCATAGCTTCCCAAAGGCTTTCCTGCATAGGAACCTCCAATAGCCTGACAAGCATCTTCCAGCAATAGTAATTGGTGTTTGTCACAGATGTGTTTTAAGGAAGCTAAATCAGCCATAGAACCACACATATGTACAGGCATCACTGCTTTTGTTTTTGAAGTAATAGCAGCTTCTACTGCGGCAGGGTTTAACGTAAGTGTATCGTCAATATCACATAAAACAGGAATTGCTCCGGTAGCTAAAATAGCTTCAAAACTAGCTACAAAAGTAAAGGTAGGCATGATCACTTCATCTCCATATCCAATACCGGCAGAAGCAAGTGCTACTGTTAGAGCGGCAGTTCCACTGGAAACTACCTGAGCGTGTTTTACCTTCATTTTAGCAGCTAGATCCTGTTCTAGCTCTAATGCTTTATGATGCCCATTTCTCATAGGATCAAATCCATAGCGCATTAATACTCCGTTGTCTAAGACGTCTTGAACCTCTTTTCTTTCTTCGTTACCAAATAACTCAAATCCTGGCATGTATTGTTGTTTTAATTTGTAAACTCTATTTTTTTAAGAATATTCTTTTTGTGTTTATTATAAAGCAGTTCTTCCTAAAAAGAAAAAAACTCTTTTCAACAAAAATATTGAAAAGAGTTTTTATTATTTAGTTGTATGTTTCTAAAACTACTATTTTTTTAACATATCATGAATAAATGAAAAATAACCGGAAGGGTCTCTCAATTGGCTGTAAGCACTGATAGTACCGATAATTTTTTCTCTGGAGTTAAAAACTATAATTTTAGGAAACGTTTTTTCTTTATTAAACTTTTTGATTAATTGCGAATTTAACTGGCGCTGTTCTTCTGTAATAATGTCTTCTCTTCTGGGATAATCTACCTCTAGTAACACAAAGTCCTTTGCCGTTTTTTTAAACTCAGGAGAGTGAAAAAAATCTTCTTTTAGCATTTTGCAGGGAGCACACCAATCGCTTCCAGTAAAATACATGAGAATAGGTTTATGTGTTCTTTTTGATAGTTTCTTTGCAGTATCAAAATTGGTTACCCATTTTAATTCTCTATGCTGAGCAGTAAGGAGTGTGGTGGACGTTATTAGTAATAAAAAACACAACTTTTTCATAGTTTACGACTTAGGGGATATAAACAAAAATAACATTTTATTTAAATTATTCGCAAACACCTTGCCAATTAATAGTTTTACAGATTAATTACAATTTCATCCAGTGGTTTACGCACTTTTTTCATGTCAGAAAACATATCATCATCAGCTCTGTATCCTACTGGTAATGCTAATACGGAACGAAGACCTCGTTCTTTTAATTTTAATACTTCATCGTACTTAGCAGGAATAAACCCTTCCATTGGACAAGAATCAATTTTTTCGAGCGCACATACATTTAGTAAATTCCCCAGTGCTATATAAGCTTGTTTGGATGCCCAGGTAATGATATCCTCTTCAGACTTTTCTCCAAAAGAAGTTATCAATTGATTTTTGAACGGATCAAGGATCTCATCAGGAGTATTCCGAATGTTTTTTACCGTATCAAAGTACTTGTTAATATATTGTTCTCCAATATTTGTTTCAATACAAATAACAAATAAGGGAGAAGCATCACTAACTTGTGATTGATTCCAGGAATGTTGCTTTAGTTCCTCTTGTAATTCTTTGTTGTTAATAACCAATAGCTTTAGAGGTTGTAACCCATAAGAAGTAGCAGTTAGGTTAAAAGACTCTACAAGGATATCTATTTTTTCTTGTGGAAGTGTTTTGGTATTGTCGAATTTTTTAGTCGCATATCGCCATTTAAGACTATCAATAATATTCATTAGAAGTTTTTTAGAATCTATCACAAAGATACTAGGAATAGGGCTACCTTTGAATTTTTTTACAGTATGTTAACTTAGTAGAGGTATTTAAGTAATGGAAGAACGAATAGAAAAATCAGAAACAAGAATCTTTAAAGCAGTATTTCCTAATACAACAAATCATTATGAAACTTTGTTTGGAGGAACGGCACTACAATTGATGGATGAAGTATCTTTTATTTGTGCTACCCGGTTTAGCAGAAAGAAGGTAGTGACAATTTCTACAGATAAGATTGATTTCAAAAAACCAATTCCTGCGGGTTCTATAGTAGAGTTAGTCGCTAAGGTAGTAGTTGTAGGACGAACAAGTTGTTCGGTTCAGGTAGATATTTTCAAAGAAGATATGTATAGTGATGAACGGGAAAAAGCAGTAACTGGTCTGTTTAAGTTTGTAGCGATTGATCAGGATAAAAAACCAACGCCAATCATTTGATCATACAACAGATAAAAAAGTGCCTATAATTCTCTTTATAGGCACTTCTGTTTTATCGTATTTAAGGAAGTTAAATTTATTTTTTGTTAACCAATTGCTTGATTTTAATATTAAAAGCAGCAAATAGTAATGTCATAAATGGACTGATGTAATTAAAAATAGCAAAAAAGAAGTAATCTGCTACCGGAACACCGAGAACTCCACTTTGGTATGCCCCACAGGTATTCCAGGGGACTAACACAGAAGTAACTGTTCCAGAATCTTCAAGAGTACGACTTAAGTTCTCAGGAGCTAGCCCTTTTTCTTTAAAAGCTTTGGCATACATTTTTCCGGGAACAACTATGGCTAGGTATTGATCAGATGCGGTAACATTTAATGCGAGGCAACTAGCAACTGTACTGGCAAAAAGTCCGAAAATAGAATCGAATAAGCTCAATAATGCTTTACTAATCCTGGATAGAGCCCCAATGGCATCCATGATACCACCAAAAACCATCGCACAGACAATAAGCCAAATAGTACCCAACATCCCATTCATTCCTCCAGAAGTAAACAAATCGTTTAGTTCTTCACTACTAGTTACAACCGCAGTATCTACAGTCATAGCCTTCATAACGCCTATATAGGCAGTTTTGAAATCCATAATCTTGCTCTCTGCTATGCTCATAACAATTTCCGGTTGAGCGATAATGGCAGCGATTCCTCCTAATAAAGTTCCTATTAATAAAGCTACAAGAGGAGGCGTTTTTTTTATGATCAGACCGATAACGATAACAGGAACAATAAATAACCAGGGGGTGATATTAAAAGCATCTCCAATTGCAGTTAATTGTTCCCCGATTTCCGGAGTTCCGGTAGTGTCTAATGTCAGACCTATGATGATAAAAATAATAAGAGTAATGATAATAGTGGGGACTGTTGTATAAGTCATATATCGGATATGAGAAAACAATTCTCCTCCAGCCATTGCAGGAGCTAAATTCGTCGTATCAGAAAGAGGAGACATTTTATCTCCGAAATATGCTCCAGAAATAACAGCTCCAGCTGTCATTCCAGCTCCAATACCTAAGGTGTCTCCAATACCTATTAATGCAATTCCTACGGTAGCTGAGGTTGTCCAGGAACTCCCCGTAGCAATGGATATGATTGCACAAATAATAACACAGGCAGCTAAAAATATTGTAGGGTTTAATATTTGAAGACCATAATAAATCATTGTTGGAATAATACCACTAATCAACCAGGTACCAGCCAACGAACCTACCATTAATAAGATAAGAAGTGCTACGGCGGTTGATTTTATATTATTCGCTACTTCTTCCATCATTTGTTTATAGGATACCTTGTTAAAAAAACCAACGATAGCAGCAACGGCAGCTCCTAATAATAAAATAAACTGATTACTACCGCTTAGCGCATCATCTCCAAATGCAAAAGATACATTGTAGAATAACATTCCTACCAAAATAATGATTGGTAGAAGGGCTTCCCAGATGTTTAGTTCTTTATTTTTAATGATTTCTTCGTCTTGAGGCTTAGAAGGAGTAATATTTTGACTATCCATATATAGAATTCGTAATTAAAAAGATGTAATGTTACGATATTATTAAAATCTATGCAATGAATTTTTTTAAACAACAGCCTGTTTTTAAAACACTTCTAAAACTTAAAATGTGTTAAAATAGTTAATTTTGTGTATTTTATCGACTAATAATGTTTTTTATCGATTATTTCGATTTATTCATAATGTTATTTTAATGTAAACATATTTGTTGGTCATATATTTGAAGTGTAAAAAAGAAAGAAAATTAAATTTTATTGTTTTTAGTGTTTTTTTTGCCCCTAGTGAATTAACCTTACTGTGATTAAATTACCCCCAATGTGAATTGACCTAGCTAATTTAAATTCACTTCCCCAAATGGTAAAGCCTCTCCCCCAGAGGCTTTTTTTTATTTCTGATATCTTAGTAACTTGTTAGAAAAATACTCTATGAATTCACTTCGTTTCATCGCATTAGAATTATTCGTATTATTCGTATTGCTGCCCGTTAGCTTTTTGATAACGTATCCTTTTGTTATTAAAGCAGGAGTAACTCTCCTAGCATTTGGGTATGTGTTATGGGGTATAAAGAAAAGAAAAGTATTTAAGAAGAAAGAAGAATGGAGAAACACAGGATTTTTTTGGAGAGATACACTATTTAAATTTCTGATAATTGCAATCATCACCACAGTGTATGTATATCTTGCAGCCCCCCAGCATTTATTTTTTATTCCTTTAAAGAAAACCGGATTATGGTTAATTATTCTTTTGGTGTATACTTTTCTTTCCGTGCTACCTCAGGAAATAATATATCGTACGTTTTTTTTCGAGCGATACGCTTCTTTGGTAGATAATAAATGGTTGTTTATTTTTATCAATGCTATTTTATTTTCATTAGCACATCTCTTTCTGAAGAGTCCTCTGGTTCAGATAATAACTTTTATAGGAGGATTGTTGTTTGCATTTACATATCTGAAAACCAGGTCAACAATACTTGTCTCTATTGAGCATGCATTATATGGTTGCTGGTTGTTTACAGTAGGCATGGGGGAGATGTTAGCATTTCCAGGAATAGAAGGATGATATTCAGAGATATTAAAAAGACAGAGGCATCTATATGTGATGCCTCTGTGATGTTTTTACAAAGTATTTAAATACTGAATAAGTGCTTGTACGGCCTTTCCTCTGTGACTTATTGCATTTTTTTCTGATAGCGGGAGTTCTGCAAAAGTTTTATCATGCCCCAGCGGTTGAAATACCGGATCATATCCAAAACCTTGGCTTCCGGTTTTCTGAAGTGTAATTTCTCCACTGCAAATACCTGTGAATGTCTCTTTTGTATCTCCTATGATTAGGGATATAACAGTTTTGAAACTTGCAGTTCGATCGTTTTCAGAGGCTAATTCAGTCAGTAGTTTATCCATATTAGCATTGGCGTCTTTTTCTTTACCTGCATAGCGGGCAGAATATACACCAGGAGCTCCGTTTAATGCCTTGACCTCTAATCCGGTATCATCAGCAAAACAATCGTAGCCATACTGTTCTTTGACATACATAGCTTTTTGTAAGGCATTCCCCTCTATAGTAGGGGATGTTTCGGGGATATCTACATCACAGCCTATATCGGCTAGGCTTAGAATCTGTATATGATCCGGTAAAGCAGCCTGTACTTCCTTTACTTTGTTTTTATTATTAGTAGCGAAAACTAATTTCATATAAAAATGGTTATTTTATTAATCATATTGAGCATCAAACTCTGTTTTCCATTTGCCCTGGACCTTTAAGACTTGCTCTATAACGTCTCTGACACAACCTTTTCCTCCTTTTTTATTAGATACATATTTAGAAACTTCTTTAATTTCTGCAACAGCATCTTGTGGGCAGGTAGGAAGTCCTACTAACTCCATTACAGGCAGATCAGGAATATCATCTCCCATATACAGAACATTTTCTGATTTGATATTATAAATATCCAGATATTCATCTAATTGTTCTACTTTGTGATGAGCACCGAGATAAATATCAGTTATTCCCAACCCTCTTAGTCGTTTACGAACCCCTTCATTTGTTCCTCCAGAGATAATGCATACATTATACCCCTGTTGAACTGCTGTTTTTAGGGCATAACCATCTTTAATATTCATTGTTCTAAGTAGTTGTCCGTCAGTGTGTATTACTACAGTACCATCTGTTAATACACCATCCACATCAAAAATAAAAGTTGTGATATGGTTTAAATACTCTTTATAACTCTTTTCCATATTTTGTTTGTATCGCTTTTGTAAAAGTTGAATAAAATTCTTTTTGAGAAGCAACTGATAATGTATTCAGGTGTTTCTCTATTGTTTTTGTATCGTTTCGTAATGCAGGCCCTGTTTGTGCTTTATCGGGGGGCATTTCTTTTATTTTTAGAGCTGTTTCCTCGATTAGTCCATGTAGAATTTCAAAAGGAATATGATGCTCCTGACAAATATCATGGCCTATGGAAAATAAGTGATTAGTAAAATTATTTACAAATACAGCTGCCACATGAATAATACTTCGTTTATGAGAAGAAATGGGATATACCTTCTTAGATAAAAAACCGGCTAAAGAGCTTAATAATTTCTGATCCACTGGATTGTCAGATTCAATACAAAAAGGTACTTGTTCGAAATTAATTTCTTTTCCATGACTAAAAGTTTGTAATGCGTAAAAAACACCTCTGTTATTTTTTGGATCTATAACATCGATGGACTTCCCCCCTGAAACATGGACAACCAATCTATTGGTAAAAGGGAGTTGTTCCGATACCGGTTGTATAGAATCATCGCTAATTGCTAGGATATAAACGTCTGCATTCTTTAATTGGGAGAGATCGGTAGTGATATCCTCTTGTGCCTGAGCATCATCGAGTAATATTCCTTTTCTGTTATAGCACTGTCTGATAGTAACTTCTGGAATGACTTTAAAAGCCGTATACAGATGTTTTGCTACTTTTCCTGATCCTAAAATAATGACATTTATCATGAGGCTAAAATAATGAAGATGTTTCAAATATTATCAAGGGAAGATGACTTCTGTTAAAACAATTAAAACTGTATGGTTTAATTCGATAAATCCTCTTAAATGTCCTAAATTTGCACAGTTTTAAAAAAGAGATATTATGCAAGATAAGTTGGTGAGTATTTTATTCTCCACAAGATTAATGGCGGTTTTATTTATTGTATTTGCAGTTTCTATGGGGGTTGGAACACTTCTGGAAGATGCACATGGGACAACAGCAGCGAGAATTTGGATATATAATACCTGGTGGTTTGAAGCAATTATGGTATTTTTTTGTATCAATTTTTGTGGGAATATAGTTCGATATAAACTGTATAGAAAAGATAAATGGGCAACCTTGATTTTGCATTTATCTTTTATCCTGATTCTTGTCGGAGCTTTTGTTACACGATATATTAGTTATGAAGGTGTAATGCCGATACGAGAAGGAGAGACTACAGCTACTTTTTTATCCGAAAAAACGTATCTGACAGCATTTTTGGATGGAGAGATTAATGGAGAACCCAGACGTAGAGTGATCTCTGATGATATGGAATTTGCAGCAGCTACCGACAATCATTTCGTAATTCATACAGATTATAATAAACAGCCAGTAACCATCACTTATAAGGATTATATACAAGGTGCTGAAATGGGATTGGTCGCATCAGAAGATGGAGAAAATTTTCTGAAACTGGTAGAAGCTGGAGGAGGAGAACGACACGATCATTTCTTAAAGGAAGGAGAAGTAGCAAATATTCATAATATTCTAATCGCTTTTAATAAACCAACTAAAGGAGCAATTAATATTAGTTATGGAAAAGGAGAGTATTATATAGAGTCTCCTTTTGATGGTACTTATATGCGAATGGCTGATCAGTTTAAAGGAGAGGTTATAAAAGATAGTGTACAACCGTTAATGCTTAGATCATTGTATCAAACAGCAGGAATGCAATTTGTGATTCCTGAACCGGTTCAAAAAGGAAAATATGACGTTGTACCTATAGAAGAAAAAGCAAAAGGGCAACAAGATGCATTGATATTAGATGTTTCTTCTAATGGAGAAACAAAAGAAGTAAAGCTGTTAGGAGGAAAGGGATTTGCTAACAATATGAAGAAATATCAAATAGGAGGGTTGGATATGTATTTTAGTTATGGGTCGAAAGAAATGAAACTTCCGTTTTCTCTAAAACTTAATGACTTTATAGCCGAAAAATTCCCGGGAACAGAAAAGGCCTATAAAGCATTTAGAAGTAAAGTGGAAATTGTAGAGGAAAACTCTTCCGAGCCTTATGAGATCTATATGAATCACGTATTAGATCATAGAGGGTATCGTTTTTTTCAATCATCATTTGATGCAGATGAAAAAGGAACTATTCTATCGGTTAATCACGATTTTTGGGGAACCTGGATTACCTACATAGGATATATCTTATTGTATGTAGCATTGACATTAATTTTATTTGTAAAAGGATCAAGATTTAAAGAAATAGAAAGAAAACTTGACAAAATAAAGAAAAAGAAAAGCCAGCTATCTCTGATTGTGGTACTGCTCTCATGTAGTTTCTCTTTTGCACAACAAGGAGGGCAACATGAAGGGCATGGACAAGTGGCTCCTACTAAAAAACAATTAGATTCTGTCATATTAGCAAATGCAGTAAGTAAGGAACATGCAGCAAAATTCGGAAGTGTTGTAATCCAGGATGAAAGAGGGCGAATGAAGCCTGTAAATACATTTTCTTCAGAGTTATTGAGAAAATTAAGCAAGAAAGATACTTATGAAGGACTAACAGCAGATCAGGTTTTTGTCTCTATGATCGAAAACCCTTTTATATGGTACAGTGTTCCTATTATTGAGATTCAAAGAGAAAATGATAGTATTCGAAAAATATTAGGCGTTCCTAAAAGTGAAAGAAGAATTTCCTTAATCGACCTTGTAGAGCCTGATGGAACCTATAAACTTACTCCCTATTTAGAAAAAGCAAGTAGTACCACAACTCCGAGTAGTTTTGAAAAAGATTTTCTGAAAACACATGAAAAATTTTATTTGCTTAATCAGGCATTAGGAGGGGGGATTCTGCGCGTTTTCCCGGTACCGAATGACGATAATAATAAATGGGTTTCTGTTCCGCAGTTAAATGAAGTAAAATTTACAGGAATGGATTCTGTGTACACAAGACAAATTATCCCTATTTATAGGCAATCCCTGCTGGAAGCAAGAAAAACTGGAGATTATAGTAAACCAGATAAGTATGTAGAGAGTATTAAGAGTTTCCAGAAGAAATTTGGAAGTGAAGTATTACCATCTGACCGAAAAATAAAAGCAGAAATAGCATTAAATAAATATGATATATTTAGAACACTATATCGGTATTACCTTATATTGGGTGTTTTATTAATGGTAGTGGTGATTGCCAGAATTTTTAGAGATTCCAAAATAATAAAAGGATTGATATATGGAATAATTGGTATTATCATTATTACTTTTATCATGCATACTGCTGGGTTGATTATCAGGTGGTATGTTTCCGGGCATGCTCCCTGGAGTGATGCATATGAATCGATGATTTATGTAGCATGGATTACTTTAGGAATGGGATTAGCACTCGGAAGAAAAAGTGATTTGACAATTGCGGCTACAACTTTTGTGGCAGCAATTATATTGTTTTTTGCTCATGAAAACTGGACAGATCCTGCTATTGCTAATTTACAGCCAGTATTAGATTCGTATTGGGTATTGATTCATGTATCTATTATTGTAGGAAGTTATGGTCCTTTCTTTGTAGGATGTATATTGGGAGTTATCGCTCTTATTTTAATGATTATGACTACCGGGTCAAATAAGAAAAAAATGGATCTAGCCATTAAAGAATTAACCATTATTAATGAAATGGCGTTGACAATTGGTCTGGTCATGCTTACTATAGGAAATTTCCTTGGAGGAATGTGGGCAAATGAAAGCTGGGGGAGATACTGGGGATGGGACCCGAAAGAAACCTGGGCATTAGTGAGTATTATGGTATATGCTTTTGTGATTCATATGAGATTAGTTCCTGGTCTGAGAGGAAAATGGCTCTATAATTTTATTTCAGTGATCGCAGTATATAGTATTCTGATGACATATTTTGGAGTGAATTTCTATCTCAAAGGATTGCATTCATATGCTAGTGGAGATAAGGTAATCACCCCAAATTCGGTGTACTATTCCATTATGTTTGCAATCGTATTAGGAGGAGTCTCTTATTGGAAATATAAGAAACATTATAAAAAATCATAAGGAGAAGAGAGGAGATAATCCTCTCTTTTTTTTAACCAATTGGAATTTTCTTTCCCAAGTACTTTGGTTGTTTTCCAATAAGTAAGTCAATGATCATTTTTACTCGAGCGAAACGCTCCCGAATCTGAGTTTTCAAACCATAATGAATGTTGACATCTCTAGCATTAAAACCAATAGCATTGATTCCTTTATTTTCAGCAATAAATATTGCCCTTTCGTTATGGAATTTTTGTGATATGATGGTAAACTTTTGAAGGGTGAAAATTTCTTTTGCTCTGATAATAGAGTCTAATGTTCTGAAACCGGCGTAATCTAGGTAAATACGAGAAGCAGGAATGCCTTTTGTAATTAAATCATTTTTCATGGTGGTAGGCTCATCATATGTATTCGTTCCATTATCCCCACTTATAAGAATGTAATCAATTTTTTTTGCTTTATAAAGAGCTACCGTTGCATTGATTCTGTAAGTATAATAAAGATTAACTCTGCCGTTTTGTAGAAATTTAGTTGTACCTAACAATAGACCTACTTTATTTTTAGGAATGCTAGTAATCGTGTCATATGTTTTTTCTGCAGTTTTATCAATTACTATTTTATTGGCTTTGTATAAGCTTATAACCGAAAAAATCGAGATAATAATTAGAATGAATAATAGTTTTTTTCTTTTTTTCATAGAAGTGCATAAGTATATGGGAGGGGATTTGTTTTTCCAAAGAAAAGAAATAATATTTTAACCCCCCATTTATATACTAATACAAATAGGGGGTAAAAAGCTTCATATTTTTTAATTACGCAGGAATCATCGGTTAATATATATATAACCTTTTAATGTTTTGACTACACCAGGTTCTGGGATATAGCTTATTACATAATAATAAGTTCCCACTGGAAGCATGTCTTTTTCTTTAAAGGTCGCTCTAGAACTAGAAATTCCTGTAAAGAACGTATCGTTTTTTCCGTAGTTTTTAGCAGTATATACAACAACTCCCCATCGGTTATATATTTCTACAGTATTTTCAAATTTTTCGATCCCTCTAATCGTAAAAACATCATTGTCTCCATCTCCATTGGGAGTCATTCCTGTAAAAACTTCAATTCCATCTTCTGCATCTGGAATTGTACCATTAGGTTCCAAATAGTCAGGAATTCCATCTCCGTCTGTATCTTGAGCATCTGTGGGGATTCCGTCTCCGTTAGGGTCAGGGTTTTCATCGATAGTTAACAGACCATCATTGTCATCATCTATATCCTGAAAATCAGGAGTTCCATCTCCATCTGTATCTTGTATGGTATATGAAGTTTCGCCTCCATCAGGGTTATTTTGAACACTATCAGAGATTCCGTCTGTTCCCCAGGGACCTTCGATTCGACCATCTCCATCTGTATCTGTACCTCCATGTCCTGCTTCTATATAATCATAAACCCCATCTCCGTCTGCATCTAAATCGAGACTATCAATAATACCATCATTGTCAGTATCCAGAAACGGATCACCATTTTGTTCATCTAGATCTGTAATTCCATCGTTGTCATCATCTAAATCTTCTGTATTAGGAAGTCCATCTCCATCAGAATCAAGATAGCTGATCGTTGGGTCTTCAGGGTCATTATCGTTATCCGTATCCGTATCTGTAGGGTCTTCAGGATCATCAGAGTCTTCAGAAATAAATGTGGTCCCGTTTGGTAAAGACGCTTCAACGGTGGCAATATTACTTACGAGTTCTTCATTGATATCTTTTTGTGTTATGATATATTCCCCTGTAAAGGAATGAGACATTCCTGGAGCCAGATTATCTAATGTATTCCCTCCTATAAAGGAAAGGATAGGGTCATCAATAATCAGATTATTAAGTGTAACATTTCCCGTATTAGTTACCGTAATTGTATACACTAGAATATCTCCAATGGAACGATACATTTTTTGATTTACAGTTTTCACAATATCAATTGTTCCGAATTGAGGAGTATGGGTTGTTGTTATATCATCAGGATCCCCATTACCATCAATATCAACATCAGTATCATCTTCTGGGTTATCAGAAAGGTCCGTAACAGTACTGCCATCTGGAGCTATAGCGTCCACAGAAGCTGAATTATGGACACTTCCGGCGTCTAAGTCATTTTGGATAATAGTATGAGAAGCAATTACAGATACAGTCTCTCCAGGAGCTAATGTTGCAATAGCAGAGGGCTGAATACTTCCGATATCAGCATTATCATCAGTGATTACAACATCCGTGAGTGTAACATTTCCTGTATTAGTTATAGTTAATGAATATGTAATAACTTCACCAACTTCATCCCATAATCCATCAGGAGCAGGGTCCGAGACCTTTAATAAACGAATACTTGGTTCTTGAATAAGTGTCGTAATTGTTGGATCATCAGGTGTCGTTGTATCAGGATTATCGGAGTCATCAGTTGCTATATTACCACAAATGTCTGTTCCTGATACCTGAGCTACGTTACTAACAAAACCATTATCTAAATCGTCTTGTGTAATAAAATGACTGGCAGTGATAGTATGGCTGTCATTAGCATTGATAGCGGCTATTGAAGAAGTACTTAGAACATCTGCATTATTATCTGTTATGGTAATGTTTTGCATCAATACTTCTTTAGGGTTCTCTATGGTGATTTCATACATAATCGCCTCTCCTAGGGTATCATAAGCCCCATCAGTAGCAGGAAGTGTTCTTTTCGTAATAACTAATTCAGGAACAGGGGAGATAATTACTTTAAATACATATGGGTCTCCCACGCAGTTGTCAGGTGATGTAGGCGTGATTGTATAAATCACTTCCTGTTCCAAATCAGTTGTATTAGAAAGTGAATCAGTAATTGAAGAAGAAGTCGAAACGGTTGTAGTTTCTCCACTAACATTAGGGTTATCAGTTGCTACCCAGCTAAAAGTAGTTCCCGGAACATTCGTATCCAACGTAAGATCATGATTTATAGCTGCATCACTACAAATAGTTTCTATAGGAGCAATTGCTACAAATGGTTTTGGGTCAATTGTAACAGTAAAAATGTAATCGTCTCCTTGGCAGCCATCTGGGCTAAAAGGAGTAATAGTGTAGGTTACGGTTTGTACATCTCCACTGATATTGATGAGTTGGTCAGCGATTATTGGAGTTGTTGAGGGAGTTATTGTTTCTCCTGTAATATTTGGGTTATCATTGGCAATCCAGTTGAAAGTACTTCCTGGGATGTTCGTGTCAAGCTCCAGATTATGGTTAAGAATCGTGTCACTACAAATAAGCTGT
>NZ_JBHULX010000045.1:409-820 GCF_042684685.1 Aquimarina hainanensis | reverse complement strand
GCAATCCATGTAAAAGTTGTTCCTGTTTCAGTCACATCAAGAGTCAGGTCTCTGCTGAGTGCTACATCACTACAGCTGGTGTTAGTTAGATCTGTTGCATCCAGAGTTGGTTCCGGTTGTACAGTTACTGTTACTGTATAGGCATCGGCAGTACATCCGTTACTTCCACTAGGGGTTACCGTATAGGTTACCGTCTGATCTGTTCCACTGGTATTGGTCAGTACATCGTTAATGGTTGTCGTTGTTTGCAGGGAAGTTGATTCTCCTGTTACATTGGCATTATCCGCTGCAATCCATGTAAAGGTTGTTCCTGTTTCAGTCACATCAAGAGTCAGGTCTCTGCTAAGTGCTACATCACTACAGCTGGTGTTAGTTAGATCTGTTGCATCCAGTGTTGGTTCCGGTTGTACA
>NZ_JBHULX010000045.1:300-369 GCF_042684685.1 Aquimarina hainanensis | reverse complement strand
GTTACTGTTACCGTATAGGCATCGGCAGTACATCCGTTACTTCCACTGGGAGTTACCGTATAGGTTACT
>NZ_JBHULX010000045.1:0-290 GCF_042684685.1 Aquimarina hainanensis | reverse complement strand
CATGTAAAAGTTGTTCCTGTTTCAGTCACATCAAGAGTTAGGTCTCTGCTAAGTGCTACATCACTACAGCTGGTGTTAGTTAGATCTGTTGCATCTAGGGTTGGTTCCGGTTGTACAGTTACTGTTACCGTATAGGCATCGGCAGTACATCCGTTACTTCCACTAGGGGTTACCGTATAGGTTACCGTCTGATCTGTTCCACTGGTATTGGTCAGTACATCATTAATGGTTGTTGTTGTTTGCAGGGAAGTTGATTCTCCTGTTACATTGGCATTATCCGCTGCAATCCA
>NZ_JBHULX010000044.1:0-690 GCF_042684685.1 Aquimarina hainanensis | reverse complement strand
AGTGATAATGATGGAGTTGCAGATATCGTAGAAAACGGAGGAGTTGATACCGATGGAGACGGAGCGATAGACTACCCGACTCCGGGAGATCCAACCTCTATGGCAGATGTTGATGGTGATGGATTTGCTGATAGTGTTGATACGGATGATAATACAGTTGCAGGTACAGGAGATGGCGGAACGGCTCTGGTTGTAGGAGACCAGGATAATGATGGAGTTGTAGATTACTTAGATTTAGATAGTGATAATGATGGAATTTCAGATACAATAGAAAACGGAGGAGTTGATGCAGATGGCGATGGAGTTTTAGATGGAATTACCGATACTGATGGTGATGGATTTGCAGATAGTGTTGATACGGATGATAATACGGTTGCAGGAACAGGAGATGGCGGAACCAATTTACCGTCACCGGACAGTGATAATGATGGTATTATAGATAGCCTGGATTTAGATAGTGATAATGATGGGCTAACAGATATTAGTGAAGCTGGAGGAGTAGATACTGATGGCGATGGAGCGATAGATTACCCAACCCCGGGAGATCCAACCTCTATGGTTGATGTCGATGGCGATGGATTTGCTGATAGTGTTGATACAGATGATAATACGGTTGCAGGTACAGGAGATGGCGGAACGATGCTACCGTTACCCAATACCGATGGTACAGGAGGGCTGGATTATCAGGAT
>NZ_JBHULX010000043.1:1206-2155 GCF_042684685.1 Aquimarina hainanensis | reverse complement strand
GCTTTTAGCACTCTTGATTTTAAAGATAATAGTACTCGTATTCAGACAAAGGCTACTGGTTATTCGATTCCTTTAATTTACAGCAAAGGCTATTTGATTTACAGGGTTCGTGCAGTGGGACATTACACGACTAACATTTCAAAATACCAATACGGTCGTTGGAGCAGTGGGGTTCTTCCCAAAACAAGGGTTTCAGATTGGCCTGATTATTATACAATTACTTCGGATCATGAAGAAGGCAAGAACTGGCAGTTTCAGGCGAGTTATGCAGAAGAAGGGAAGAAGAAGGAAGTGGTTAGTTATTTTGATGGTACGTTGCGTAATCGTCAGACAGTTACCAAACTCAATACGGACGATCATGTTGTTGTTGGCGAAGTTATTTATGACGCTCAGGGTCGATCAGCCATAGAAGTGTTGCCAGTACCTACAACTTCGTCACAATTAGGGTATGTTCGAGATTTCAATCAGAGTTCATTATTGCCTGGAGCTCCCTATGATTATGAAGATTTTGATTTGGATCATCAGAATATTTTGGATCAGCCAACGACAGATAAGGGCATGGATCCTTCCAGTGGAGCGAGTAAATACTATGGATTGGCAAACGATCTGACAACTCCTTTTCGTTCTCGTATTGCAGATGCAGGGGGTCATCCGTTTTCACAGATAGAATATATGCCTGATAATACAGGTCGTATCCGCAGAAAAAGCGGGGTAGGAATCACCCATCAGCTAGGAAGAGGCAAAGAGATGGAGTATTATTATGGTACCCCCGAGCAGAAAGAATTAAACCGTTTGTTTGGTTATAATGTAGGTCATCACGGTCATTATAAGAAGAATCTGGTCATTGATCCTAATGGTCAGGCAAGTGTTAGTTATCTCGATCCTCAGGGTCGTACCATTGCTACGGCTTTATCGGGCGATGCAGCGGGGACAGGGTTAACGGGGCTTT
>NZ_JBHULX010000043.1:0-1196 GCF_042684685.1 Aquimarina hainanensis | reverse complement strand
TGACGGTTGATTTACTGGGCAAACTCAGTCGCGGAGCAAAGGATACGGCTTTAGATAATACTATTAAAACGAGCACAGGGGGATTTGGTCCTTTATATGACGCGCTGGAATATGGAGGGACGAAGGTTTCAGCCTTTGATAGGAGCTATCGATTTAATTATACACTGTCGAATGCTCCTTTTTTTGAAGATAATTGTAGCCCTACTACGGTTGTTCAATATCCTTTTGTTTATGATCTGGAAATAGCTATTGAGGATTTGGACGGGGTTTCTTTACTCGCCACTCCATTGGTAGAAAAGGTAGATATGAGTAGAGTGACTTCAGGAACTTTTATTTTGCCGGAAGCGACGGCTTCGGTTCCAAGAGGTAGTTATACCATAAGCAAGAGTTTGTCGGTCGACAGAGAAGCCTTAGCATCTTATGCAGATGCCTATGTAGCCAGGCTTCAGGATGCTAATGATGCGTGTTATATCAGTCCGGAAGAAGTGAGTAACCTTCCTGTTCTTAGTTTCGAAGGTTGTTTTATGACCTGTAGTGAATGCGAGGCAGCCCTGCTATCGGATTATGGGAGCAAGTCTCAGTATGTGACCACCCAGGTAGAGGCATATGATTATTCATCCTTATCCCATTTATCAGCTATTGAATTAGAGGAAGAAAAGACGCGTTTAGCTGCTGTTTTTGCTATACAGTGGGATGCTTTGATCAGAGCCTGTAATGCTCCCTGTCAAGAGGGTGTTTTAGATGGAGGTGCCCCTTCAGATGTGGTTAGTTCATCCTCGCTTAGTTGTAGTATTTCCCATTCGATTTTAAGGAATGATATGAAACCTTTAGGTCAATACGGGGCGTATAGAGGAGCTGTTTATAATGATCAGACCACAGGAGGCAGTGGTATAATAGAAAATTCCAGCGTATTATCTATATTTAGTAGATCTAATGAATTGATAAGCACGCGTACTTCATCCGGGAAACATAACAGTTGGCGAAACCCTCGTCATGAAGCGCATGATCCGGCTCCTTCCGGGTCTGGGGTGTATACCTCGGGTCATTACTATACAGAAGATGGACAGATTAGTTATATCAAAGTAAAACAGTTAATAACTACACGTATTGTAGCAGGTCAACCGACAGAAGAAATTACCTATGACCCTATGCTTATTGAAGGGGCTGTTGTTCGGGAGTCGGCAGACCGGGAGTAT
>NZ_JBHULX010000042.1:0-514 GCF_042684685.1 Aquimarina hainanensis | reverse complement strand
AGTGCTACATCACTACAGCTGGTGTTAGTTAGATCTGTTGCATCCAGTGTTGGTTCCGGTTGTACAGTTACTGTTACTGTATAGGCATCGGCAGTACATCCGTTACTTCCACTAGGAGTTACCGTATAGGTTACTGTCTGATCTGTTCCACTGGTATTGGTCAGTACATCATTAATGGTTGTTGTTGTTTGCAGGGAAGTTGATTCTCCTGTTACATTGGCATTATCCGCTGCAATCCATGTAAAGGTTGTTCCTGTTTCAGTCACATCAAGAGTCAGGTCTCTGCTAAGTGCTACATCACTACAGCTGGTGTTAGTTAGATCTGTTGCATCCAGAGTTGGTTCCGGTTGTACGGTTACTGTTACTGTATAGGCATCGGCAGTACATCCGTTACTTCCACTAGGGGTTATCGTATAGGTTACTGTCTGATCTGTTCCACTGGTATTGGTCAGTACATCATTAATGGTTGTTGTTGTTTGCAGGGAAGTTGATTCTCCTGTTACATTGGCATTAT
>NZ_JBHULX010000041.1:0-2178 GCF_042684685.1 Aquimarina hainanensis | reverse complement strand
GCTTTTAGCACTCTTGATTTTAAAGATAATAGTACTCGTATTCAGACAAAGGCTACTGGTTATTCGATTCCTTTAATTTACAGCAAAGGCTATTTGATTTACAGAGTTCGTGCAGTGGGACATTATACGTCTAACATTTCAAAATATCAATACGGTCGTTGGAGCAGTGGGGTTCTTCCCAAAACAAGTGTTTCAGATTGGCCTGATTATTATACAATTACTTCGGATCATGAAGAAGGCAAGAACTGGCAGTTTCAGGCGAGTTATGCAGAAGAAGGGAAGAAGAAGGAAGTGGTTAGTTATTTTGATGGTACGTTGCGTAATCGTCAGACAGTTACCAAACTCAATACGGACGATCATGTTGTTGTTGGCGAAGTTATTTATGACGCTCAGGGTCGATCAGCCATAGAAGTGTTGCCAGTACCTACGACTTGGTCACAATTAGGGTATGTTCGAGATTTTAATCAGAGTTCATTATTGCCTGGAGCTCCCTATGATTATGAAGATTTTGATCTGGATCATCAGAATATTTTGGATCAGCCAACGACAGATAAGGGCATGGATCCTTCCAGTGGAGCGAGTAAATACTATGGATTGGCAAACGATCTGACAACTCCTTTTCGTTCTCGTATTGCAGATGCAAGGGGTCATCCGTTTTCACAGATAGAATATATGCCTGATAATACAGGTCGTATCCGCAGAAAAAGCGGGGTAGGAATCACCCATCAGCTAGGAAGAGGCAAAGAGATGGAGTATTATTATGGTACCCCCGAACAGAAAGAATTAAACCGTTTGTTTGGTTATAATGTAGGTCATCACGGTCATTATAAGAAGAATCTGGTCATTGATCCTAATGGTCAGGCAAGTGTTAGTTATCTCGATCCTCAGGGTCGTACCATTGCTACGGCTTTATCGGGCGATGCAGCGGGGACAGGGTTAACGGGGCTTGCAGAAGAGCAAGACACAAGTCTTCATCAGGAAATGACGGTTGATTTACTGGGCAAACTCAGTCGCGGAGCAAAGGATACGGCTTTAGATAATACTATTAAAACGAGCACAGGGGGATTTGGTCCTTTATATGACGCGTTGGAATATGGGGGGACGAAGGTTTCAGCCTTTGATAGGGGCTATCGATTTAATTATACACTGTCGAATGCTCCTTTTTTTGAAGATAATTGTAGTCCTACTACGGTTGTTCAATATCCTTTTGTTTATGATCTGGAAATAGCTATTGAGGATTTGGACGGGGTTTCTTTACTCGCCACCCCATTGGTAGAAAAGGTAGATATGAGTAGAGTGACTTCAGGAACTTTTATTTTGCCGGAAGCGACGGCTTCGGTTCCAAGAGGTAGTTATACCATAAGCAAGAGTTTGTCGGTCGACAGAGAAGCCTTAGCATCTTATGCAGATGCCTATGTAGCCAGGCTTCAGGATGCTAATGATGCGTGTTATATCAGTCCGGAAGAAGTAAGTAACCTTCCTGTTCTTAGTTTCGAAGGTTGTTTTATGACTTGTAGTGAATGCGAGGCAGCTCTGCTATCGGATTATGGGAGCAAGTCTCAGTATGTGACCACCCAGATAGAGGCATATGATTATTCATCCTTATCCCATTTATCAGCTATTGAATTAGAGGAAGAAAAGACGCGTTTAGCTGCTGTTTTTGCTATACAGTGGGACGCTTTGATCAGAGCCTGTAATGCTCCCTGTCAAGAGGGTGTTTTAGATGGAGGTGCCCCTTCAGATGTGGTTAGTTCATCCTCGCTTAGTTGTAGTATTTCCCATTCGATTTTAAGGAATGATATGAAACCTTTAGGTCAATACGGGGCGTATAGAGGAGCTGTTTATAATGATCAGACCACAGGAGGCAGTGGTATAATAGAAAATTCCAGCGTATTATCCATATTTAGTACATCTAATGAATTGATAAGCACGCGTACTTCATCCGGGAAACATAACAGTTGGCGAAACCCTCGTCATGAAGCGCATGATCCGGCTCCTTCCGGGTCTGGGTTGTATACCTCGGGTCATTACTATACAGAAGATGGACAGATTAGTTATATCAAAGTAAAACAGCTAATAACTACACGTATTGTAGCAGGTCAACCGACAGAAGAAATTACCTATGACCCTATGCTTATTGAAGGGGCTGTTGTTCGGGAGTCGGCAGACCGGGAGTAT
>NZ_JBHULX010000040.1:0-4607 GCF_042684685.1 Aquimarina hainanensis | reverse complement strand
ATATTACAAGGACAAAGTGTATCGATTCCAGAGGTTAAAATAAGTCCAGATCAGTTGATATATGTGATATACACTTCTGGAACTACAGGAACGCCTAAAGGGGTGTTATGTGAGCATAAGGGGATTATGAACTTAGCTGTAAGCCAAATTACAGAGATTGGATTAAATTCGGAAGATCGTATTTTACAATTTGCTTCAATATCATTCGATGCTTTTGGTTTCGAGTTATATCCCTGTTTACTCTCTGGAGCAAAACTTATTATTGTTAATAAAGATACTGTTCATTCTAAAGATGATATAGGAAAAGTGATTAGTGAACAAAAAATTACTGTAGCGACTCTTCCTCCAACATATCAAGAAATTTTACAAGATCACCTATTTTCTCTTAAAACTATTATTTCTGCTGGGGAGGCTATTATAATTTCTTTGGTTGAAAAATTTCAGGCTCAAGGAATAAAAGTAATAAATGAATATGGTCCAACAGAAAATAGTGTTGCTACATCTATGTCTAGTAGTCCTTTATATAAGGGGACAATAGCCACTATAGGTTCTCCACTACCTAATACTTCTGTTTATGTTTTATCGGAAGACTTATCACTATTACCGATTGGAGTCACAGGAGAATTATATATAGGAGGTACTCAATTAGCTAGAGGATACTTAAACCGTCCGGATTTAACGGCAGAACGATTTGTAGCCCATCCTTTTAAGAAAGGAGAACGGGTTTATAAATCGGGAGACTTAGCCAGATGGCTACCCGATGGCACCTTAGAGTTTATAGGAAGGAAAGATAATCAGGTAAAGATTCGAGGTTACCGAATCGAATTAGGAGAGATAGAATCAATCATAGCCACCAAAGAAAGTATCCAGCAATCTATAGTAGTAGCTATACCTGATAATAGTGGTCATAAGCGATTAGTTGCTTATATCAAAACAGTTTTATCGGACGATATTGAACATCAGGAGTTAAAGCGTTATTTGTCAGAAAAGCTTCCTGATTATATGGTTCCCGGGGTTTATGTTTTCTTAGATGACTTTCCTTTGACACATAATGGGAAGATAGATAAGAAAGCATTACCAGCACCAGAAACTTCTTTTAGTAGGATTAACAACTATGTAGCTCCAACCACGGAAGAAGAAAAAGAATTAGTATCAGTTTGGGAAGAGCTTTTAGGTATAGCAAAAATAGGGGTTGAGGATAATTTCTTTGAATTAGGAGGGGACTCTATAAAAGCGATTCAGTTAGTTAGTAAAAGTAAATCATTAGACATACACTATCAGGTTAAAGATATTTTTGATTATCAGACAATATCCGGTATTTGTTCGAATTTACAGTTGGCTTTTGATACGGTAACAGAAGAGGGGCTTTTATCAGGAGAGGTACCTTTGCATCCTATCCAACATTACTTTTTTGAACAAGATTATAAGGCATCGAATCATTATAACCAATCACTTATTCTTACAATTCCTAAGTCTATATCTATTGATAGGTTAGCAGTATGTTTTCTTCAATTATTTCATCATCATGATGCCTTACGTTTAAAGTATGATTTCTCCTTAGAAGGGGTAGAACAGCGTTATAGTAATTTTATAGGAAAGCCATCAGCATGTAGTGTTACATCATTATCCGAAATACCTGATTTATGTAATAGCTATCAATCAGAATTAAATATCAAAGAAGGGGATCTTTTACGAGCATTACTGATTCATACGCCACATACAGAAAAGAAGAATAGATTATTTTTAACCATTCATCACCTAGCCATAGATGGTATTTCGTGGCGAGTTTTACTTGAAGATTTAGAGGTTTTATTATCTAAAGAGGCTATAGAGGGTTCAACTATTTTACCGGCAAAAGGGACTTCTTATCGTCAGTGGACAGAAAAATTACAAGAGTATGCCGTTTTACCATCCACACAATTAGAATATAGTTATTGGAAAGAAGTGCTGTCTAAGTATAGACCTTTACCTGTTGACTTTTCTAGTGATATAGAGACAACTTATGAGCAAACGCATACAATTCAAACACGATTATCTAGAGCAGATACAACGTCTTTAACACAAGAGATTCACCATGCCTATGGGACAGAGATTAATGATATCTTATTAAGTGCTTTGTCAAAAACCATGGAAGGATGGATTTCATCATCTGAGTTTGTTATAGGTTTAGAGGGGCATGGACGGGAAGAGTTATTCAGAGATGTTGATTTGAGCAGAACAATAGGTTGGTTTACTAGTTTGTACCCTGTTTGTTTATCGGTTCCTTCATCAGGCACGGTTAGTTATGAAGATCTTATTTCAAGAACAAAAGATAGCCTTAGAGAAATCCCTAAGAAAGGGATCAATTATCCAATATTGCGATACCTGTCAGAGGAAGAAATAAGAGAAGAATTGTCATTGCAGTATGAAGATCTTATTTTTAACTATTTAGGTGATTTTGATCATTATAATGCATCTGAGAACTCTTTACTATCGATATCCAACGAAAATACAGGAGAAGCATTTGGTTTAAAAAATCAGAATCCTAATAAAATTGCAATCAATAGTATTATAGTTCAGGGGCAGTTAGAGATAAACTGGAGTTATGATAGTCATCGATACGAGGAAAATACAATAAAAACGTTGTCCGATAAATTTGATAAGATTCTACGATCAATTATACATCATTGTAAAGTTCTTTCGGACAGAGAAAAAACACCAGGAGATTATGGGTTACCTTCAAAAATTTCCTATACGAATCTGGTAAACTTTAAGCAGGGTAGAGAAAGGTTACTTAATTCTAAAATAGAGGATATTTATCCGTTGACGGCTTTACAACAAGGGATGCTATTTCATAGTTTATACAATCCTGAGGATACGGCTTATTTGGTTCAATTTCACTGTGATCTAGCAGGTAATTTTTCAAAAGATTCTTTTCTGAAAAGTTGGAAGGTCTTAATGGACGGACACAGTACTTTAAGAAGTTGTATTTATGCCAATGAATTAGCTATTCCCGTACAATGTGTATATGAGTCAATGGAACTACCTGTTCAGATGTATGATTATACGTCCTATTCAGCAGGGGAGAAAGAAGTAGCGATTCAATCATTTTTGGAAAAAGACAAACAGACAAATTTTGATTTTGAGAAGGAACCTCTTTTCAGAATAACACTATTTAAGGTAGATTCCGATACAGTTCGTATGGTTTTTACTAATCACCATATATTATGGGATGGTTGGTCATTTGCCAAGTTGATGAGCAATTTTATAGAAGTTTACCAGCAAATGGTAAATGGTACAGAGTTGACAGTATTGAGTACGGATAATTATCGTTCTCATATAGATTATATAAATAGTCAAAATAGAACTGAAGGGCTAGCTTATTGGGGAAGATATCTTTCGGGTATAGAGCAAGCTACTTATCTTCCTTTTACAGGGAATGTTTCAGAAAGAAATAAAACATTTGGGAACTCAGAGAGGACTTTATTAATTTCTAAAGAAGTTAGTAATCAGATAAATAGTTTTGCAGAACAGAACCATATTACCACTAGCACGGTATTGCAGGGGACATGGAGTTATTTGTTATCTAAGTATACAGGGATTTCAGCTGTTACTTTTGGAGCAACAATATCAGGTAGGAATTCTGATGTAGAAGGAATTGCAGACAAAGTAGGATTATATATAAATACTATTCCAGTATGTAGTCATATAGAAAGTCAGGCAAATATTGTAGATTGGTTACAAGAATTACAGCGAGGTCACACAATAGGAAGAGAGGATCATGGTTATTTATCATTGCTAGAGATAGAAAAGCAGTCTGTTGTATCGAGTCCTTGTTTTGATACCCTTATGGTTTTTGAAAATTATCCGATAGAAAATTTGGATAGTACTTCTTTTGATTTAACCATAAAAAACATAGAAAGTAAAGAAAACACAAATTATACATTATCGCTCTGTGTTTTTGATACAGAAGAAGGAATATCAATAAAGCTGACTTATAATAATACGATACTACCCGATGATGTGGTAGTAATGATTGAAAAACACATTTATCAATTATTAAGTAGTATTACAAGTGGAGTAAAAACTTTAGGAGAGTTAACCTATTTAGGTAAAGAAGAAAAAGAGGAATTACTAACTCTTTTTAATAACACGGAAGTATCATACCCTAGTGATAAGACAGTTATAGACTTGTTTAGAGATCAGGTTAAAGCATTTCCAGAGGCTATTGCTTTAGAGTTTGAAGGAGCTACAATGAGCTATAGGGAGTTAGAAGAGAGGTCGAATCAGCTAGCACATTATTTAATAGAACAAGGAATTGGAAAAGAGACGTTAGTTCCTATATGTATTGATAGGTCATTAGCCATGGTAGTTGGTATCTTAGGAATTATCAAGGCAGGAGGGGCTTATGTTCCGATAGATCCTTCATACCCACAGGAGCGTATTGATTTTATTTTACAAGATACAAATGCGAGTTTGGTTGTCACACATTCTGATGTATTACACCTCTTCAAAGAAAACAAACTGGTAAAGACCTCTGTTTTACTGGATCAAGGAGAACAAATATTACAAGGACAAAGTGTATCGATTCCAGAGGTTAAAATAAGTCCAGATCAGTTGATATATGT